>JARRNY010000053.1:0-18847 GCA_037384445.1 Candidatus Thiodiazotropha sp.
CTCCGGTGTTGGAATGAAAAGGCGCGGCGCTCATCACCGCGGTCAGGGCTGTTGACCTTGTCGTTTGGCAGGATTTCACCGCTGATCACCGCTCGCTGATGTTCGTCCAGATAGCGGAACTCACCACCCAGCATCACTCCCCGCTTGCTCATCCAGCGCGGGGTGAGGGTGGCGTCGTAGTTTGGCGCCAGATTGAGGTAATAGGGCGTTTGCAGCTCACCACCGAGCCGGTCCGATGAGCCCAGGCTGGGCGTCAGAAAGCCGGTCATGCGGCGGTCGTCCACCGGAAAGGTGAAGTAGGGAAAGTAGAAGATGGGAACCGGGCCCAGGTTGAGCCGGGCGTGGGTCGCGCTGCCCCAGCCCGAGGCCATGTCGATCTCCATTTTGGCTGCCCTGAGACTCCAGTCCGAGTGGCCGGGCGGGCAGGTCGTGTATGTGACGCCCTTGTAGTGGGAGAGCTCTTTGCTCAGCATCTCGGACCGCTCTGCGCTGCCGCGGGCGTTGCGTTGAGGGAGGCGGAACTCGCCCCCGGTGATCCAGCCGCGCTCGTTGTCCACTTCGAAGTGACCTTTCTCGCCCGTCAGCCGTAACCCCTCCTGTTGCAGGAAGAGGTTGCCGAAGAGGTCGGCGCTGCGGTTGGTCTGGTCATAGATCATCCTGTCCGCCTCGGCATAGCTGCCGAGGCGCCAGAAGTGTACGTTTCCCTCCAGCAGGCTGCGTGCCTCGGCCTGCTCGTAAGTCAGCGTGTCGGCCTCGATCTGAGGCGCATCGCTTGACTCGGGCGGTGGTGGCAGGTCGGACTGCGAAGGTTGGCTGAGCGGGTTGCAGTAGTCCCAATCGATACCCTGATCGATGCGTGCTGTCTCAGCTTGCGTATAACTGGCGCAGAGTAGTGATAAGGCACCGCCGAGCAGTAGTCGGCGCACGGAAGCGATATTGGGGCTGGGGCTATTCAAGGTTGCTGCTCGGGAACCTAATGATATGGAGTGTCTCTTATCGTTTGACGATGAATGATGCCGCACTATCTGTTTGGTCCTGCTGATACATCGACAAGCGGTGTGGATTGATCAATCGTCACGCGGGCTGCCACAAAATCGCATAGAATCTGCCAATCTTCAAATAAAGGAACCTCAGACCGCTGTGTCCTCCACTAAACGCCGCTTGCTGATTACCCTTGCCATTCTGCTGCTTACGGTACTGGTCGTGGGGCTGCTCATTGTCACCCGCCCGCAAGCCAAAAGCGAAATGAAACCTGACGTCGTGACCCGGGTCGAGGTGGCACAGGTGCGGTTGCAGGATCTGCAACCCCGGGTGGAGCTGACTGGCGTGCTGCGTCCGCGGCAGATAGCCTCGCTGCGTTTTGAGGTCTCCGGGGAGTTGATGCAGCGTGAGGTGGAGCCGGGCGCTCGGGTGGCGGCAGGGGATCTGCTGATGCAGTTGGATGATGCGGACTACCGAGACGCTGTGGTCGAAGCGGAGTCGCAACTCGGCGAGACCCGGGCCGCCATCGAACAGGATCAGACCCTGCTGAAGCTGGCGCAGGAGAACCGGGATCTGGCGCAGCGGGAGTTCAAGCGGCTGGAGAAGCTGGGCAAGGGTTCCCTCGCCTCTGCCTCCAACCGTGACAGCGCGCGACAGAAGCTGATCAATCTGGAGAGCGAGCTTGCCCGGCTTCGCTTCAGCATCGAGAGCGGCCAGACACGTCTGGCGCGGCAGGAGTCTGCCCTCAACCGCGCCCGTCGTAACCTGCAGCGAACCCGTCTGCAAGCCCCCTTCGACGGACGCGTAAATCGGGTCATGGTCGAGGTGGGGGATGCCCTGCAGGCCAATACCCTGGCGCTGGAGCTTATCGACAACGGCGCCCTGGAGCTCCATCTGGAAGTGAGCGGTGATGTGGCGGCAGCGCTCTCCCTTGGTCAGCCGTTGACGGTGACGGTGGATGGCGAGCAGATCCCCGGCGAGCTGGTAGCCCTGCAATTCAATCCGGATTCCCAGACCCATACCCATCCCATCCGCATCCGGGTGCCGGGCGAAAAGCTGTTGCCTGGCGAGCTGGGGGAGGTGGCATTGCCGCTACGATTACGCAAAGACGCGCTGGTAGTGCCTGCCTCAGCCCTGTTGCGGGAAGAGGGAGGGTACTACCTGTTTCTGGTCCGCGATGGCCAACTTGAGCGTCGAGCGGTGACGCCGGGGGTACGCCTGGGTGAGAAGCAGGCGATCCGCAGCGGAGTTGAGGTCGGCAATCAGGTGGTGGCGCGGGATGTGGATGTGCTTAGCGATGGACTCAAGGTGCAGATCGAGCCCGAAAGGAGTGCGCCTTGATCGACTTCTCCATCCGCAATCCGCTGGTGGTCAATCTGCTGCTGGTGATTGTTCTGCTGGCCGGCGTGCTCTCCTGGTATGCCATGCCGCAGGAGATGTTCCCGGTGGTCGAGCAGGACAAGGTCAGCATCAAGACCCTGTTTGAGGGCGCATCGCCGGATGAGGTAGAGCGCCAGGTCTCTCTGCCCATTGAGCAGGAGCTGGAGGGTCTGGCCGATATCGACGTCATCAGCTCCACCAGCAATGAGGGACTCTCCAGTATCCTGATTGATTTGAAGAGCGGTTCTGATGTGGACGACTTCATGCGCAAGGTGCGCACCGCGCTCGATCAGGTCGACGATCTGCCGCTGGAGGCAGAAGAGCCTGAATTGGCCCGGCTGGAGACCCGCTTTCCGGTGATATCAGTGAGCCTCTTCGGCGCCATTGCGCGCGGCGAGCTCTACGCCATTGCCGAGGATATCGAAGATGAGTTGGTTCAGCTCCCCGGTGTCGCCTCGGTGGGGGTGGCCGGTGACCGGGAGTGGGAGGTCTGGGTGGAGGTCGATCCCCAGGTTTTGGCGGCGCGCCAGGTCTCGCTCAACCAGATCGCCCTCGCGCTACGTGAGAACCTGCGCGACCTGCCCGGCGGCACGCTCAAGTCGAGTGGTGGCGATATCCGCCTGCGCGGTATGGGGGTGCCCCCCGATCCGGAACAGATGGCAGCCATCGTACTGCGCAGTAACGACAATGGGGGCCAGCTTCGACTGGGGGATCTGGCGCGGGTCGACCTGCGACTGGAGGAGACGCAGACCCTCGGGCGTTTCAACGGCAAGCCCTCGGTCAATCTGACGATCAATAAAACCGGCCAGGCCTCCACCATCGAAGTGGCAAAACTGGTGCGCGACTTCGTCGATAAACGCCAGCAATCCCTGCCGGCCGGGGTGAAGCTGGGGCTCTTCAGCGATCTCTCTGTCTATGTAAAGAACCGTCTGGAGACGGTGAAGTCTTCTGGTATCGTCGGTCTGACCCTGGTGCTGCTGTCGCTCTACCTGATGCTCAACTTCCGCGTCGCCTTCATCACAGCTTTGGGTATACCTGTCTCTTTCCTGGTGGCTGTAATCACCCTCTATATGCTGGGCTACAGCATCAACATGGTCTCCCTGTTCGCCTTTCTCATTGCCCTCGGTCTGATCGTCGACGACGCCATCATCGTCAACGAGAACATCTATCGTCATCTGGAGATGGGGGAGACGCCGGGCGGAGCGGCACTGCTCGGTACCAAGGAGGTCTACTGGCCGGTGGTGGCCAGCACGACCACGACTATTGCCGCCTTCATGCCCATGTTCGCCATCGGCGGCACCATGGGGGCCTTTATCTCGGTGATCCCGGTGGTGGTCAGTGCCTCCCTGCTCGGTTCCCTGCTGGAGGCTTTCGGCGTGTTGCCGTCTCACGCTAAGGAGTACTTGCGTACCGCGCGTCAACGCAAGACCGGCCGCATTGACTGGTCGGCCCTCAACCGGCGCTATACCCAACTGCTGAGAAAGAGTCTCGACTATCGTTATCCGGTGGCGATGCTGAGTATTGGTATCTTGGCTATCGCCATTGCCTTTGCTGTCACCCGTATTCCGTTCCTGCTTTTCGGTCATGTGGATGTGGGCCAGTTCTTCGTCAATGTGGAGGCGCCGAGCACCTACAGTATCGAGGATGCTTCCCGTCTGGCAGACAAGCTCGAGCAGACAATGATGGAGACGCTGAGCGACGATGAACTCGACACCCTGCTGACCAATGTGGGAGTGATGTTCATCGACTTTCATCGCATCAAAATGGGCAGTCGTTACATTCAGATGATCGTTGATCTGAAGAAACAGAAACCGAAGGGCTTCATCGAGCGCTGGATCTCGCCGCTGGTGAGTCTGCAGTTCCGTTGGGAGGGTAGTCGTGAGGTCCCGCCGGTGCCGATGTGGAGATCGGGCTGCTGGGTGAGTCGGTGGATCGTCTGAGTGATCAGGCTGAAGTGATGCGCGCCTTTATCGCGCGCATGCCGGGTGTTGCCGATGCACGCCATGATATGGACCCGGGTAAGCTGGAATACCGTTACGAACTCAATGAGCGGGGACGTCAGCTGGGTTTGACGCAGAACGATCTGGCGGATGCTGTGCGTACCGGCTTCCTTGGTCTGAAGCTGGCTTATGTCAGTTGGCGCGACAAACGCATTCCGGTACGGCTGATCTACAACGATGAGCTGCGCCACGATGCCGGCGCACTCAATCGCCTGCCGATCACCCTGGATGATGGTCGTACGGTCTATCTAGGCGATGTGGCGACGATCGGCGAGGCGCGGGGTTACAACAGTATCAATCGGCGCAACCTGCATCGGCTGGCGACGATTACTGCGGAGGTGGATGCCAACATTATCACCCCTAACGATGTGCTTGATCGGGTCAAGCAGGAGTTTGCCACGCTGCCGGAGGGGCAGCGTCTGATATTTCTCGGTGAAAAGAAGAAGGCGGAGGAGTCGATGGCCGGCATGAAGCGGGCCATGATCATCGCCCTGGCGATCATCTTTTTTATTCTCGCGGCCCTGTTCAAATCCCTGCTCGATCCGCTGGTGGTGATGTTCGCCATCCCCTTCGGCGCCATCGGTGTGATCTTCGGCCACATCCTCTTCGGCTACCATTTGCAGTTCCTATCGTTGATCGGCTTTCTTGCATTGACCGGCATCGTGGTCAACGACTCGCTGATATTGATCGACTTCGCCAAGCGGCTGCGCCACAAGGGGTGGGAGCGCAAAGACGCCCTGGTGGAGGCGGGACGGGTGCGTATCCGGCCGATCCTGCTGACCAGTGCGACCACCTTTCTCGGTATCTCACCGCTGATTTTTTTCGCTACCGGCCAGACGGCCTTTCTCTCACCGATGGCGGTGAGCCTGGGTTTCGGTCTGCTCTTCGCCACCCTCCTGATCCTTCTCGCGCTACCCTGTTTCTATCTGATCGCCGACGATCTACGGGAGTGGGCGCGCTCACTGAAGCCGGTCGATACAGCCAAGCCGCTTCAGGACTGAATACCAGAATGGTCCCAGGGATTCGGTGCGGCAAGGCGCACCCTACGCCATGAATAACCGTTCGGGTGCGGCTTGCCGTACCACCTCTGCCCTGCTGTGGGGATGGAGTATACTCACCCGCGATTTGTAACAACGCCGTGATCCAAGGAAACGTCCATGCCCCAACGTATCGAGGCCCTGAAAAACTGGCTTGCCACACTGCCCATGATCGGTGACTTCAGCTTCGAGCCGGCTTCGGGCGATGCCAGCTTTCGTCGCTATTTCCGTATCGAGACAGGGGGGCAGAGTTACATCGCCATGGATGCACCGCCTGAGAAAGAGACCGTTGCTCCCTTTTTGCAGATAGCGAGAAGTTTTGCTGAGATCGGCCTCAACGTTCCCCAGATTCATGCCGAGGACGCCGACAATGGCTTTATTCTGTTGCAGGACTTGGGCTCGACACTCTATCTCGACCAACTGTCAGCGGATTCGGTGGAGCGACTCTACGGCGATGCGCTGGGTGCACTGGTGACAATCCAGGCCTGCGCACCGAGAGAAGGTCTACCGCCCTATGATCGTGCGCTGTTGTTGCAGGAGATGGAGCTGTTTCGTGAGTGGCTGCTCAAACAGGAGTTATCCCTGTCGCTGTCGACGGCTGAAGAGGCGATGCTGGATGCCACCTTTGCCGTCCTGGCAGACAATGCGCTGCAACAGCCTCAGGTTTGTGTGCACAGGGACTACCACTCGCGCAATCTGATGGTAACCCCAAGCCACAATCCCGGCATTCTCGATTTTCAGGATGCGGTGATCGGGCCGGTGACCTACGACCTGGTCTCCCTGTTGCGTGACTGTTACATCAGCTGGCCCAGGGCGCAGGTGGAGGATTGGGTGCAGGGGTATTTCGATCTGGCGCAACAATCCGGCGTGCTGCGCGCCGAGCATGAAGCGGAGTTCCTGGTCTGGTTCGACCTTATGGGGGTGCAGCGCCACCTCAAAGCCAGTGGCATCTTTGCGCGCCTCAAGCGGCGGGATGGCAAACCCGGCTATCTGAATGATATTCCACGAACCCTAGGCTACATCGTCTCTCTGGATGGGGATTACCCGCTGATTTCCGGCCTGGTCGAACTGATTCGCTCCCGGGTTCTGCCTGCTTTGTCGGTCGATTGAATCTCTTCGCACGCTATTGCCAGCCTCTGGGTGCTGCTGTGTCGGCCGAACAGGGTACTGGCGTGGTGGTGGGAATGCGGTACTTGCCTGGCATCAATAAGGGATTGAGAGAATTCCTGTCTTTTGTTTCTGAGGTGAATGGTGATTTTGGTGGGGCCCTGCCCCACCGATAGCTTGGATAGCTCTGCCAACAGGGGATGGCACTGTTAAGTCAGTGTCGTCCCTATCTGATATGAAACCTCATACTGGCAATATATTCAGCGCCATAACTCGGCTGGATTCTCAAGTTAAGTACTTAACCTGCTGTTATTTTGTATGAAATATTTCTAACTGCCTGCGTCTGTGGTTAGAAAAAATATATGAGATAAAAGTGCAACAATGACCCAGAGAATTGCTCTGTTACTCGGCTAAGTCGTTAATTCGATTCGAGGTTATGCCGATAACTTACTGATTGTTGGTTTGTGAGGATGGTTTTTTGTGTTGTTGTATTATTGAGACATAGAAAAAATATGTATCTTTTTTGTTGAATTTCCTCTTGCAATGACGTTTGGTGTTGTCTAGTATTCGCAACGTAGTCAATTTTTCCCAACCACTCATTGGAGCTCACTCAATGAAAAAAGTACTCTCTCTGGCAATTGCCGCTGCCCTGGTCGCACCTGCTGCCGCCATGGCTGACGCCACCCTGTTCGGTAAGGCTCACTTCATCATCCAGAACGCTGATGACGGTTCTGACGACCTGTGGAGCGTGGATAGCATCCACTCCCGCGTCGGTGTGAAGGGTTCCGAGGATCTGGGCGACGGCCTGACCGCTGTCTACCACTTCGAGTTCAAGGTCAACCAGGATTCCGGCGACGGCCTGGGCGATCGTAACCAGTTCATCGGTCTGGCCGGTGGTTTCGGTACCTTCCTGATGGGTCGTCACGACACCCCGATGAAAATGTCCCAGGGCAAATTCGACGAGTTCGGCGACCTGCCCTACGGCGATATCTACACCGTGATCCCCGGTGAAGACCGCGTTGACAACGTCCTCGCTTACGTCTCCCCCGCCATGGGCGGCCTCACCCTCGTTGGCGCTACCGTCGCTGGCGAGGCTGGTGACACCGGCAATGTGGCTACCTCCGACCTGACCAGCATTGCTGATCACTACTCCATCGCTGGTCTGTACAGCAACGGCCCGATCTTCGCATCTCTGGCCTACAACCAGTACGACACCGGCAATCTGCTGCCTGACAGCTACAGCCCGTCTATCGTGCGTGCGACCTTCATCTGGAACGGCGGCAACTGGCAGGCTGGTGGTATCTACGCCAAAACGTCTACCGATGATATCCTCGCCCTGGACGATTCCACCGCCTACGGTCTGAGCGGTCACTTCATGGTCACCGCCAACGACAAGATCAAGGCTCAGTGGCTGACTGGTGACTCCCCGGTCTTCGGTGCGCCTATGTCTCCGAGCGTGAAACTCTCCGGTGGCGAAGATGATATCGATCAGTGGAGCATCGGTTACGAGCACAGCTTCAGCAAGCGTACCTATGCGCACGTTGGTTACACCAACATCTCTGTTGACAGCGCGTCTGACGACCTGACCGCTCTGTTCGCCGGTCTGGTGCACAGCTTCTAATCGTCTCCGACGATTGGAACTAAAAAACGGAGCCTTCGGGCTCCGTTTTTTTATGCCTGAAATTCAGGTCTGCATCATCTCGGACGCCTTGCGGCGTCCGCAATGTGTGCTTATTTGGGCAGTACCGTCTTCGCACCCTGCTCCGTGCCGAGAATCAGCACATCCGCGCCGCGCAGGGCAAAGATACCAGTGGTGACCACACCTGCGATGGCGTTGATCTTCTGTTCCATCTCCATCGGCTTCATGATCTCCATGTTATGCACATCGAGAATGAGATTGCCGTTGTCGGTGGTGAAGTTTTCGCGCCAGACCGGTGTGCCGCCGAGCTTGACCAGTTGACGAGCCACATGGCTGCGGGCCATGGGGATGACTTCAACCGGCAAGGGGAAGTTGCCAAGATAATCGACCAGTTTACTCTCGTCGGCAATACAGACGAACTGCTTACTGGCGCCGGCAATGATTTTCTCCCGGGTCAATGCGCCGCCGCCACCCTTGATCAGGTTGAGATAGTGGTCCGATTCGTCGGCGCCATCGATATAGACTTCAAGTTCGCCGGTGGCATTGAGGTCCAGTACCGCAATGCCATGGCTTTTCAGCCGCTCGGTGGAGGCCTCCGAGCTGGAAACCGCCCCTTCGATCTGGCCTTTGATGGTGGCCAGGTAGTCGATGAAGTGGTTGACTGTCGAGCCGGTGCCGACGCCGATGACACCGCCTTTGACATATTCCAGGGCCGCTTTGGCCGCTTGTTGTTTGAGTTCGTCTGCCGTCATGGGATCCTCTCGTTGTTATCAGCCCTGCCTGGACTGTTTTTCATATGTTATCGATTGACCGCTGGATTATCGTTCGCTACGGTGCATCGCTGGTTTGCGCATATTTGCCTATCGTTCATGACTCCTGCCCCGTTTGATTAAGAAGGGCGCGGCTTGCCGCGCCCTTATTGACGTCAGAGCGGAATCAGAAAATCAGGGCGCACTCTCGATTTACTTGCCACTCATCTGCGGTACGGTAAGCCGCACTCTGCACGGTATTGACGTTCATGAGTGGTGATATGCTTGGATGAACTTATTCGGTTTCATCCGAGTGTGCGTAATAATAACCACGCAATGGGTTCACTCGCTACCGCTTTTAGGAACCTCTGATTAATTCTGGATCGAGTGAGTGGCAAGGAGAAATGCTTCGGATCAAGGCGAAAAGCGCACATAATAGCCGGCTATTATGAGGCTTTTCAACGCAGAGCCGGAGCATTTCAACTGCCTCACGCCGATTCACGAATTGATCAGAGGTTCCTTAACCTAATCAGGATGGTTTCATGTCACAACGCTACATTGAAAAGATCCTCCGCGCCCGCGTCTATGATGTGGCGCGAGAGACCCCGCTCGATCGTGCGACGCTATTGTCGAAACGCTTCGAGAACCGGGTCTATCTGAAGCGGGAGGATCTGCAGCCGGTCTTCTCCTTCAAACTGCGAGGGGCTTACAACAAGATCATCAACCTCTCCCAGGAGGCGAGGGAGAGGGGGGTTATCGCAGCTTCGGCGGGGAACCATGCCCAGGGAGTCGCCCTGGCCGCCCGCAAGCTGAAGATACAGGCGCTGATCGTGATGCCGAAGACAACGCCTCCGATCAAGGTGCAGGCGGTACGCAATCTGGGCGCAAAGATCGTCTTGGCAGGAGACTCCTATGATGAGGCGTTTGCGCGTTCGCAGGAGTTGGCGAACGAGCAAGGGTTGACCTATATCCATCCCTTCGATGATCCGGATGTCATCGCTGGACAAGGCACCATCGGGATGGAGCTGGTACGTCAGCTCCCATCACCACCTTATGCGGTGTTTGTTCCGGTTGGTGGCGGAGGGTTGATTTCCGGAGTCGGTTCATACCTCAAATATGTCTACCCATCGGTGAAGGTGATCGGTGTAGAGCCGATCGATGCCGCCTCTATGCATGATGCTTTGAAAGCCAAGCGGCGGGTCAAGTTGAAGCAAGTGGGTATCTTTGCTGACGGTGTTGCCGTCAGGCAGGTGGGCAAGGAGACCTATCGACTGGCGCGTAAGGTGGTTGATGAGGTGGTGCTGGTGAGTACCGATGAAATCTGCGCAGCGATCAAGGATGTCTTTGATGAAACCCGTTCGACGACGGAGCCTGCCGGCGCACTTTCAGTTGCTGGTATGAAGCGCTATGTGAAGGAGAAAGGGATTAAAGACAAATCACTGATCGCTATCAACAGTGGCGCCAACATCAATTTCGATCGTCTGCGTCATGTGGCAGAGCGAGCCGAGTTCGGTGAGCGTAGAGAAGCACTGTTTGCCGTACAGATCCCCGAGCGCCCAGGCAGTTTCCTCAAATTCTGCCGACTCATCGGTAAACGCAGTATCACCGAGTTCAACTATCGCTTCAGTGACTTGTCTGTGGCACAGATCTTCGTTGGCGTAGAGCTGGGTGGTGGAGATGAAGAGCGGTTAACGCTGTTGTCGAGACTGCGGGAGAATGGATATTCCATTGTGGATATGACGGACAACGAGACTGCGAAGCTGCATATCCGTTATATGGTGGGCGGTCATGCTCGTGGGGTGGAGAATGAGAGCCTGGTCCGTTTCGAGTTTCCGGAGCGTCCGGGAGCCTTGCTATATTTCCTGACGAAACTCGGAAAGTCCTGGAATATCAGTCTCTTCCACTACCGGAACCATGGTGCGGCCTATGGTAGGGTTTTGATGGGTATCCAGATGCCGGCAGAACAGAGGGTGGCGTTTACCCAGCTTCTGAAGGAGCTGGAGTATCCCTTCTGGGATGAGACGGATAATCCGGCCTACCGACTCTTTGCGGGTGTCGATAGCATAAACCCATAGGCAAAAAGAAACCCCGCCAGGCGGGGTTTCTTCTTTTAGCCACCAGGCAATCAGGCGGTTTTCTTTTTCCGCGGTGTTACCTTGCGTGGTCTGGCAGGACGCTTCTTGGCGACCTTCTTTTTCGCTGTAGCTTTTTTCTTGGCAGCTACCTTCTTCTTAGGTGCAGCCTTCTTTTTCGCCGTAGCTTTCTTCTTGGCAGCTACCTTCTTCTTCTTAGGTGCAGCCTTCTTCTTCGCTGTAGCTTTCTTCTTGGCAGCTACCTTCTTCTTCTTAGGTGCAGCCCTCTTCTTCGCTGTAGCTTTCTTCTTGGCGGCTACCTTCTTCTTAGGTGCGGCCTTCTTTTTCGCTGTAGCTTTCTTCTTGGAAGCTACCTTCTTCTTCGATGCTGCCTTCTTTCTGGTGGCTACCCTCTTCTTGGTTGTAGCCTTCTTTTTGGCAACCTTCTTCTTGGTTGCCGCTCTCTTTTTGGTTACTGATTTTTTAGCTGCGACTTTCTTTGTAGTGGTCTTAGCTTTCACTGCTGCTGCCTTCTTCTTGGCGGCCTTTTTCTTAGCCATCGTAAGTGTCCTCCCGAGACATCTACCCATAGATGAACAGAGTATAATTGAGCTATCAAAAAAATCCAGAAAACAAAGCCATCTTTTATCAATTAATTCAATTTGTTGCTTGATGAGCTCGTTAGCTAAGTGTGTTTAGGTGGTGATTGGGCGTCTGAGTTGGTGTTTATCTTGCCTGCATATACTTGTGATCAAGTTTAAAAGTGATAGATAGCACGCTCTGTAATGACCGCATCGAGCGGTATATCCCAGTCTTTTGTCTTGAGTTCATCGATACGTTGAAGCTCATGCGCCACGCCAATGAGTTTAGGTGTGTGCCAGTGGCTGCGCTGACGCTTATAGGCGAAGGTGCGATCGTAGTATCCGCCACCCATGCCGAGTCGGTTGCCTGATAGATCAAAGGCAACCAAGGGCACGAAGACCATGTCCAGTGACCATGGCATGAGCAAACGTCGGTTGTGCATGACAGGCTCGGGTATGGCAAATCGATTCTGTACGAGTTTATCTCCACTGCGATAGGCGGCGAACCACAGGCTATGTGAGGGGCGATTGCGCAAAACCGGCAGATAGACCTGCTTGCCTGCCTTGAGTGCGCTCAACAGTAATGGATGGGGATCGATCTCGCCGCGAGAGGCAAAGTAGAAGGCGATACGGCGGCTGTGCCGGAACGGTTTGTAGTTGTTTGCCAGCCGATGAAGCTGATAGCTGTGCTTTTGCAGGGTCTGGGCAGAGAGTTGTTGCCGCTGGGTGCGTATTTCACGACGGATTTGCGCAGATTGCATAGGGATAGTGTGGTAGATAGGGAGGGGAGTGACACCCCCCGCCTGTGCCGTCGCCGACCTTTGTTCTTGAACCGGTAGGTTCAAGTGGGGACAACCGAGGTGCTTCAGGCTTTCCGCATGAGAGCGGACATGCACACCAGCACTTTCTTTATGACCCCAGGGTAGAAATTAGGCTCAAGAAAATACCCGGGTAGCTAACGGACACCGCAGGGGATGTCATGACTCTAGGCTAAACCGATTTGGATCAAAGTTCCAGCTGGTTTGTTGTGTTCAGGGCTATTTCGATTTTTTCCTGAAGGCTTTTGATGCGGCGAGTGATGGTTTGACTGTTGTCGTCTTTGTGCTTCTCGATGGTCAGCAGGTCGTTAGCGATGTTCAGCGCTGCCATGACCGCAATGCGCTCGGTACCGATAACGCGGCCTGTCTGGCGTATTTCGCGCATTTGGCCATCAATATAGGCAGCTGACTCCAGTAGGGATTCCCGTTCCTCGGGGCGACAGGAGATGCGGTACTCCTTGTCGAGGATATGGACGGTGACGGGGAGGGAGGCGTTGTTGCTCACTGGGCCGATTCCATCGATTTCAGGCGGGTTATCATGGCTTCGACGCGGGTGCGGGCCAGCTCTGTCTTCTCGATCAGTGTGGCGCGCTCTGCGACCAGGCTATCCTGGCGTGCACGCAGGGATTTATTCTCATCCTTAAGGAATGAACAGGCGCGAATCAGGTCTTCGACCCGTTGTTCAAGGTTGCGAAGGTCGTGCTCTGCGCCGTCCGCTTTCTCTTTCTCGTTCATGGCGTTCAATATAGTGGGCTGACTGTGGTGGGTCAATCTCTAGAACTGCGTGATATGATTCGCGTCAAATCATAGGATAACTGGTGTAAGAGATCATGAGCGAAAGCAACGCCTTGCCGAACTATTCACGCTTTGACCAGGCGCTGGAATCGATCGGTCTTGATCAGGGTGCCAGCGAGACCCATGGCGTGCTCTGTGGGTTGATCTGTACTGGCACCTCCGAAGCCCATGTGGACTGGATTGAAGAGCTGTTTCAGGAACGGCCTTCCGCTGATCTTCTGGTACGGGAAGCACGGCAGATGCTGGGCCAACTCTATCTTGCGAGTCGACAGCAGATGGATGATGAGGGCCTCGAATTTTCTCTGCTGTTGCCGCAGGATGATGCCCCGTTGGCGGAGCGGGCAAAGGCGCTGTGCAACTGGTGCGAGGGTTATCTCTACGGTCTCGGTATGGCGGGCGTCTCTGAGAAGCAGCTGGGTGAAGACGCCAGTGAAGCGCTCAACGACATCTCTGAAATCACCCGTATCGATCTGGATAGCCTGGAAGATGACGAGGTAAATGAGTCGGCCTACATGGAGTTGCAGGAATTCCTGCGTGTGGCGACCCTGTTGATCAGGGAGGAGTTGAAGAGCGTGCAGGAGAATTCACATGCTGGCGACTGAATACAAACGCCGTCGTCGCGAGCTGATGCGTATGATGGGGCCGGACAGCATCGCCATTCTGCCTGCCGCCCCGCAGCTGATACGCAACCGTGACGTACACTTTCCCTATCGGCCCGACAGCGACTTCTACTATCTGACCGGTTTCCCTGAGCCTGAAGCGGTGTGTGCGCTGATTCCCGGCCGCAAGCATGGTGAATACATCCTCTTCAACCGGGAGCGGGACCCACAGAAAGAGCAGTGGGATGGTGCGCGGGCGGGGCAGGAAGGGGCATGTGAACTCTACGATGCCGATGACTCATTTCCGATCGGCGACATGAACGACATCCTGCCCGGTATGCTGGAGCGATGCGAGCGCGTCTACTATGCCATGGGCTGTAGCCCGGAGCTCGATAAGCGCCTTTCAGAATGGATCAACCGCATCCGCTGTGAATCACGCAGTGGACTGCAGGGGCCGATGGAGATCATCGCCCTCGACCACTACTTGCACGAGATGCGTCTCTATAAGAGCCGTTCCGAACTCAAGGTGATGCGAAAGGCGGCACGAATCTCCGCTGCCGCACACAAACAGGTCATGCAGGCGTGCAAGCCCGGTATGTGGGAGTACCAGTTGGAAGCTGTCTTTATTCAGGCATGTACCCACCAGGGGGCAAAGGCGCAGGCCTATCCGCCGATCGTCGGTGCTGGCGAGAACGGATGCACGCTGCACTATGTCGATAACCAGGATCGGGTGCAGGAGAATCAGTTGCTGCTGATCGATGCGGGCTGCGAGCTCGATTGCTATGCCTCCGATATTACCCGCAGCTATCCGGTCAATGGTCGATTCAGCCAACCGCAACGTCAGCTCTACGAATTGGTATTGGCCGCGCAGGACGCAGCTATCAAGAAAGTTAAGCCGGGTAACCACTGGAACGATCCCCATGATGCGGCAGTCCGCACCATTACCCGGGGTTTGATCAAGCTCGGCATCATCAAGGGTACGCTGGCCAAGGCGATCAAAGATGAGAAATACAAACCCTTCTTTCCACATCGCACCGGTCATTGGTTGGGTATGGATGTGCATGACGTGGGTGATTACAAGGTCGATGGCGAGTGGCGTCTGCTCGAGCCAGGTATGGTCTTGACGATCGAACCCGGTATCTACATCCCATCGGGAACCAAGGGGGTGGCGAAGAAGTGGTGGGGTATAGGTATTCGTATTGAGGACGACGTGTTGGTGACCAAGGAGGGTAACGATGTGCTCTCCAAAGATGCGCCGAAGACGGTCGAGGAGATCGAGTCGATCATGGTGGGTTCGCATGGAAGTTGATTTCGATCTGCTGATCGTTGGTGGCGGCATGGTCGGTGCGAGTCTCGCCCGTGCTCTGAGTGGGCAGGATCTGCGTATCGGTGTGGTGGAAGCCTATGCGCTGGAGAATCACTCACAGCCCAGTTTCGATGATCGGGTGATCGCGCTCTCCTGGGGCAGTCGTCTGATTCTGCAGGGGATCGGTGTCTGGCCAGCCATGTCCGAGGCCTCTGAACCGATTCAACGCGTTCATATCTCAGACCGTGGTCACTTTGGCTTTACCCATCTCAATTGTGTTGATGAAGGGGTCGATGCGCTGGGTTATGTGGTAACCGCCCGCTCTATGGGTGAGGTGCTGCAAAAGGATCTGCATCAACAGAGCAACATCGAATTCATCTGCCCGGCAAGATTAACCTCTTTTGTTGTCGATGCCGATGCGGTTGAGGTCAATCTACAGCAGGCTGATCAGACCCGCCGGATCACCACTCGACTATTGGTGGCGGCGGATGGTGGAGACTCTCAGGTCAGGCAGTTACTCTCCATCCCGTTGCGCGAGCGCGAGTATGGACAGACAGCCATCATCGCGAATCTGACAACCTCGCAACCCCATCGGGGCATCGCCTATGAGCGCTTCACCGACAGCGGGCCACTGGCCATGTTGCCGATGACGGAGAGCCGCATCTCCATGGTTTGGACGGCGAAAGACGATCAGGTGGAGTCACTGATGGCACGTGACGATGCCGCTTTTCTCGATGATCTGCAGACACGTTTCGGTTATCGGCTTGGTCGGCTTGAAACGATTGGCCAGCGCTTCGCTTATCCACTGCGTCTGCGTCAGGCCAGCGAACAGGTGCGACCTCGAGTGGCGCTGATCGGCAATGCGGCACATACCATTCATCCAGTGACCGGGCAGGGTTTCAATCTCGGTTTAAGGGATGTGGCGGTGTTGGCGGATCTGTTGGCCGAGGCGGCTGATGAGAAGCGGGATATGGGTGAGATGTCGCTGTTGCATCGCTATGCCGAATGGCGGCGTCGCGATCAACAAAGGGTAGCCATGATCACCGATAGTCTGGCGCGTCTGTTTGCCAATTCACTGGGGCCGTTGCGCGTGGCGCGCAACCTGGGGCTGCTGGGCCTGGATGGCGTACCGAGTCTGAAGCACCTGGTGGCAAGACAGTTCATGGGTATCAATGGCCGGTTGCCGCGGCTCGGCCGGGGAGTCTCTCTTGATTGAAACAGCAGTAGATGGAGCAAGCGACCTGATCATCGTCGGTGGCGGTATGGTCGGCAGCGCCTTGGGTTGTGCCGCCGCAGAGGCCGGTTTCTCGGTGACCCTGCTGGAGCGACAGGAACCCCAACGCGAGTGGCCTGAGGATGAAGTCGATCTGCGAGTCTCTGCACTGACCCGGGCTTCGCAACGTGTACTGGAAAACCTGGGCGTCTGGCAACGCATGAGTGAACTGCGTATCAGCCCCTATACCGATATGGAGGTTTGGGATGCGGCCGGTAACGGGCGTGTGCATTTCAGTGCGGCTGATATTGGTGAGGCCAACCTGGGGCACATTGTGGAGAACCGGGTAACCCAACTCGCCTTGTGGGAGCGGTTGGAACAGTTACCGAATGTGAAGCTCAGTTTTCCTGCCGGTGTCAGAGAGTTGGATTTGCACAACGGCCCCGCGCTGCATCTGAGTGACGGCAAACGACTTGAAGCGAAGCTGATCGTGGCTGCTGATGGCAGAGATTCCCAGCTACGCGCCATGGCGGGTATCGGCACCCGTGGCTGGGACTATGATCAACATGCCATCGTCGCGACTATCACTGTAGAGCAGCATCATGGCTACACCGCACGACAGCGCTTCATGAAAGAGGGGCCATTGGCATTCCTGCCGCTCGATGATGGGCGCTGCTCCATCGTCTGGTCGACTTCGCCTCAGTCGGCAGCCGAATTGATGGCGTTGGACGACATGGCATTCTGCAGCGCACTGACCGAGGCCAGCGAAGCGATGCTGGGCCGGGTCGAAGCGGTGGGTCCCCGTGGGGTGTTCCCGTTGCGCTTGGGGCATGCCGAGACCTACATCCGTCCCGGTCTGGCGCTGGTCGGCGATGCCGCCCATGCCATCCATCCCCTGGCGGGGCAGGGAGTGAATCTGGGTCTGCTCGATGCCGCTGCACTGGCGCAGACGCTGATCGAGGCGCGAGCTGCAGGACGCGCCATTGGCAGCCAGGCCACACTGCGGCGTTACGAACGCGCCAGAAAGGGCGGCAACATGGCCATGCTGGCAGCAATGGATGCCTTCAAGCGCACCTTCAGTAACGAGATTGTGCCACTGAAACTGGTGCGTAACCTGGGGCTCTCCCTGGCTGACCGCTCCGGCCCGCTGAAGCAACTGCTGGTGCGACGTGCCATGGGTCTGACGGGTGATCTGCCACCGTTGGCCCGCTATCACCCCGGGTGAATTAAATTCACCAATTTCCCGAGCGGGTATTCCTGCCTGTTGCGCTGCCCGTTGGCGTAGCAGGGTCGATCATCACTGGACATATCACCCCATCAAGGGCAAATAACCCTGCAAATCCCGCCTGTTTTTCCCTGTTCAAAGTGTGAGGAGCTTTGCAAGGGTTTACATTTTCCCGGGAGATTGCCCCCCCTCTTCTGGCGTATAGTGAATAAATACTTAAAAACGACCCTATGTTGAGGAGATTCTCTATGTATAAGCAACCAATGCGCCTGGCGCTGGCGACCCTTTGCCTATTGCTGGTTTCGATGTTGAGTGCCTGTGGCGGCGGATCGTCCTCCTCATCTGTCACGGCATCGGGCCGCACCGGTGCTGTCGGTGTTGTGCTGACCGATGCGCCAGCCGATCCTTCTCTGTTTTCGCAGATCAACGCCAGCATCGAGCGGGTGGAACTGATCGGTGGCGACGGTGGCCGGGTTTCTCTGTTCGACGGCCCGGCGGAGATGGTGGACCTTTTGAAACTGCGCAATGAGGCCGTGCCCTTTACCTTCCGTGACGATGTGCCGGTGGGTACCTATTGCAAGGTCCGGCTGACTCTGACCAAGCCCAATGGGTTGGAACTGGTGCTGGCCGCTGACGGTTCCAGTTACTATCCAAAACTGCCGGGTAACGGCAAACTCGATCTGCTGGCGCGCGACTGCTTCACGGTAGCGCCCGATGCCTCGGTGACGCTGCAGCTCGATATGGATGCGGGTAACTCGATCCATATCGTGCAGACGGGCAATAAGACCGATTACAACTTCCGCCCGGTGGTTTTCATCGATGTCATCAACCAGAGCTTCAGCGGTAAGTTAGTGCGGCTGGATGGCGTGATCGCCGATTACGATGCGGCAGCCGGGACGGTGCTGTTGTGCGATGCGCTGCCATCGCATAAGAGCGACGGTCCCGATTGTGCGTTGATCGAACTGGGCACCGATTCGGCATTCTTCGATAACCTGACAAAAAGTGGCGCTGCGGGCCCCTTGAGTGATCTGCTGGTGGACAGCAATCTGCAGCAGCCGGCCGCTGCCGTCGGCCTGGTAAAGATGCTGGCTATCGATCTCACCGCGCCCACGGTGGCTGCCGCTGATTGGCCTGGCAGCGGCTTTTGCCGGCTCTGGGATCCGGCGCTGGAGAGTGCCTCCCAGCCGTATATGGATGATGTCGCCTGCGATGATCCAGCGCTGGTGGTACCGACCGGTCTGGTTCTCATCGATGACTCCGGCGTTGTCGAGGTCGACCACCGTCCCCGCTTGACGATCGATGGCCTGGCGGTGGAGACAGGCGCATTCGCCCAGCTCTATGGCAG
>JARRNY010000054.1:0-25772 GCA_037384445.1 Candidatus Thiodiazotropha sp.
GCAAGACGCAATCGGCAGTAGCGGGAACGAAGCGGGCGTTCAGCAGGCAGTGATGCAACCGAGTCCACCCCCGGCAGCGACGCTGGATCAGGTGCTCGATAAGGCCAGGAAACTCTACGCGATGGGGGATCTGCCTGCGGCGATCTCCCAGCTCGATAGTGAGGGCGGACGCTATGCTTCGGCCAAGACGGTGCAAAGCTTGCAGATAAGCTACTACAGCGAATACGCAAAGCAGCTCGTCCTCGAGGACGAGCTGGAACAGGCTCGCGGTCTGCTGGAGAAGGTGGTGCTGCTGGATGCAGCGGATGAACAGGCGATCAAGAATCTGATTCAGATTGAAGATAAGCTGGAGGCGAGAAGGCTCTATCGCCTTGGCAAAGATCTTTTATCAGGAGACCAGGTGGAGAATGCCTATGCGATGTTTACCCAATCGCTCACTTACGATCCAAATAATGAAAAAGCGCGGGCGGCGCAGGGTCTCTGCCGGGACAAGTTGACCGATGGTTACCACCGGGAGGCTATGCGCCATTTTCGCAACCAGGAGCTGGCGCAGGCGATCGTGCTCTGGGACAAGATCCTGGCCCTCGATCCCAAGCATCCCCTGGCGCCTGGCTACAGGGCGAGGGCGATGGAGATGCAGCTGAAACTGAAACAGATAGAGTCAAATCATCAGTAGTGGCGTGGATGCAGGGTGCGGGCGAAACGACTGACTAACCAGGCCAGTGCCGTTCGAGTCAAGGCCTTTCGGGTTGCTTCGAGTCGGACTCAGCCGCGTTGGTGATCGAGGAGAGAAAATCATCCAGGGTACGCCCCGTCTCATCTGCAAAGTCTTCTCCGTTTTCGAACAGGTTGTCCAGGCGATCGAGGCGAAAATGACGAAAGTCGTCTCTGAGTTCGCACCAGGCGACCAGGGTCCAGGTTCGGCCCCAGTAGGCAAGACCCAGCGGGCGTACGATCCGCACAGACTTTTCACCGTCAGCACGCTGATAGCGGAACTTCACCTTGTGCCGGTTGCGCACCGCGTGACGCAACAGGTGGAGGGCATCGCTGACCGCTTCATCCGGGCCGGAGGGCGGCACCAGGATGGCCTTGCGCGACAGCTCCGGCAATAACCGCTCCGGCAACACCGCCTCGATACGCGCCACCGCCCGCTCAGCGGCTTGGGCCAATACCGGCTCGCTCCAGACGCCGACCATGCGCACACCCAGCAGCAGCGCCTCCAGCTCCTCCTCGTCAAACATCAGTGGCGGTAAGCGAAAGCCCGCCATCAGGCGGTAACCGAGGCCGGCTTCAGCGATGATGGGTATGCCGGAGAGGGAGAGATCCTGAATATCGCGATAGATCGTTCGTTCAGAGACTTCCAGCAAATCAGCCAGTGCGCGGGCGGTCAGCCAGCGGTCGCTACGCAGTTCCTGGGTGATGCGAAACAGACGGTCGGCGCGTCGCATGGACTACTTTTTGGCACGTAATGCGGTGTCGAGGGCGATCCCCACCCAGCGGCGTAACTCATCCGGCTCTTCGATGACCTCGGCGGGCACCGACCAGTAATTCATGCGGCTGAGTTTGCCTTTCGTCTCGTAGGTGAACTGTTCGCTGCCCCCTTTCCGGTAGAAAGCCACGCTCTCTTTGTCAGCCTTGAGATAGAGTTCGCCATCATCGGCAATGGCGAAGAAGATGTCATCGCTGTAGAGGCCGGCGCCGCCGAACATGCGTTTGATGCGCAGTTGCGGTAGCCAATTCAACAGGTCTCGCAAATAGTCCAAATATTCTTCACTGACAGGCATGGCCGATCTCCTGGTGGATGCACAAGGAAAGGTTACACGACACCCATGGTCGCGGCACCCTACTGACAGCAGGGTGTCAGTAGGGGGCGGTTAGTCTGCAGCGACATCAACCACTCTGGAGCTAACAATGACGACATCACTGATGCCAAATATGATGACCGAAAACGTCAACGAATCGGTCGAGTTCTACTGCAACAATCTGGGCTTTCGCTTTCTGGCTGGCCTGAGAGAAGGGGCCGAGAACCTGGATGGGATGCAGGAGGTTTTTGCAGCCGACGACCCTCTACAATGGGCCATGCTGGGGCGGGATGAAGCGAAGCTGATGTTTCAGTCGCAGGCTTCACTGGCTCAGGAGTGCGCTTCGATGCAGGCGCTGCCGATGAGCTTTGCCGGCACGCTCTATCTGGAAGTTGCGAGCCTGGATGATCTGTTGTCACAGATCGACAAACAAGTGGAGGTCATCGTGCCTGACCATGTCGCCTTCTACGGCATGCGCGAGCTGTGGATACGTGACAATAACGGTTTCATACTGACACTGGCGCAGAAGGCGGGCTGAGATTGATCCGCTTTCCTGCCTAGATCATCTGCCAAGGAGTCACAATGGATAAACGCAAACGCTGTGCCTGGGTCGGCGACGAGCCGCTCTACCGCACCTATCATGACGAGGAGTGGGGGGTCCCCTGTCGCGATGATCGGGCGCTGTTTGAGCTGCTGATCCTGGAGGGCGCGCAGGCCGGGCTCTCCTGGATCACTATCCTGAAGAAGCGGGAGAACTACCGTCGGCTGTTCGATAATTTCGATGCCGCTAAGATCGCCCGCTACACCCCGAAAAAGATCGACAAACTGCTGCAGGATCCAGGCATTGTGCGCAACCGCCTCAAGGTTGAGGCGACAGTGATCAATGCCCGCGCTTTTCTCGAACTGCAAAAAGAGCCGGGGGGCTTCAGTGGATTTATCTGGAGCTTCGTCGGCGACAAACCGATCATTAACAAGCGGCGTACGCTGAAGGATGTGCCGGCCTCCACGCCCGAGTCGGATGCACTGGCCAAGGCGTTGAAGAAGCGTGGCTTCAAGTTCGTCGGTACCACTATTTGCTATGCCTTTATGCAGGCGGCAGGGTTGGTGGACGATCACACGCTGGACTGCTTTCGCCGTACCAAACTTAGGTAAGCACCTGGCTGCTCATTCCCGGGCAAGCATTTTGAGCTGCAGCATGAGCAGGGTGCCAAGCCCCATCAGGATGGCCGCCAGATAGAGCCCGGCGTCATAGCTGCCCTGGCTCTGCTCGGCAATCAGACCGGTAATGGCGGGAGCGGCGATCTGCGCGACGCCGTAAGAAACGGTCATTTTCCCCATCATCTTGGCCGGGCGTGTCGGGTAGTAGCGGCCAGCCACGGTGAGCACCAGACTGACGATACCGATAAAGGTGCCGCCGAAGAGCACAGCGCTGAGATAGACCAGCCATGAACTATGACTGATGGTGGGCAACAGGATGCCGACGATTTGCAAAGCAAATGCGCCGATCAGCGCATGGATGTGGCCCACCTTGCGCGCAATCAAATCCCAGAGAATACAGGCCGGTGCCGCCGCCAGGCCGATCAGCATGAAGGTGAACGTCCCCTTGCCCTGCTGGCCCGGCAACTGGTCGACGATGGCAACGATAAAGGTGGCACTGACCACATACCCGGCGCCGGCACAGAAATAGACCAGGATGAAAATGCGCAGAAAGAGCTTGCCGGGTGGGTTGTCGTGCATACTGCCGCCGCCACGGGTCAGCGTCGAGGTGTCGGGAGGCGGAAGCCAGCGCCAGGCGGGTATCAGCAGTACGCATCCGAGCGCGGTCAAAAGAAACCAGAGTTCGCGCCAATCGAGCGTGTGCACCATCACTTCAACAACGAGGGCGCAGAAGGCAATGCCCAGACCGACACCGGCAAAGTGGATGCCCAACTCACTGCGGTGATCGTGGCGGATCAGCCAATTGAGAATCAAGCCCGAACCCAGCAGCAGTCCCGCTGCGCTGCTGAGGCCGGCAAAAAAGCGCAGCAGGCCCCAGATCCAGAGTTGCTCGGTGAAACCCATGCCAACCGTGGTGAGCAAGGCGACGATCAAACCGGCCCGGTATAACCGATCCTTTAAAATCAGATCGCTGGTGAAGGAGGCGATGAGTGCGCCGCTCAGATAACCCATATAGTTAAACGCCGCCAGCCAGCCGCCTTCGGAAATACCCAATCCCGCCTGCTGCTGCATCAGGGGTAGCAAAGGGGTGTAGGAAAAACGCGCAATGCCGAGGGTCAGTATCAGGCTGAGGATACCGGCGCTTAACACCTTCATGCGTTCCAGTTGCTGGCTCATAAACAGAGTGATGCTGCGGTGAGATTGTCCACGGGGGCCCAACATTAACACGTGGCGGGAAAGTGGCAGTATAAATAGAGCGGGTGATGGAGATTGAAGGTTGGGCAAGACAACGAGGCAGTCTGCCACAAACCTGTTGGCGGTCAGCATCAGGCTCTCGCCGGAAATCACCGAATATCCAGACTCCGACCAGTTTGGCTCACCGGCCCGATTCGCCGACGGGCCTCTCTACCGCTGCCACCACCACAGGACGCTGTTCGAACTACGGATTCTGGAAAGTACTGCTAGCCGTGCCGATAGGCCCTGTCCACGGCAATCCGTGTGCTGGCCGTCAGTTGTAGGTACACCCGCCACCGCCACAAATAACGCTGGTACCGTCGGTGCCGATGAATCCGGTGGTGCCTCCCCCGCCAATGACGCTGCCACCGCGCCAGTTGTGGCCGCCGGAACTGCCGGCGTTATAGCCCCGCCGAGCCCGGAATAGATTGTAGGCCGCAGGGCCTCCCTCGAAGCCGGCGTTGCCGTTGGCGTCTAGCCAGTAGCGGCCGGGAATCACGCTGCCGTAGAGCGAGACCAGGAAGAGATACTCCTGCAGATGGATCTCCCGGCCGTTGACATAGACACCGGTGCCGCCGCCGGAGATGTCACTCGGCATGGGCGTGCTCACCGGGAGACCGGCGGGCAGCTGGCCGGCGTTGGGCATTCCTTCACGACCCCACAGGCCGGAACGCCGATCGTACCAGTAGCGCCCCGGGATCAGCTCGGTGTTCAACCGCTGTTCCAGGCGCGCGACCTGGCTCGCACTCAGCTGCGCACGATTGATGAAGAGATCGCTGCCGGCGATGGCGGGCAGGGTCAGGCTGAACAGGAGGGCCAATGCCATGAGCTTTCGAACAGTGAGGTAACTACTGAGCCAAGGGTTCATACGATCTCTCTCCTTTTTTTGGATGTCTCTGTTTCATCTGCCGCGGGGGCATGCAGTGACGGACGGGTGTCTTGTAGTTTGGCTTATGCACCGGGATGTGTCCCCCCCTCTCCCGCGAGGGGAGAGGGGGACTTCTCCAGCCCGTGAGCGTAGCGAAAACGCGACTCATCACTCAAACCTGTCACGCAAGCGTTCACCGCTCTCATCTGCCCACCGCGGCCGGCCACGAAAGGGTGGCCGCCGCCAGGTATCGGCGCCTCAGGGACTGAAGGTGGCGGTCACCTGCCGGTCTGTATCCATGACCAGGGTGCAGCCCTCGCTGTTGGCGATATCGCAACCCCCCCAGCTCAGGGTCAGTCCACCAAAGGCGTTACCGACCAGGTGGACCGGGGTGCCGGCAGGCAGGGAATAGGTGCAGACGGTGGTCGGCTCGGCGCTGTTGATGCACTGCATTTGCGGTGGTAAGGGCAGGCTGAAGACCTCGCCGGCCCCGGGGCCGCCCTCGAGGGTGAGTGTCAGCGTATAGTCGCCGCTCGCCGGGGGAGTGGGCTGGGGTGGCGGTGTCACCGTGCCGAGACACATGCGGGCGGTCTCGAGTGGCTGGTTCAGCGTGGTCAAGCCGGCGGGGCGCGAGCCGAGCTGGCTGTCGAGCGCAAAGGGTGTCAACGTCAGGCTGGCGGAGAGTGCGGTTGTTTCGGTCAAGCTCGTACCGCTGGCCGTGCCCAGATACTGGCTGGCGGCGGTGTCGTCGAAACTGGCCAGCAGCGACTGACAGCCTTCGTTGATATTGCCGCTGGCATCGAGCCGCATAATCCAGGCGTCGGTCACCGCACCACTGTTGTTGTCGTCCCCATCCCAGCCAAGGGCGAAGGAGGAGGTACTGCCGGCCACCAGCAGGCCGCCATCGTTGAGCAGATGCAGGTCTTTGAGGCGGTCATCGCCGCCGGCGCCGTAGACGCGCAGGCGGTCGGGCTCCAGATCGGGGGTGAAGCGGATCAGGGCCATGTTGTCGCCGCCGTAGGGCAGGGATTCCGGATTGCCACTGGTATCGAAAGCCGTCTCGTGGGAGACCAGCGCCGAGGAGGTGTAGCCCAGCCACAAACCACCCGTCGGGGTAACCGCCAGCCGGAATGGCGATTGCTGGGACCGATCCTCGAACCACCAGCGATAGACCGGCCGGTTGATTTCGCCGCCGGCGCCCCTGGGTGCGAGGTCCTGCCGCAACAGAATACCGCCATTGGCGGGATCGAGCCTTAGCAGGCTGATCGCCGGCGAGGTGTTGGTGACGGCGAGGATGGCCCGGTCCGTTTGACCGTCGTTGGTCACCAGTGGCTGGACGCTGGGATGGTGGTTGTCGCCGAGCCCCCAGGTGTGCTGCCAGCGAAGCGTACCGTCGTTGCCCACGCGGGCAGCATAGAGCAGGACTTCCTTGTCGTAATCTGCGTAATCATAGAGGTATCCGCTGAGCAGCAGGTCGCCGTCGGCGAACTCGGCGCTGCCCAGGGAGTCGTAACTGTAAGTGTCATGGCTGGCAGGAAACACCGGGTATCGGCTCCAGATCAGGCGTCCGCTCAGATCGTAAACCGCCCAGCCGTTGTATCCGATAAGCATGAAACGGTTGGCATTGGCCAGCGCTACGATAGATTTCGGAATCAAATCCGCTGCAGCGACAAGCCGTTGCTCAACCCGTCCGTCGCGCAGGAAGATCAGGCTTTCATCGTCGCCCAGGATCAGCGTGCGGCCATCGGCCAGTTCGGCGACGCTCACCGGAGGTCCCGAGAGGCGGGTATAGAGGCTGTCGGCGTCGAACAGCAGCGTGTTACTGCTGTCATAGATGCGCTGATAGGTATTGACGTATTGATTGGCGGAGTAGCCGTAGGGGTTGAGCGTCAGCGATTCTGCACGCACGTCGCCCGCCTGTAGCCAGAGACTGTCGCCCTGACCGCTGAGAGTGACGTTGGTGACGCCGAGAGAGAGATGGAACAGGAAGCGCTCGTCGTTTGCCGGATCGGCGGCATTCCTGCCGAGCAGCAGCCGGAAGGCGCCGTCCGGCCAGGCGACGATCTGCTTCTCGCGCATGCTCGCGTTACTGATGCCGGTGGCGGTCAGGTCGAAATCGCCCACCTGACTGCCCTGCTCGTCCCACAGCAGCAGGTGGCGCGGGTTGCTGGTCAGCCCGGCAAACAGGCAGCCGCCCAACTCCTTGCAGGCCAGGCCGACCGGTGTGGCATTCAGGCTGTCGAGGTCCAGATTCCAGAGGATGCCGCCGCCGGTGTCCAGGCCCAGGTAGCGGAGACGTTCGCCTTTCAGGTAGAGCACCAGATTAGTGGTGCCGGATAGCACGCCCATCTCTGCGACCGAAACAAAATTATAGGTGCCGCCGGTACCGTTGGTCTGCCAGGGGCCGAGGGTCTGCGTCCAGCTCAGACCATCCGCGCCATCGTAGACCGAGACGGTGTATTCCGTGGTATAGCTGTAGTAGCTATTGACCTGCAGTTTGGGAATCGCAATGGCATAGGCGCCAGTGTGGCCGACTGCCAGCTTGATATTCGCCACCCATTTGGAAAAGACCCGTATCTCATCAGTGATCACGCCCGATGTCGATGGCACCCCGCGTTCATCGACCTGTTTGATGGTTTGCAGAGCGCCATTCGATGCAAAGTGAAAGAGTAATAAACGGGTGCGCCTGGTGATGCCGTAGCGACGGGTTTCGACCGCAGCGGTTTCGCGCAGCAGTACGAATGCGCCCTGAAAGCCCGTTGTGGCGACAGCGGTTTCAAGCTGCAGCATTTCAACGCCCAGCAGCTGCGCAGGAAAGCCGTTGATGTCGGCGTCTGCACTGTTCCAGAGGGTCGTGCCGTAGTCCATCGCCTCGGTATGCTGCCAGAGGGTTGACGGCGGTTGGCTGAGGTCGCTGTTGTATTGCACTCTGTTGACATGAAGGCTGTAGCGGTTTCGAGTGCGGTTGATGTCGATGCCGACATTCAGGCGCCCATCGGGCAGCAGGCGATGCCTGCCGTCCAATGCCGCGAAATTCGAGAGACTCGATGCCACCTCGGCATCAGCTGCCCGATTGCCGTTAGCGTCCAGCTGCAAGGATGCGAACTCCCCGCTGGCACTGCCATAGATCCGATAGCCGTCGCCTGCGGGCAGCACGCTCAGGGCCTCGACGGGAAAATTGTCGCCGTAGACCTTGGCAAAGGTGGTGGCCCCCGTCTCTCCGCCGCCACCGCTACCTCCGCAGCCCGAAAGGGTGAGCAGCAGCACCAGGGTTGATCTCCATGTCCTTGTCAATTTTGCCATTGGGGTTGCCTCCGGAAGTGGTCGTCTCTTGTGCAGACCCTAACCCGGTGCACCTCACAGGGGACTCACAGGGGGGAGCCGTTTGTCCGGGGGATGGGACCGTTAGTCCGACGGACAATACGAGGGGGGCTATCGGAGGCGTGGATGAGGGACGCTGTTTCGGGTTCGAGCAGCTCTATCAGCCGCCCAGGCTGCGGGCGTAAGTCTGGATCGCCTCGCCGGGGGCCATCGCCAGATGGCGTTGCAGCGCGTCCCGGCAGCGCAGATAGATCCGCTGGGCGTCAGCCGGACGACCCGATTCGGCAAGGCACTTCATGAGCCGCAGATAGAGCCCCTCATCCAGGGGCTCGTGACTCAGAGCATGTTCCCAGAGTTCGATCGCGTTCTCGCAGGCACCCTCTGAGATCAGTGCCTCACCCAGCCGGCCGGCGAGGCGTACGTAACGGTCTCGCAGGCGCTCGCGGGCTGAGGTGATCCAGAGTTGCTCCTGGCCGGCGAGAAACTGGCCCTGGTAGATTCGCAGCAGGTGATCGGCCGCTTCGGCGGCGCCGAGCTGTTTGCTTGCTGTCGTGTCGGCCAGCGCCTCCAGGCACCAGCAGTCGATCCAGACCCGGCTGTGGTCGAGGCTGATCAGACCGTTGCTGATGCGGATCGATTCGCTACCGATCAGTTTTCGCAGCCGGTAGATCAGGTTGTCGAGGGCGTGGTGCGCCTTGTCCGCTTCGGTATCGGGCCAGAGCCGGTCGCACAGGGTCGCTTTGGAAACCTGGAATCGTCCCAGGGCGATAAGGGCAGCCAGCAGCTCGAGGGGACGGCTGTGGCTGGCCTGTTCCGAACCTAGCCGAACATTGCCAAGCAGCACCTCGAAGCGGCCCAGGGTGTGGATGCGTACCGGCCAGGGCCAGGCGGTATCGAGTTGGCTCAGCGTCTCGGGGGCGAGACCCCAGCGTTGCACCAGTCGCTGAACGAAGCCGCCGGCGATTCCCAATTCGCTGGCGAGCAGGGCCAGTTCGGCGGTCACGGGCCGCAGCAGGCCAGGATAGGCCATGATGCTCTCGCGCTCGGCGATGGCAAGGGCCCCGGCGAGCTTCTCCCCGGCGTCCTCGCGGTCACCCCGGCAGCAGGCGAGCCAGGCCTCGCCCAGGCCCAGCATCACCCTCAGCAGCTGGCTGCCGCTCTCCTCGGTCAGCTGCGCCAGCTCGTCGAGCTCCGTTCGGGCCTCCATCAGGTTGTCCTGCAGCGCCAGCGTCTGCGCCCGCAGACTGGTATTCAGTGCGCGGCCGAAATCAAACGCCAGTTGACGACACTGCGCCTTGGAGAGGGCGCACAGTTCCAGGCCCTTGCCCGGCTCTTCCTCGGCGATTGCCAGCCACCCGGCCATGAAGTCATGAGCAGCCTGGTACATGCGGTTCTCTGGCGGAGTTACCCGCTCAAGCTCCTGCAACCGCTTTTGCGCTTCGATCAGGTGGCCGCTGATGATCTCATAGTAGATGAGGTAGCTGCGGGGAATGGTGCTGAACATGCCGTCGCCGATGCGTTGGGAGAGACGCACCGCCGCCTTAAGCACTTTATCTGGTTGTGCTTCACCGGCGATGATCTGATGCAGGCCGATCATGGCGTGACCGAACAGGCGCAGCGGGCCCGGCAGACCCTCTTCGTCGAGGCGTGGCAGTAGCTGGCAGGCCATAGCGTGCATGCGGGCGATCTGACCGGTGTTGGCGTAGTGCATGATCAGGTAGGTAAAGGCCGCCTGCCTTGGTACCCGGAAGGGTACCAGGCGGACCCCGATCTCAGCCACCCGAATAAGGCGCGCCAGCCGGGGATGCCTGGGTGCCAGAATCGACATCACCGAGCCGGCCAGGGTAAGGCTCTTCAAGCGTAACGCCATGTCAGGGCAACGAGGATGGCGCTGGCGCAGTGACTCGTACTCGTCGAGCATGCGCTTGAGCGGCTTGAGGTCCTCGAACACCACCAGCATGGCCTCTGTCAGGGCCAGCCAGGCGGCGTATTGGCCGGTTACCTGCCCCTCGTCACGAAAACGGTCGAATGCCTGTTGCAGCAGGAGCCAGCCCTGTTCCCGGTCTTCGAAGCGCAGGCAGAGCCCGAGCCAGTAGCTGTGCCAGGGCGTGGTGTCAGCCACCGCCGCCGGGATCCGCTGCAGCCAGGCTTGCAGTACCTGGTAACGGCCGGCTGCGATCAGTGAATCAGCCATTACCAGTACCAGACGCAGTAATCCCGGCCAATCTTCTGCCTGGCAGCTGAGATCCGCCGCCTCCTCCAGCAGACCGTGCTTCTCAAAAGCGGCGGCGCCACGCCGGCGCAGGGCGTTGACGGCCTGCATCGATTGCGTCCGTTCCAGCTGCCTGCACAGATAGTCCCTGAGCAGGGGGTGGAAGCGATAGATCGGCTCCCGGTGTCGGCTCACCTCCATCAGTTGCCATCTTGCCGCCATCTCCGCGAGCGCTTGGTCGGCTTCCCGCGTGTCGAGGATCTCTCGAGCAAGACTCAGCGGGATGCAGGGCAGCACGGCGAGCTGCATCAACCTCTGCTGCTGTTGCGCATCCACGTCTTGCAGCAGTTCGCCAGCCAGATGGTCGAAACTCTCTGTACTCCGCACGCTGACGGCGTCCTGGGGGCTGCCTCCCCTCTGTGCCAGCAGCACCAGGGCGGCAGCCCACCCCTTGCTGAGGGCGTGCCAGTGCTCTTGTTGTTGGCGTGTCACCTGGCCGGTAATCCGTTCTACGATAGCGTGTGACTCCTCGGGCGAGAGGCGCAGGTCGTGCCAGTCGAGAGTCTCCAGCCGGCCGGCCGGTTGGAGTCGGCTTAAATCATTCGGAGGGGGGGTGCGGCTGGTGAAAAGCATTTGCGGAAGGACTGGCAGGTGCTGCATGAGATCCGCCAGCACCTGCCACTGCAGAGAGGCGTCATCCAGCTGTTCACAGCCGTCCCAAATCCAGAGTGTGTCAGCCGGCAGATGATCCGCCTGATCGTGAAGGGCGTCCCGCAGGCTGTCGAAATCGGCTTTGAAGGGATCGTCCTGTGGTGGCTTCAGGCCTGTCGCGGCATACAGGTTTCCTATGAAGCTGCGCACGTCCCGGTCCCCTGCCTCGACCCGGAACCAGATCACGGTGCCCTTGAAACGGGCCGCGCAGAGGGCGGCCAGCGAGGTCTTACCGGCACCCGCCGGCGCGCCGATCCAGATGCTGCGGCGGGATTCCGCGGCATTGTCGATGCGACGCAACAGGCGATCACGGGGATGCAGCGCCTGCACATTCGGGGCGATGAATTTGATCTGTCGACGTTTCGTTTTCAGCATCGCTGCCCGCTACCCGGCTTGTCCCGTTGTCTCTTCGCCCCTGGCCGACTCCTTTTCTGGCGGGGCATCCGGCTTCGATTATGGACGAAATCCCTAAATCGATGCCAGGCCGAAGAGGCGCTAGGCCCGTAGCATGGCGATGACCTCCGCCGTCTCCGGACGTACGCCGCGCCAGAGCGAGAAGGACTCCGCCGCCTGCTCCACCAGCATGCCGAGGCCGTCCAGGGAGCGGGCTGCATGGTGTTCGCGTCCCCAGAGTTGGAACGGTGTGGCCTGACGGCTGTAGAGCATGTCGTAGCACCAGCCGTTGCTGTCCAGCAGGCCGTCCGGCAGGTCCGGTACTTCGCCTGACAAGCCGGAGGAGGTGCCGTTGATGATGAGATCGAACTGCATGCCCTCCAGTTCGTCGAGTCCGCAGCCCGCTACCTGTCCATAGCTTGAGAGTCCATTGGCCAGAGAGTAGGCCTTGGCTGCGGTGCGGTTGGCGATGATGACCCGTTTGGGTTGTTGCTCCAACAGCGGGCGCATGACGCCGCGCACAGCGCCACCGGCGCCCAGCATGAGGATGCGTTTGCCTTCAAAACGGAAGCCCTGGTTGAGCGTGAGATCGCGTACCAGACCAATGCCATCGGTGTTGTCGCCGCGCAGGGTGTTGTTGTCGAGGCGTATGAGTGTATTCACCGCGCCCGCTGTGTGTGCACGCGGACTCAACTCATCGGCCAGACGCCAGGCCTGCTCCTTGAAGGGGACGGTGACATTGAGGCCCTGGCCCCCCTCGGCCAGAAAGCGACGCACGTCGCCGGCGAAATCGTCCGGATTGCCCAGCAGGCGGACATACTCTATCGGCTCGCCGGTCTGGCGGGCGAAGGCGGTGTGGATTTCGGGGGACTTGCTGTGTTCGATAGGGTTGCCGATGACGGCGTATTTGTCCATGGCGCGTTTTATCAGTCAGTGTGGAAGTCGAAGAAAATTATGCGTGATGCGTTTTGAGTTGGCGGTGTGCGCTTTGTTCGCGATTTACCCCCTCTCCCTGGCCCTCTCCCGCGAGGGGAGAGGGGACGTCCTTTTCGGCTGTTTCAATAGCTTCCGGACAGGTTGTAGGAACAAGCCATCCAGATAGATCCGCTCCTGATTCATGATTCATGCATTCCCTCTCCCCTCGCGGGAGAGGGCCAGGGAGAGGGGGAGTAAACCCCGTGAGCGCAGCGAACGCCGGCCTATTCGCTCAGCCACTCAGCCGCCTGCTTGGCGAAGTAGGTCAGGATGCCGTCGCAGCCGGCGCGTTTGATGCACAGCAGGGACTCCATCACCACGGCCCGCTCATCGAGCCAGCCGTTCTGCGACGCCGCCTTGAGCATGGCGTACTCGCCGCTCACCTGGTAGGCGAAGGTGGGCACCTGGAAGGTCTCCTTCACTCGGCGCACGATGTCGAGATAGGGCATGCCCGGTTTCACCATCACCATATCAGCCCCCTCCTGCAGATCGAGGCCGACTTCGTGCAGGGCCTCATCACTGTTGGCCGGGTCCATCTGGTAGCTGTACTTGTTGCCGGCGCCGAGATTGGCTGCAGAGCCGACCGCATCCCGGAAGGGACCGTAGAAGCTGGAGGCGTACTTGGCGGCATAGGACATGATCCGGGTGTAGATATAGCCGTTGGCCTCCAGGGCCTCGCGGATAGCGCCGATGCGTCCGTCCATCATATCCGAGGGGGCGACGATGTCGGCGCCGGCTTCGGCGTGGGAGAGGGCCTGTTTCACCAGCACCGCCTTGGTCTCGTCATTCAGGACATAACCGCTGTCGTCGATGAGGCCGTCCTGGCCGTGGGTGGTGAAGGGGTCGAGGGCCACGTCGGTCATGATGCCCAGTTCAGGTAGCGCTGCCTTCAGGGCGCGCACGGCCCGTTGGGCCAGGCCATCGGGGTTGAAGGCCTCGCAGGCGTCCTCGCTCTTGGCCGACAGGGGTGTGACCGGAAACAGCGCCATGACGGGAACGCCCAGGTTGTGGACCGCCTTCGCCTCCTCTACCAGCAGGTCGATGCTGAGACGTTCGACGCCGGGCATGGAGGGTACCGCCTCCCGCTGTCCCTCACCCTCCAGCACGAACACCGGGTAGATGAAATCGGCTGGCGACAGCTCGGTCTCCCGCATCAGGCGGCGAGAGAAGTCATCGCGGCGCATGCGGCGCATACGGGTGGCGGGGAAGGGGGATCGGCTGCTGCTCGACATGGGCTGGCCTCTGATTCTTGGGTAAAAGCGTAAAGATAACCTATCATGCACGCCCCAAACCACTTCCGACTGATGAGTGTGCTGACCATGAGCCACAAAAACGCCACATCGCCCTACATTTTTGACGTGGACGAAGCGACTTACGATGACAAAGTGATCCAGGCTTCCCACCAGCAACCCATTCTGGTCGACTTCTGGGCCGAGTGGTGCGCCCCCTGCCTCTCCCTCTCGCCGGCATTGGAGCGAGTGATCGATGAGATGGAGGGTCTGGTGCTGCTGGCCAAGGTGGAGGTCGACGACAATATGCATCTGGCCGGCCACTACCGTCTACGCGGTTTTCCCACGGTGATCCTGTTTGTGGATGGTGAAGAGGCAGGCCGTTTTCATGGTTCGCGAGCGAGTCACTGGCTCAGAGAGTGGATCGAAGAACATCTGGGAGACTATCTGGGCCGGGCAAGTGGTGATTAATGGGCGTGAGTATGTGAAGTAGATTCATAAATCTCGACAGTCTCTGCGAAGAGTGGAGTCTGAAGGGGAAATATCTCAGTAATTACAGAGAGTTAAGCATTTATGCCGATTTATGAACAGATCATTATAATTGGCTAAAGTTCTTGCCGGTGAGGCCGAAATCATAAGTAACAGCAGCGTTAATGGTTTCGATCCTCCTCCGGCGCTATAAACAAGCGCATTAAACCCACCCAATCTTAAACATAGAAGAATACACCTATCATCTGCTCTTTCAACGCCACTTCAGTGTGGAATGCTGGAACTTTCTTGATATTCACTGGGATCATGAATTATACTTCTTTGATACCATAAAAAAAGGCGAAAAGGGGGATTCTTACCTGTAGCGGCGTGCGGGCGGGTGGACGGCCACTCTGATTGGCGCTGGTGGAGACCAGGGGCATATCGGCGGCTCGGCATAGCGCAGAGGCGATTGGGTGGGCGGTGACACGCATCGCCAGTGTCGAATGGCTGCCTGTGAGCCAGGCTGGGACCCAGGGCGCAGCTGGCAGCAGCCAGGTAAAGGGGCCGGGCCAGTCTCGGCTGATCTCAGCCAGTCGATGTTTGTCGATATCGCCGATGAAGGGGCGGAGTCGCTCGAAGTCGTCCGCAATCAGAATTACGCCTTTGCTCACATCCCGTTGCTTGATCCTCAGCAGCCGCGACACCGCCGACTCATTCAGTGGGTCACAGCCGAGCCCGAAAACCGATTCGGTGGGATAGGCCAGGATAGCGCCCTGCTGCAGTAAGTGAGCGGCCTGTCTCAGGCGCCAGGGAGTGGTGGGGCAGTGTTGCGACATATCTGTGTGACGCTCTAATCCGGCTAAGCTCAATGCGCTGGACAATAACCCAAGGTCTGGCTCGACAACAAATCCCATCAGTTTGGGGAGTTAGCGAGCGCTGCCGATTTGTGGAATAGTTAGCGCCAAGCCCTCTGAATCCGGCGATTCGAGAGGCATGCAGGGATGTCTGGCTCATGCGAGTGTGTTTGCATGGAATCAACCCTTAGATGGAACGAGTATCTGCCTGAATGTTGAAAAGTAAAATTATTCACAGACTCTGTCTGCTGCTTGGCCTCCTGGTGACGGCATTCGCCTATGCCCAGCCCGAGCGCTACAACCTGGCGGAAAAGCATTGGCTTGACCAGCATCAGAAGCTGCAGATCGGCGTTGTTGAGCAGACTCCTCCTTTGTTGTTCTATGCCGGCGGCAATAATCCTCAAGGCTTGGTGTCGGATTACCTGCGGGCTTTGGCGCTGCATCTGGGGCTACAGCTGGAAATTACCCGTTATCCCGATCAGGAGACCCTGTTGCAGGCGCTGCATGATGGCGAGGTGGATGTGTTAGGTGCCTGGCCGGTCGGTATCACTGAAACCGAATCCGTGCTTACGAGTCGCCCCTACCTCAGCCTGCCCGTATCGCTCTATGGCGTCTCTGAACTACCCAACGCTGGTTTGTCGGGGCTGCGCGGCAAGACCCTCGCTGTGTTGCAGGGGAGCATCTGGGAGCGGCTGGCGCTGATTGCGCCCGGCGTGGCGACTCAACCCTATCCGACGCTGGAACAGGCGCTGGCAGCTGCGGACAGCGGACAGGTTCTCGCCTATCTGGGGGATGCCGCCAGCGCCGATTACCTGTTGGATCGCGAGTCTTACGATGAGTTGGAATCCCAGCTGGAGCTGGAACTGAGCTATGACCTGGTGCTGGCGACCCGGGCTGTTCAACCGGAGTTGCTGAGCCTGGTGCAAAAGGGTCTGGATCGCATTGGCGTCGATGAGTTGCAGGAGGTCTGGAATCGCTGGCCCGGTGTCGAGCGACCACAGCAATATGCATCGGATATACCCTTTTTTCTGCTCTGGATTCCGATGATCGTGATCTGGAGTGGGTTGCTGGTCTGGTGGGTGAATCGCTACGCTACGCAAAAGGCGCATCACCGCCATTTTAAGCTGAAACAGTCGATCCGCCGTTTGCAGCGACGGGAAAGGCGGCTGAATGAAGATCTGCTCTCCCTTAAGCAGACAGCCCAGGAGTACGAGAGTGAGATGCAGCGGCATCGGCGTCGGCTGCATCTCATGGATCAGGTGATGCCGAGCGCCGCCTGGGTATGGGAGCCGGAGGGTAAAGCGTGTCACTGGGATGAACAGATGTTTGCCCTCTACCAGCAGGACCCGGATCAATTTGAACCCACCCCGGACGCCATACTCGAGCTGGTGCATGAGGATGACCGATCCCGCGTGTCCGCCTTGTTCCAGCAACCCGAAGGGGAGTCCGAGTCGCAGATTCGTTATCGGGTGATGCTGCCCGATGGAGGGCTCCGCTGGCTGCTCGACTTCAGCTACTACAGCGTGGATGAGGGTGGCAACGGCGAACAGCGAACGGGCCTCTGTTGGGATGTCACCAACTACCTAGGCTCGACAGAGGCAGAGGAGTCGCAAGGATCGGTTGAAAGCTGAACCTTGGCGTTGGATACTGGCACCTTTGGACACCAGCGTTGTCACACGCTGCATCAGCTCTGCGACAGGATAATCTACGATGATAAGGTTAGGGTCCCTGCTACTGCTTGGTCTTCTGTTTACTTCCAGCCTGCCGGCCGCCACTGCGACGCCCAGCGAGCGGGTCAAAGAGACCGTCGACAAAGTACTGGAAGTGCTGCAGAAACCCGGTCTCGATGCCCAGCAGCGTCGGGATCAGGTGCGAGAAATCGTCAGGCAGCGCTTCGACTACGAATCCATGTCACAGGTCATTTTGGGGAAAAACTGGCGCACGGCCACCCAAGTGCAGCGGGACCAATTCACAACCCTGTTTCGGGAGCTGCTGGAGCAGACCTACTTCTCTGCCATGGACAGCTACAATGACCAGAAAGTGCGCATGGGCAGAGAACGCCAAAAGGGAAAGCTGGCCGAAGTGCAGACCTATATCGCCTCCGCCAGCAAAGAGGTGCCGGTCAACTATCGACTACGCCTGAGAGGGGATGAGTGGTATGCCTATGATGTCACCGTGGATGGGGTTAGTCTGGTGAGTAATTACCGAACCTCATTCAATAATCTGGTGAGAGAAAAGGGCATGGACGGTCTGCTTTCTGAGCTGGCTGAGAAAGTGGCTACACTCAAGACCAAGAATAAACAAGAATAGAAGGACTCTTCAGGCCACCCACCCCCCCTGGGTTGTCGAGAGGCCGGAGCTTATCCGCCTATGGTGCTCTGTGCACCCAATAACTAAGAACACCTGCCATCCGAAGGAGAGATCGATGTATAAAAAGAAAATGTCTGTTTTAGCGCTTGCCTCGCTGATGACCCTGAGCCTGCCTCTGATCGCCGAGGAGACCTCCACCGAAGACGCATCGGCTGCACCCTCCACTGAGGAGTCAGCACCTGCCCCTGCAGCCACCGCACAAGATGAACGTATGAAAGCCATGCAGGAGCGCTGGAATGAGCGCAATGCGCGGTATGAGGATCTCAAGGCACGGGCCAAAGAGGCCGGGGTCATGTTACCGGAGGATCCACCTTGGAAATCCACCGGCATGGGTATGAGGCCTGATATGGATGAGCGCATGCAGCGTCACCAGGCGATGATGGCGATGACCCCCGAGGAGCGCATGGCGGCTCGCGAAGAGTACTACAAGGAGATGCGGGAACGGGCCAAGGAGCGTGGTCTCGAATTACCGGAAACCCCACCCTGGGAGGCTCGCCAGTCAGCCATGGACGAAGAGTGGGCCAAACAGCAGGCGGTGATCGACGGCATGAGCGATGAAGAGCGCGCAGCCTGTCATGCCATGCATCGGCGCCATATGGGCATGATGCGCGACAACCCGCAACGGCCAATGATGCAGGGGCCCGGTATGGGACCTGGCATGATGGGCCCGGGGATGCGGGAGCCTGGCGCCATGCAGCCGGGTTGGGGACAGGGGCCAGCATACGGTTACGGTCCCTCCCCCTATGGTCAGCAGAATTTCTGGGCACCCAACCAGTAACCGTCAAGGCCGGTTTCGCGCCGTCGCGAAGCCGGCCGCTTATCAATCCTCTTCCAGTAGCCGCGCTGCTTGCGACCGGCTGAGATAGCGGTCGGGGCGGGGTATCAGTCCCGGCACCTGTTCCCGATAGCGTCGGTAGCGTTCGCCGTGATAGATCTGTAACTTGTTCTCCTCCAGGCGTGAGCCGATCAACAGATATCCGGTGATCATCAGTGAGGAGAGCAGCCGCGCCTCGTCCATCTCCTGGGTCCATACCAAGACCAGACCGAGGCTGTACCAGGGATGGCGCACGAATCGGTGCAGCGGCGAGATATGCAGTCGCTCCTGATCCTCGATCTCGTGCAGGTTTTCATGCAACTGCCGAAGACCGAGAAACTCCATCCCATCGTAATAGCGCAGTGACCAGATGAATCCGACGGCCGCCAATCCCATCAAAGTGAAGCGTAGCCCGTCCCAAATCCCCTCGTAGCGCCACAAAGGCTCCCCGCCAAGCGACCACATGAGTGCCAGCGGGGGGAGTAGTAGAAGCGCCGACGCAGCGTTGAAAGCCAGGCGATAGCTCGGCATCAGAGTTGGCCAGCGGGCGGCGATCCGGGACTTCAGCCAGAGTGAGGCAGTTAGAGAGTGGATGCCGAAATAGGCCAGCCAGAGCAGGCACAGCAGTATCAGTTCAGGGGTCATAGTGTTCCAAGGCAAGATCTTCCGGCCGCGCACCAGCGGCCGGGTTCTGAGATGAATGGTACTTACTAAAGAGAAAAAACCGCAAATAAACGCCGAGGTTTGCCTGGGGCACTCAATCAGATTGCGCGTCTATTCGCGGCCGCTCACTTGAGAGCAGCCCGGGTTAGAAAGCGCCATCCGGTTCTGAGATTGTTTTGCCTGGCGACGCGTGGCGCGGTTGCTCAGCTGACGAACTTACCACGCTGTAGCCGTTGTGCCTCCATCAGCTCCAGCTCCCGAGAGCCTGAGATGACAATCTCTGAATCGGGAACGAAGTCCAACTGCGGATCGAGCCGCTCATAGGGCACAGAGTTGAGGATCACCTTCATGGCGTTGAGCCGGGCCCGGTGTTTGTCGTTGGAGCGGATGATGGTCCAGGGGGCGTGGGTGGTGTTGGTGCGTCTCAGCATTTCATATTTCTGCTGGGTGAATTCATCCCAGCGGTCCTGGGCCTGGACGTCGATCTCCGACAGTTTCCACTGGCGCAGGGGATCGGTCTTGCGGCGTTCGAAGCGTCTTGCCTGCTCCTCCTTGGTGACCGAGAAGTAGAGTTTCACCAGCGTGGTTCCCTGACGCACCAGGTCTTTTTCAAAACCGGGGCAGCCGATCATGAAGTTTTCATACTCTTCTGGTGTGCAGAAGCCGAAGATCGGTTCCACCACCGCTCGGTTGTACCAGCTGCGATCGAACAGCACCACTTCACCACCACGCGGACACTGGGCTACATATTTCTGGAAAAACCATTGAGTCTTCTGCTCTTCAGTCGGTTTGCCCAGCGCCACGACCCGGTAGTGTTTCTCATTCATGTAGCGGGTGACCCGGCGGATGGTGCCGCCCTTGCCGGCGGCATCGCGACCCTCGAAGAGGATGATCATGCGCTTGCGCGTCTGCTCCAGATACTGCTGCATCTGGATCAGCTCTGCCTGGTAGGGTTTGAGCTCCTCCTCCTGGGCATACTTTCGCACGGCCTTCTTCTGGCTCTTCTTCTCCTGTTCGGCCTGCGCCTTGAGCTTCTGGTAGTCAGTCAGCAGTTCGTCCACACGGACGGGTTGTTCGTCGATGAGGATGGTTTCAGGGTTGGCGTTCTGGTCGTTCATGTTCCCCTCTGCGATGAGCTGTGAATTGTTATCGTGCCATGTCCGACTGACCATTGGCGGATTGCCGATGACTCAGGGCATGTGCCTTATTTTGCGGGGATTAACGTGTGGGCTCCTCGCTGCCACCTCTTCAGGCTGGAAGATTGGAGCGGATTTCCGCTCTATCACGCCTGCATCATGAATTTATCGTAAATCATTTCCGCAGCGTCTGCCGCAGATTCTGATCAGCGGCATGACCTGGCTCAAATCCGGTAGGCCGATTCGATCTGATCGCGGGTCAGAATGCCCTGGATACGCCAAAAATGTTTCTGGTCATACCATTCGATATAGAGTGCATCGGCGCTGCTCTCTTTTAATGTCTCCAACGCCTCCTGCAGGGTTGCCTGCATGCGCAATGGCGCGAGTTCATATCGCTGCGCCGGTATCTCCTTGAGGTTGACCGGATCGTCCTCCTGTTCCTTCAGATTGCGAACCAGATCGACAGCCCGCATCAGTACCGGTTCCGCTTCCGGCTCCTCGATCACGATCCACTCGGGTGACTGGGCAAGCATTTGCTGTGCCTCGCTGCGCGTGACGACCGGCTGCGTGCGTACAAAATTGCGGTGCATGAAGCGGGCCACGCCGACACGCCGGAGCGACTGCACCACCGGATTGGTGTGGTAGTCCAGTCCGCTCGCCTGCAGCAGGGTATGGAACATGGAAGACTTGCCGAAGACCTCGCTGCTGATCAGGCTGGCTACGACGATGGCCAGCATGCCCGGCATGATGATATCGGGATTTCGGGTCAGCTCGATCACTGCGGTGAGCGCTGCCAGGGGGCCCTGCAAGGCCGCACCCATTACCGCGCCCATACCGATGAGGGCGTAGACGCCTGGGTCCGAGACCTGGCCTTCGAACAACATACCGGGTAGTGGAGCGATAATGCCGCCCACTGTGGCGCCAATAAACAGCGCCGGGCCGATGGTGCCACCGGGGATGCCAAGGCCGATGCTGGCGGCAGTCGCGAAGAGCTTTGCCATCAACAGCAAAGCCAGCAGGCCGATGGCCAGTTCACCGAGCAGGATCTGGTTCACCGTGTCGTAGCCGATGCCCATCACCTGGGGGACCCAGATGGCGCAGAGTCCGACCAGGATGCCGCCCAGGGTGGTACGGAGCCAAAACGGCAGTCGTTGGCTCTTATCCGAGACTACCTCGATCAGATGGACATAGGCCGTAGCTGCAAGACCAGCGGCTATGCCCAGCAGCAGGATAAAGATCAGCTCGTGCAGGGAGCCAAGGTGCATCATGCCGACGTCGAAGACCCGCTCGCCACCGAATAGGAGCAGGGAGATACTGTTGGCGCTGACTGCCGCGAGCATGATCGGGATGAAGCTGACCAGGGTGTACTCCATCATCACCACTTCAAGGGCGAAGATGACACCAGCCAGTGGGGTATCGAAAGAGGCCGAAATGCCGGCCGCGACGCCGCAACCCACCAGGGTGCGGATACTGTGGTTGGGCAGGGAGAGTTTCTGCCCCAGCAGGGAGCCGCTGGCGGCGCCGAGAAAGACGTTTGGCCCTTCCCGTCCTACGGAGTGACCACTGATAATGGCGACTGCGGCGCCGAAGAACTGGAGCAGGAAACTGCGCAGACTCAGGTGGCCCTGGTGGTAGACCAGACGCTCCATTACCCGCGCAATACCGAGCACGTGGACGCCTTTGGCGAAGAGCAGAAAGACCAGGCCGAGCAGCAGGCCGCCGGCTACCGGCAAGACGAATCGAATCAAAGGGTGTAACGCCTCGTAGTTCTCCGGCATCTGTCCCGGTAGCATGCCTGTCTGGATACCTTCCACCAGTAGGCGGAAGAGTACGATGACGCCACCGGCAAGGAAGCCGGTGAGTAGCCCGAGGGCGGAAAGCAGGAGCAGGGCGTCGGAGCGGGAGAGCTGGAAACGGAGTCGGTCGGACCAGTTGACGAGGGCTTGAAACAAATGTGGGGCCTGTCGGTTTAGAATGAATGATCAGTAACATAACGGAGCAGCAGAACATTGTCAGCACAAGAGATGGTAATGAACCGTCCGGAGGCCTACGAGACGGCCACCGAGCGGGAGATGATGGAGCGGTTGCTGCCGCTGCGCGGGGCCAACCTGTTGGAGCTGGGTTGTGGCGCCGCCTGGATCACACGTCAGTTGGCGCAGCAGTATCCCGACAGCCACTTCACCGCCACTGAGGTCGACCGTATCCAGCATGAGAAGAATCTGGCTTTGCCGGCAGCGGCCAATCTAGAGTTCTGCCTGGGTGGCGCGGAGTCGATCGAGGCGGAGAGCGGGAGCGTCGACATCGTCTGCATGCTGAAGTCGCTCCATCATGTCCCGCACGCACTCATGGCTGCCGCCATGGAGGAGATCGTGCGCGTGCTCAAGCCGGGTGGTCTGGCCTACTTCTGCGAACCGGTCTATAGCGGTGAGTTCAATGCCCTGATGAGTCTGATCCACGACGAAAAGGTGGTCAGGACCCAAGCCTTCGAGGCGATCAAAGGCCTGGTCGACAGCGGCCGCATGCGGCTGGTGGGCGAGTACTTCTTCAATGTGCCGGGGTGTTATGCGAGTTGGGAGCTGTTTGAGGATCGGTTTATCAACATCACCCATACCGAACTGGCTATAGATCAGGCGCGTTACGAAAAGATCAAAAAGTCCTTTCTTGCGCATATGGGGCCAGGTGGGGCGGAATTTCTCAAGCCTCATCGTGTCGATGTGTTACGCAAACCAGCGGATCTGCCTGCATGAAAAGATGGGTGATTGACAAGCACTATTGGCCAGGAGGCATAAATATAAGTAAATTGCGATATTCCCGCTTTACCGTGCTTGCATCGTCACGCTATTGTTGCTTTAATGAGAATCATTATCACTAAGAGCCTGATTAACGACCTTCGATGGACCTGAAAGACCTGCCCACTGATCAGCTTATTGCCCTGGCCAGGCTGCCGATAGGCAGTCATGCCTGCATTCGCCGTATCCAGGGCGGGCGGCAGTTGACCCATCGCCTGCTCAGTCTGGGGCTGCGGGTTGGGTCTGAGATCGAACTGACCCAGCGTCGGGGTGGCGGTGTGGTGGTCGCCAATGCCGGCACCCGGGTGGCGCTCGGCGCCGGGGTGGCGGAGAAGTTGTTGGTCGAACGGTTACCCGACGTCCTCGATAAAAGCGGAACCGCCTGATGGGTTGCTGTAACGAAACGAACCCGGCTGCGAAGCCGGAAGATCGGGGTGATCGTCCCCTGACCATCGCCTTGGCGGGTAACCCCAACTGCGGTAAAACGGCGCTGTTCAATACCCTCACCGGCATTCGTCAGCGCACCGGCAACTGGCCCGGCGTCACCGTCGATCGTAAAGAGGGACGCTTCACCATCGATCAGGATGCGGTCGGTGCTGTCGATCTGCCCGGCATCTATTCCCTCGATGCCTCTTCACTCGATGAGCAGGTGACGCGTGACTATCTGCTCTCCGGCGAGGCGGATCTGATCATCAACATCGTCGATGCCTCCAATCTGGAACGCAATCTCTACTTCACGGTGCAGATGCTGGAGATGGGCGTGCCGATGGTGATGGCGCTCAACATGATGGATGTGGCGCGCAAGCGGGGCCTGAAGATCGATGTTGAACACCTGAGCCAGGAGCTGGGTTGCCCAGTGGTGCCCATCGTTGCCGTCAGCGGCGAAGGTATCACCAAACTCAAGAGTGCTATCCAGGACCTGGCTGCCAAGACGGTAACCGGTGGTTTCGTGCTGGCTCAGGATGAGGTGGTGGAGCAGGCGATCTCCGAGATGGAGCCCTTGTTGCCCTGTGCCGATGAGTTCCCCACTGCCAAGTGCCGCTGGCTGCTGCTGAAGATGTTGGAAGGCGATAGCTTTGCCCTCGGTAAGGCCGACGATGCACTCAAGGAGCGTGTCGATCACTGGCGGCGTGAGATCGAGAGCCGGGTCGATGAAGAGATCGATATCTACATTGCCGATACCCGCTTCGGTCATGCCCACGCTATCTCACGCAACGTGACCCAGGTGCGCGGGCGGGTGGAGAAGACCCTCAGCGACCGTATCGACAAAGTGGTCCTCAGCCGCTACTTCGGTATTCCGGTTTTTCTCGCTGTGATGTATCTGATGTTCATGTTCGCCATCAACATTGGCGGCGCATTCATCGACTTCTTCGACGGTGTGGCCGGAGCCATATTCGTTGACGGACTTGGCGCGGTAATGGGCAGTCTCGGGTTCCCCGACTGGCTGATTGTGCTGTTGGCCGACGGTGCCGGCGGCGGTATCCAGGTGGTGGCGACCTTTATCCCCATTATCACCGCGCTCTATCTGTTTCTCTCCGTGGTCGAGGACAGCGGTTACATGGCACGAGCCGCCTTCGTCATGGACCGTTTCATGCGCTCTATCGGTCTGCCGGGTAAGGCCTTCGTGCCGATGATCGTCGGCTTTGGCTGCAACGTGCCGGCGGTGATGGCGACGCGTACCCTGGAGAGCGAACGGGAGCGTAAGCTGACCATCCTCATGAACCCCTTCATGTCCTGTGGCGCACGCCTGCCGGTCTATGTGCTGTTTGCCGCTGCCTTCTTTCCCAGCAATGGTCAGAACCTGGTCTTTGGGCTCTATCTCATCGGTATTCTGGTGGCCATTCTCACCGGCATGGTGATGAAGAAGACGCTGCTCTCGGGTGAGAGTGCCGGCTTTATGATGGAGCTGCCCCACTACCACATGCCGACCGTCAAAGGTATCGTCCTGCGTACCTGGGACCGGGTCAAACTCTTCATCAAAGAGGCGGGCCGGGTGATCGTCATCATGGTGCTGATCATCAATACTCTCAACTCCATCGGCACCGATGGCAGCTTCGGCAATGAAGACACCGAGCACTCGGTGCTCAGCGCCATCAGCAAGAGCATTACGCCGGTCCTCTCACCGCTGGGTATCCATCAGGACAACTGGCCTGCAACGGTGGGTATATTCACGGGAATTCTGGCCAAGGAGACAGTGGTCGGTACCCTTGACGCACTCTATACCAATCTGGCGCGTAGCGATTCGACAGCGGTAGAGATAGAGGAAGCACCGTTCGATTTCTGGCAGTCGATTGGTGAGGCGGCCGCCACCGTGCCGGAGAATCTGCTCGGGGTGAAGGATCTGCTGACCGATCCACTGGCAATGGATGTGGGCGATCTTAGCGATGCGGGTGCCGCTGCAGCCTCCCAGGAGGTGAGCGAGGATGTGTTCGGCGCCATGGCAGTCCGCTTCGACGGTCAGGCGGGTGCCTTCGCCTATCTGTTGTTTATTTTGCTCTACTCTCCCTGTGTCGCTACCATCGGTGCGATCCGGCGTGAGTCGGGACCCCGCTGGGCCGCCTTTGTGGTTGCCTGGTCGACCAGCATCGCCTTTATCAGCGCCAGTCTGTTTTATCAGATTGCCACCTACTCAGGACATCCAGACAGCGCCCTGCTCTGGATCGTCGGACTCAGTCTGTTTCTGGTATTCATCATCGGTGGTTTGCGCTTCTGGTCGATGCGCTTACAGCATCCGGTGCAGAAGGTGGCAGCATGATCCTCTCTCAGGTACGTG
>JARRNY010000055.1:0-14542 GCA_037384445.1 Candidatus Thiodiazotropha sp.
GCCTGGCGACAACGTGAAGATGACTGTGAAACTGATCGCGCCGATCGCGATGGAAGAGGGTCTGCGCTTTGCGATTCGCGAAGGCGGCCGGACTGTTGGCGCCGGTGTGGTAGCCAAGATTATCGAGTGATTGATGAGTATGCGGGATCGGACAGGTGCCGATCCCGCTTTTTACCGTTATAGGCCAATAGCTCAATTGGTAGAGCAGCGGTCTCCAAAACCGCAGGTTGGGGGTTCGATTCCCTCTTGGCCTGCCATTATTTTCGGCATGCAAAATATATGAGTGCGAATTCCCAGGTAGCGGCATCCGGTTTCGATACCGTCAAACTATTGTTGGCGGTGGCGATTGTGGTGGGAGCCATCCTTGGTTTCTATTATCTCGATGCCTACTCGCAGCTGCTGCGCGTCATCGGATTGCTGGTGCTGGTGGGGGTGGCTGCCTTCATTGTCTACCAGACAGCGGTAGGGCGTGCGATCTGGAGTTTCGCCGCTGCTTCGAAAGTCGAGGTTCGAAAAGTCGTCTGGCCCAGTCGCCAGGAGACGATCCAGACTACTCTGATCGTATTCGTTATGGTGCTGGTAATGGGGGTCGTTCTCTGGCTGTTCGATATGATGCTGGGTGCGATTCTTAAAGCTGTAACCGGAGCGTAAGGAGACAATATGGCAATGCGTTGGTATGTGGTGCACGCCTATTCCGGCTTCGAGTCGCAGGTTCAGCGGTCGTTGACGGAGCGCATTGAGCGCTATGGCATGCAGGATAAATTTGGCGAGATTCTCGTGCCGACCGAAGAGGTGGTGGAGATGCGCGCCGGTCAGCAGCGACGCAGCGAGCGGAAGTTTTTCCCTGGCTACGTACTGGTGCACATGGACATGACGGACGACACTTGGCATCTGGTCAAGGATGTACCGAAGGTTATGGGTTTTATTGGTGGTACGGGCGACCGTCCAGCACCCATATCTGACAAGGAAGCCGATGCGATTCTGCAGCGTATGCAGGAGGGTGTCGAGAAGCCGCGGCCAAAGGTGTTGTTCGAGCCTGGCGAAGTGGTGCGGGTCACCGACGGTCCGTTCAACGACTTTACGGGTGTGGTCGAAGAGGTCGACTACGACAAGAGTCGTCTCAAAGTGTCGGTACTGATTTTTGGCCGCTCCACTCCGGTTGATCTGGAGTTCGGTCAGGTAGAGAAGGGCTGAATACCCGGGGCAGGGTCGGCAGCGATCCTGTCCACGTTTCAATTTTCGGGGAGCCGAGGTGAGAGTCCAAGGCGCTGGAACCCGACAGAGAGGTAAATCATGGCTAAGAAGATAATGGCTTACATCAAGCTTCAGGTGAAAGCGGGTGAAGCCAATCCGAGTCCCCCCGTCGGTCCTGCGTTGGGCCAGCACGGCGTGAATATCATGGAGTTCTGTAAGGCTTTCAACGCCAAGACGCAGAGTGTGGAAAAGGGCCTGCCGATCCCGGTGGTTATCACTGTCTACAGCGACCGCTCCTTTACCTTTATCACCAAGACGCCTCCGGCGGCTGTGTTGCTGAAGAAGGCGATGGGATTACCGAAAGGGAGTTCTACGCCCAACACCGTCAAGGTCGGTACCGTGACTCGTGCGCAGCTGGAAGAGATCGCCACCATCAAGATGCCCGATCTGACAGCGGCAGATATGGATGCAGCGGTTCGTACCATCGCGGGTAGTGCCCGGCAGATGGGCCTCAATGTCGAAGGGGTGGAATAAGTCATGGCAAAGTTGAGCAAGCGTGCAAAAGTTATCCGCGAAAAGCTGGAGACCGGTAAGGCCTATGCGGCGGATGAGGCTTTCGGTCTTTTGAAAGAATTCTCCACCGTTAAATTCTCTGAATCGGTAGACGTCAGCGTCAATTTGGGCGTAGACGCGAGAAAATCAGATCAGGTGGTGCGCGGCGCCTCCGTACTGCCTCACGGCATCGGTAAAAAGGTGCGCGTGGCGGTATTCGCTCAGGGCGCCAATGCTGACGCTGCAACTGAGGCTGGCGCCGATATCGTCGGCTTCGAAGACCTGGCAGAGCAGATCAAAGGCGGCATGATGGATTTCGACGTGGTGATCGCTTCACCTGACGCCATGCGTGTGGTCGGTCAGCTGGGTCAGATCCTCGGTCCCCGTGGTCTGATGCCCAACCCGAAAGTGGGTACGGTAACGCCCAACGTGGCAGAGGCAGTGCAGAACGCCAAAGCGGGTCAGGTGCGATACCGCACTGACAAGGCAGGCATCATCCACTGCAGTATCGGTAAAGTCGATTTCGAACCCCAGAAACTCAAAGAGAATCTGGAATCTTTACTGGCAGCCCTGGTCAAAGCCAAACCCAGCTCCGCGAAGGGCGTCTACCTGAGGAAGGTGACAGTCTCATCGACCATGGGGCCCGGTTTGACGCTGGATCAGTCTTCACTGGCCATTTAATTTTACAGGTGCATCGGCCCACGTGGCCGGTGTACCGATGAACTTTGGGGTGCCGGCTTGATGTCGGTGCCGTCAAAGACCGCAGGCGCGTGGATTGCCACGCTTAATGATCGCCTGCGCAGACGGAGCACCCCCAGTCAGGATTTATTCCTGGTGATGGTGCACGTTAAGGTGCGATCCCATATGGGGCCGCGAAGTGTAATTGGAAGACGCAAGTCTATCCATTATCAGGAGGTAACGAGTTTTGGCACTCAACCTTGAGCAAAAGAAAGCCATCGTTGCCGAAGTCAGTGACGTTGCCAGCAGTGCGCTTTCCGCGATTGCCGCTGAGTACCGGGGATTGACCGTTGAGCAGATGACTCTGTTGCGCCGCGAAGCGCGTAACAACGGTGTCTATCTGCGAGTGGTGAAAAACTCCCTGGCCAAGCGCGCCGTGGAAAACACCGATTTCGCCTGCATGCAGGAGGGGATGACGGGACCGTTGATCCTTGCCTTCTCGCAGGAAGATCCAGGTGCTGCTGCCCGCGTTATCAAGGACTTTGCTAAAGAGCATAAGCTTCTCGAGGTCAAGCTGGTATCTATTGGCGGCAAGATGCTTGCCCCCAGCGATATCGAAGCCTTGGCCAAGATGCCGACCTATGAACAGGCTATCAGCTTGCTGATGGCGGTTATGAAGGCACCGGCAGAGAAACTCGCTCGCACCCTCAACGAGGTGCCCGGCAAGCTGGTCCGGACTGTGGCAGCGATCAAGGACGCCAAAGAGGCGGCCTGATCGGCTTTAACTTAACAACATTCGTGCTAATCAATTTTCAGGAGTTTAATAATGGCCGTTTCTAAAGAAGAGATCCTCGACGCGATTGCCGAGATGTCCGTGATGGACGTGGTCGCGCTGATCGAGGCAATGGAAGAGAAGTTTGGTGTATCCGCTGCCGCTGCTGTGGCTGCCGCACCTGCTGCTGCTGGCGGTGGCGATGCCGCTGCTGCTGAAGAGCAGACTGAGTTCGACGTCGTGCTGGCCGAAATCGGTGGCAACAAGATTGCCGTCATCAAGGCTGTCCGCGGTATCACCGGTCTTGGCCTGAAGGAGGCCAAAGAGGCCGTCGAAGGCGCACCGACCACATTGAAGGAAGGTGTCAGCAAGGACGAGGCCGAAGAGGTCAAGAAGCAGCTGGAAGAGGCGGGCGCTAAAGCCGAGATCAAATAAGATTCTCGTCTCAATCGTCTGCAACTAGACGGGGTAGGGGCTGGTGGCGTGATGCCACCGGCCTTTTCCCGCTGGTAAAGCCGGGTAATTTGCCTTCATCCGGCTGGGTCCTCCTGAACCGCTAATCAGGAAACAAGTTTGATGCGGTCGACGGACGTCAGCGGGAAGTTGGCTCCGGCACCGTGACCACAAAGCCTTAGACACCGAGGGATGGCAGCATGGCCTATTCTTTCACCGAAAAAAAGCGTATCCGCAAAGACTTCGGCAAGCGTCCCAGTATTCTGGATGTTCCGTTTCTTCTGGCGACTCAGATCGACTCCTATCGCGATTTTCTGCAGGATGGAGTGGCCCTGGATCAGCGTCAGGATGTCGGTCTGCATGCGGCCTTCAAATCGGTTATGCCGATCACCAGTTACTCCGGTAATGCCGTCCTCGAATATGTGAACTACAAGCTGGGTGAGCCCGTCTTCGACGTGCGCGAGTGCCAATTACGCGGCACCACCTACGCGGCTCCCCTTCGCGTATTGGTAAGATTGGTGATTTACGACAAGGAGGCGCCTGCCGGCTCCAAGGTCGTGAAAGATATCCGTGAGCAGGAAGTCTACATGGGCGAACTGCCGCTGATGACCGATACGGGCACTTTCGTCATCAACGGTACTGAGCGGGTCATCGTCTCCCAGCTCCATCGTTCTCCGGGTGTCTTCTTCGATCACGACCGTGGCAAGACCCACTCCTCAGGTAAGCTGCTTTTCTCCGCGCGGGTTATTCCCTACCGCGGCTCCTGGCTCGATTTCGAGTTCGACCCCAAGGACAATGTCTTCGTGCGCATCGATCGTCGTCGCAAACTGCCGGCGACCATTCTGTTGCGCGCACTTGGTTATGACACCGAGCAGATTCTCGAGATGTTCTTCGAGACCGACACTTTCAGTCTCACCAAGAAGACGCTGAAGGTCGATCTGGTTCCAGAGCGTCTGCGTGGCGAGACGGTCACCTTTGATATCAAGGCCGGCAGCCAGGTAATCGTCGAGGCAGGGCGTCGTATCACCGCTCGTCATATCCGCGAGCTTGAGAAGGCTGGCGTCAATAAGCTGGACGTACCGCGCGATTTCGTCGTCGGTAAAGTGCTGGCGCACAATCTGGTCGATAAGGAAACCGGTGAGCTGATTGCCGAGGCCAATGCCGAGATCACTGATGAGATGCTTGAGCTGATCATCGAGAAGGGCGTGAAGAAACTCAACACCATCTTCACCAACGACCTGGATCACGGTTCTTTCCTGTCCGAGACAATCCGCATCGACTCCACCTCCAATGAGCTGGAGGCGCAGGTCGAGATCTATCGCATGATGCGTCCCGGCGAGCCGCCGACCAAAGAGGCTGCTCAGAACCTGTTTAATAACCTCTTCTTTACCTCGGATCGTTACGATCTCTCCGCCGTCGGGCGTATGAAGTTCAATCGTCGACTGGGTCGCGAGGACGAAGTGGGTGAGGGCATTCTCTCCAAAGAGGATATCGTCGATGTGCTTAGAGAGCTGATCGATATCCGTAATGGCAACGGCGTGGTTGACGACATCGACCACCTGGGCAATCGGCGCATCCGCTGCGTCGGTGAGATGGCCGAGAATCAGTTCCGTGTTGGTCTGGTGCGTGTCGAGCGTGCCGTCAAAGAGCGTCTGACCCAGGCCGAGTCCGAAGGACTGATGCCGCAGGAGATGATCAACGCCAAGCCGGTTTCGGCGGCGATCAAGGAGTTCTTTGGCTCCAGCCAGCTGTCCCAGTTTATGGATCAGAACAACCCGCTCTCCGAGGTGACCCACAAGCGCCGCGTTTCGGCCTTGGGCCCGGGTGGTCTGGCGCGCGAGCGTGCGGGCTTCGAGGTGCGCGATGTGCATCCGACCCACTATGGCCGTGTCTGCCCCATCGAGACTCCTGAAGGACCGAACATCGGTCTGATCAACTCGCTGGCTGTCTACGCCCGTACCAACCGTTACGGTTTCCTCGAGACCCCCTACCGAAAGGTGGTGGATGGTAAGGTGACCGATCAGATCGACTACCTCTCGGCTATCGAAGAGGGCCGTTATGTGATCGCGCAGGCCAACGCCTCGCTCGATGCCAAGGGGCAGCTGCAGGACGAACTGATCTCCTCCCGCTACCAGAACGAGTTCACCCTCTCAGCGCCGGACAAGGTGCAGTACATCGACGTCTCACCCAAGCAGATCGTCTCGGTGGCAGCTGCGCTCATCCCCTTCCTTGAGCACGACGACGCCAACCGCGCCTTGATGGGCTCCAACATGCAACGCCAGGCTGTGCCGGTGCTGCGTGCCGAGAAGCCTTTGGTGGGTACCGGTATTGAGCGTGTAGTGGCGGTCGATTCCGGTGTTACCGTGGTGGCTAAGCGTGGTGGCGATATCGAGTCGGTCGATGCAGCGCGTATCGTGGTGCGTGTGAACGATGACGAGACCGAGGCAGGCGAGCCCGGTGTCGATATTTACAATCTGACCAAATATACCCGTTCCAATCAGAATACCTGCATCAACCAGCGTCCGCTGGTCAACGTGGGTGATGTAATCGCCCGCGGCGATGTGCTGGCCGATGGCCCATCCACCGATCTGGGTGAGCTGGCGCTGGGTCAGAATCTGCGCGTCGCCTTCATGCCCTGGAACGGCTACAACTTTGAGGACTCCATCCTCATCTCCGAGCGCGTGGTGGAGGAGGATCGCTTTACCTCCATTCATATCGAAGAGATGACCTGCATGGCCCGCGATACCAAGTTGGGCCCGGAAGAGATCACTGGTGATATCCCCAACGTGGGCGAGGCCGCACTCTCCAAGCTGGATGAGTCGGGTATCGTCTACATCGGTGCTGAGGTACGCGAGGGCGATATCCTGGTTGGTAAGGTTACGCCTAAAGGTGAATCTCAGCTGACCCCGGAAGAGAAGCTGTTGCGCGCTATCTTTGGTGAGAAGGCTTCCGATGTGAAGGATACTTCTCTGCGCGTCTCCTCCGGCATGGTCGGTACGGTAATCGACGTACAGGTCTTCACCCGCGATGGTGTGGAGAAGGACGCTCGTGCCTTGCAGATCGAACAGGTTGAACTCGACCGGGTACGCAAGGACCTGGACGACCAGCTGCGCATCATGGAGAACGACACCTTCTACCGCATCGAGAAGATGCTGCTCGGCAAGGTGGTGGATGGCGGTCCCAACAAGATCAAGGCCGGCACCAAGATAACCAAGGCCTATCTCTCAGAAGTCGAGCGCGACAAATGGCTCGAGATTCGTCTGCGCAACGAGGAGTCAGCCGCCCAGCTGGAGGCCATTGCCGAGCAGATCAAGGCTCAGCGTGAGACCTTCCGCAACAAGTATGAAGAGAAGAAGCGCAAGCTGACCGCTGGTGATGATCTGGCCCCTGGCGTGCTGAAGATGGTGAAGGTCTACGTCGCCGTCAAACGCCGCGTCCAGCCAGGTGACAAGATGGCGGGCCGCCACGGTAACAAGGGTGTGATTTCCACCATTGTGCCGGTTGAGGATATGCCCTTCGACGAGCACGGCGAGCCGGTGGATATTGTCCTCAACCCCCTCGGCGTACCTTCACGTATGAACGTCGGGCAGGTGCTTGAGACCCATCTTGGTTTTGCCGCCAAGGGTGTCGGTCGACGTATCGGCAGGATGCTGGAAGAGCAGGCCAAGATGACTGACCTGCGCAAGTTCCTCGATCAGGTCTACAACACCAGTGGCAAGCAGGAAGATATCGCCTCCATGAACGACGAAGAGGTTGTTGCCATGTGCAAGAACCTTCGCGGCGGCGTCCCGATGGCCACGCCGGTCTTTGACGGTGCGCACGAGTCAGAAGTCAAGCATATGCTGGAGCTGGCAGGGTTGCCCGAGAGCGGTCAATGTCGACTCTACGACGGCCGTACCGGTGAGACCTTTGAGCGTGAGGTCACTGTGGGCTATATGTATATGCTCAAGCTCAACCACCTGGTCGATGACAAGATGCATGCCCGCTCCACCGGTCCCTACAGTCTGGTCACCCAGCAGCCCCTGGGCGGTAAGGCGCAGTTTGGTGGTCAGCGCTTCGGTGAGATGGAGGTCTGGGCTCTTGAGGCTTACGGCGCCGCCTACACCTTGCAGGAGATGCTCACGGTCAAGTCGGATGACGTTAATGGCCGTACCCGCATGTACAAGAACATCGTAGATGGCAACCATCAGATGGAGGCCGGCATGCCCGAGTCCTTCAACGTGCTGGTCAAAGAGATCCGTTCTCTGGCCATCAACATCGAACTGGAACAGGACTGAGGCCGCCGACGCAAGTCGGTAACCGATTGCAGGAGAGACGATCTTGAAAGATCTACTGAACATTCTTAAGCAGCAGGGTCAGACCGAAGACTTCGACGCCATCCGTATTGGCTTGGCGTCTCCGGACATGATCCGTTCCTGGTCCTATGGCGAAGTGAAGAAGCCGGAGACCATCAACTACCGCACCTTCAAACCGGAGCGCGATGGCCTCTTCTGTGCCAAGATCTTTGGCCCGGTAAGTGACTACGAGTGTCTCTGCGGCAAGTACAAGCGCCTCAAGCATCGCGGTGTGGTGTGCGAGAAGTGCGGCGTCGAGGTGACCCTGGCTAAGGTGCGCCGCGAACGTATGGGCCATATTGAGCTGGCTAGTCCGGTAGCGCATATCTGGTTCCTCAAGTCTCTGCCTTCGCGTATTGGCTTGCTGATGGATATGACCCTGCGCGATATCGAACGGGTGCTCTACTTCGAATCCTTCGTCGTGGTCGACCCGGGCATGACCCCGCTTGAGCGTGGCCAGCTGCTGACCGACGAGCAATATCTCGACGCTATTGAAGAGAACGGCGACGAGTTCGACGCCCGCATGGGTGCCGAGGCGGTTTATGAGTTGCTCAAGACCATCGACATCCCGGCGGAGATCGTACGCCTGCGTGAAGAGATCCAGGGCACCAACTCCGAGACCAAGATCAAGAAGTTCACCAAGCGTCTGAAACTGCTGGAGTCGCTGCAGGAGTCAGGTAACCGTCCCGAGTGGATGGTGATGACCGTGCTGCCCGTGCTGCCACCGGAGTTGCGTCCCCTGGTGCCCCTGGACGGTGGCCGTTTTGCCACCTCTGACCTGAACGATCTCTATCGCCGGGTGATCAACCGTAACAACCGTCTGAAGCGGCTGCTCGATCTCAACGCGCCCGACATCATCGTGCGTAACGAGAAGCGCATGCTGCAGGAGTCGGTCGACGCACTGCTCGACAACGGCCGTCGTGGTCGCGCCATTACCGGCACCAACCGCCGTCCGCTGAAGTCCCTGGCCGATATGATCAAGGGTAAGCAGGGGCGTTTTCGCCAGAACCTGCTGGGCAAGCGTGTCGACTACTCCGGCCGTTCGGTCATCGTGGTCGGCCCGACCCTCAAGCTGCATCAGTGCGGCCTGCCCAAGCGTATGGCGCTGGAACTGTTCAAGCCTTTCATCTTCAGTAAATTGCAGCTGCGCGGCCTGGCTACCACCATCAAGGCAGCCAAAAAGCTGGTCGAGCGTGGTACCGGCGACGTATGGGATATCCTCGAAGAGGTGATCCGCGAGCATCCGGTCATGCTCAACCGTGCGCCGACCCTGCATCGTCTCGGCATCCAGGCCTTTGAGCCGGTGCTGATCGAGGGTAAGGCGATTCAGCTTCATCCGCTGGTCTGTACCGCTTTCAACGCCGACTTCGACGGCGATCAGATGGCGGTCCACGTGCCCCTCTCGCTGGAAGCCCAGCTGGAAGCGCGCAGTTTGATGATGTCGACCAACAATATCCTCTCGCCCGCCAACGGCGATCCCATCATCGTACCTTCTCAGGACGTGGTGCTCGGGCTCTACTTTATGACCCGTGAGCGGGTCAATGCCAAAGGCGAAGGTATGGCATTCTCCGATCCGGGCGAGGCAAAGCGTGCCTATGAGTCGGGTCATGCGGACCTGCAGGCTCGGGTCAAAGTGCGTTTGCGTCAGGTGGTGCAGGAAGAGAATGGGGAGCGTACCGAGTCGACCCGTATCGTGGATACCACGATCGGGCGCACCATCGTCTTCTCCATTGTGCCCGAAGGCATGCCCTATGAAGTGGTCGATCGGCCCATGGGCAAAAAGCAGATCTCGAATCTGATCAATCTTTGCTATCGCCAGTTGGGTCTGAAAGATACGGTAATCTTTGCTGATCAGCTGATGTATATGGGTTTTCGCTATGCGACCCGTGCAGCGGTCTCCTTCTGCTCCAATGACATGGTAGTGCCGGAGGAGAAGACCGAGATCCTGGCCCGCGCCGAGGCGGAAGTGAAAGAGATCGAGAACCAGTACACCTCTGGTCTCGTTACCAACGGCGAGCGCTACAACAAAGTGGTCGATATCTGGTCCCACACCAATGACCAGGTAGCCAAGGCGATGATGGCCAAGTTGGGTAAAGAGAAGCTGCTTGATCGCGAAGGCAATGAGGTGGAGCAGGACTCCTTCAACTCGGTCTATATGATGGCCGATTCCGGTGCTCGTGGTTCTGCCGCACAGATTCGTCAGTTGGCCGGTATGCGTGGACTGATGGCCAAGCCGGACGGTTCCATCATCGAGACCCCGATCACTGCCAACTTCCGTGAAGGCCTCGATGTTCTGCAGTACTTCATCTCTACTCACGGTGCTCGTAAGGGTCTCGCTGATACGGCGCTGAAGACCGCCAACTCCGGTTATCTGACACGGCGTTTGGTCGACGTGGCGCAGGACATGGTGGTATTGGAAGTGGATTGCGGCACCGATGATGGCTTGCTGATGCAGCCAATCATCGAAGGTGGTGACGTGGTCGAACCCCTGCGTGAGCGTATCCTGGGTCGTGTTACGGCGAGTAATGTCTATGCGCCAGGTAGCGACGATGTAGTCTGCGAGGCAGGCACCCTGCTCGACGAGAAGTGGGTTGAGCTGCTGGAACTGGCTGGTGTGGATCAGGTCATCGTACGTTCCGCTATTACCTGTGACGCCAAGGTCGGCGTCTGTGCCAAGTGTTACGGCCGTGATCTGGCGCGTGGTCACCAGGTCAACATGGGCGAGTCGGTGGGTGTTATCGCCGCTCAGTCGATCGGTGAGCCGGGTACCCAGCTGACCATGCGTACCTTCCATATCGGTGGTGCGGCATCGCGTTCTGCGGCGGTCAACAATATCCAGGTGAAGTCTTCCGGTATCGTCCGACTGCACAACATCAAAACGGTCAAGCACTCAGCGGGTCACCTGGTGGCAACTTCCCGTTCCGGTGAGCTGACTGTGGCAGACGATGTAGGCCGCGAGCGTGAGCGCTACAAGCTGCCCTATGGTGCGGTGCTGCATGTGGATGATGGTACAGAGGTTGAGGGTGGCCAGATTGTGGCCAACTGGGATCCTCATACCCATCCGGTTATCACCGAGGTGGAGGGCATACTGCGTTTCGTCGATTTCGTCGATGGTGTGACGGTGCAGAAGAAGACCGATGAGGTTACTGGACTGAGCTCCCTTGAGGTCATTGACCCGAAACAGCGTCCGCCTGCTGGTAAGGATATCCGGCCAATGGTGAAGCTGGTTGATGAGAAGGGTAAAGACCTGAACATCGCAGGTACCGACATCCCGGCTCACTATTACCTGCCGGCAAATGCCGTGGTCAACGTGCAGGATACTGCCAACGTTGAAGTGGGTGACGTATTGGCGCGTATCCCCCAGGAGTCATCCAAGACCCGTGACATCACTGGTGGTCTCCCCCGTGTGGCCGACCTGTTCGAGGCGCGTAAGCCGAAAGATCCGGCGATTCTGGCTGAGGCGACGGGTACCGTCAGTTTCGGCAAGGATACGAAAGGCAAGCAACGCCTGATTATCACCGATGCGGATGGCGAACAGCATGAAGAGCTGATTCCCAAATGGCGCCACGTCAACGTGTTCGAAGGCGAGCAGGTGGTCAAGGGCGAGATGATCTCCGACGGTGAGCTCAATCCTCATGACATTCTGCGTCTCAAGGGCGTCACTGACCTGGCCGAGTATCTGGTCAAAGAGATTCAGGATGTCTACCGCCTGCAGGGTGTAAAGATCAACGATAAGCATATCGAGGTGATCATTCGCCAGATGTTGCGCAAAATTGAGATTACCCAGTCAGGTGACAGTAAATTCCTCAAGGGTGAACAGGTCGAGAAAAGCGCCCATGTTGAGGAGAGTGCGAAGCTGCAGGCTGAAGGCAAGCATCCAGCGCTCTATGTACCGCTGCTTCTGGGTATCACCAAGGCTTCGCTGGCAACCGAGTCGTTCATTTCGGCGGCCTCCTTCCAGGAGACCACTCGAGTGCTGACAGAGGCGGCGGTGCGCGGCCTTGGAGACCGCTTGAACGGCCTCAAGGAGAACGTCATCGTCGGTCGTTTGATTCCGTCCGGTACCGGACTCTCCTACCACAACGAACGTCGCCGTCGCCGCCATGAGGAGCTCATGGAGCCGGAAGGTAAGCCTGAATTGGTGGTGGAAGATGTGGAGCAGGCCTTCAAAGAGGCGCTTAACACCCCTGAAGGTGAATGATGGCAGGTAAGGAGATCGTTACAGTCTCTTGACAAGCCGTTAGAGCAGGCATAGAATGCGCGCTCTTTGGACAGGCCGGCCTACGCCGGCCTGTCGTTTCTGATACTCGCGGCGGCTGCGTAAGTCGTTGTTGAGTAAAGTAATTTTAACCAGAGTGATTGCAGCGTCCGGGTGTGTTGCACCGTATCGCGGGCGGGATATCGGCTACTCTGGTTTTTTAGTGCAATAAATTGCAAACAACAGCGTCCTTGGAGACGAAGTTAGATGGCGACAATTAACCAACTGGTGCGTAAGCCCAGGAAGAGAAAAGTCCAGAAGAGTAATGTGCCGGCATTGGAGGCTTGCCCACAGCGTCGTGGCGTCTGCACCCGTGTCTACACCACGACCCCGAAAAAGCCTAACTCGGCCCTGCGTAAGGTTGCACGTGTGCGCCTGACCAATGGTTACGAGGTGAGTAGCTATATCGGTGGTGAGGGACATAACCTACAGGAGCACTCAGTGGTGCTGATCCGTGGCGGTCGTGTAAAGGACCTGCCTGGTGTGCGTTACCACACAGTGCGCGGCAGTCTGGATACCTCGGGTGTCGAGAAGCGTCGTCAGGGTCGTTCCAAGTATGGTGCCAAGCGGCCGAAAAGCTAAGCCGCTGGCAATTAAGATTTAATAACAGGATTGAGACAGAGCAATGCCAAGAAGACGAGTTGCTGCGCGGCGGGAAATACTGCCGGATCCCAAGTTCGGAAGTCAGTTGCTGACCAAGTTCATCAACATGGTGATGGTCGACGGTAAGAAGTCGGTCGCCGAGAAGATTCTCTATGGCGCCTTGGATAGCGTGACTGAAAAGCGTGGTGGAGAGGGGTTGGAGTTGCTGGAGACAGCGCTCGAAAACGTTCGTCCGCTGGTTGAGGTCAAGTCCCGTCGTGTTGGTGGTGCTACCTACCAGGTTCCGGTAGAGGTGCGGCCGAATCGTCGCAACTCCCTGGCAATGCGTTGGTTGATCGATGCCTCGCGCAAACGCAGCGAGAAGTCGATGGCTATGCGACTGGCTGGTGAATTGATGGATGCTGCCGAGAACAAGGGCGCGGCCGTCAAGAAGAAGGATGATACGCACCGTATGGCAGAAGCGAACAAAGCATTCTCGCATTATCGCTGGTAAAGCGATTTTTAAACCCTAATTCAGCTCTTTAAAAACAGGTTTGTAACGTGGCACGGAAAACTCCTATCGAGCGCTATCGCAATATCGGTATCATGGCGCACATCGATGCTGGTAAGACGACGACGACTGAGCGTGTACTCTTCTATACGGGTGTGTCTCACAAAATTGGTGAGGTACATGACGGCGCGGCTACCATGGACTGGATGGAGCAGGAGCAGGAGCGCGGTATTACCATTACCTCGGCTGCCACAACCTGTTTTTGGAGCGGTATGGCTCAGCAGTTCCCCGAGCACCGCTTTAATATTATCGACACCCCTGGACACGTAGACTTCACTATTGAAGTGGAGCGCTCCCTGCGTGTGCTCGACGGCGCTGTCTTCGTGCTTTGCGCGGTGGGTGGTGTCGAGCCTCAGTCTGAGACAGTCTGGCGTCAAGCCAACAAATACAATGTGCCCCGTATGGCGTTCGTCAATAAGATGGACCGCATGGGCGCTGATTTCTTCCGTGTTGTCGGTCAACTGAAAGATCGCTTGGGCGCTACCGCTGTACCGATTCAGGTGCCAGTAGGCGCTGAAGAGGATTTCAAGGGTGTTATCGACCTGGTGAAGATGAAATCCATCGTCTGGAGCGAAGAGAATATGGGTGCTCAGTTCGAGTACGCTGAGATTCCGGACGAGCTCAAAGATACCTGTGATGAGTGGCGCGAGCATATGGTCGAGGCCGCTGCTGAAGGTAACGATGAGCTGATGGAGAAGTACCTGGAAGAGGGTGATCTCTCAGAAGAAGAGATCATCGAGGGTCTGCGTGCGCGCACCCTGCGTCTGGAGATTGTTCCGGTCACCTGTGGTTCAGCTTTCAAGAACAAAGGTGTGCAGGCTGTCCTCGATAAGATTATCGAGGTGATGCCCTCTCCTGTCGATGTGCCGCCGATCACGGGTATTCTGGATGATAAGGACGAGACGGAAGCAAAGCGTCTGTCTGATGACAGTGAGCCCTTCGCGGCGCTGGCGTTTAAGATTGCCACCGACCCCTTTGTCGGCACCCTGACCTTCTTCCGCGTCTATTCGGGCGTGCTGAAGTCCGGTGACTCAGTCTATAACCCGGTCAAAAGCAAGAAGGAGCGCGTTGGTCGTATTCTGCAGATGCACTCCAGCTCCCGTGAGGAGATTAAGGAAGTGCTGGCCGGCGATATCGCCGCTGCGGTC
>JARRNY010000056.1:0-36433 GCA_037384445.1 Candidatus Thiodiazotropha sp.
GGCACCCGGGTGGACCGCATAATCGTTATCGTTACAGTCGAGAGGGCCGCATGAACCACCGTCAGTGCTGTAACCATCGCCGTCTACATCGGTACATACTGTCATGACCGCGCAGCCAACAGCGTTGGGATCGGCAGCATCGGTCAGGCCGTTGCCATCATTGTCAACACCGTCGGTACAGTCTTCCATCGCGCCAGGGTAGGCAGCGCTGTTGCTGTCGTTGAAATCGGCCGGGGTGCCGCAGGCAGCACCCTCTTTGAAGTAGCCATCATGGTCCCCATCGGTGCAGACCGGGGCAACCACGACGGGCGCTGGGCAGAAATGCTCATAATTGCCCGATGAGTATTCGTTTTTGTGGCTGTGGCAGTATCCGCATGTGTCGTTTGCATACGCCGGCAACATATCGTACCCCCTACTGCTACAGTAGGTGGCTACATCATTGACAAAGCCGCTCCGGGCCGATGCCTCATTGACCCCAAAGAGCAGTGGACTGCTCAGGATCACAAGTGATAATACGCGTCTATTAAACATTCTAAATTCACTTCTCCGTTGTACGTTCCTTCAGCCTGGCTATTCCCTCAAGAAAATCATTAGCCAGCCCTCCCTTTGCACGGACTCGGATCCACTACTCGTGATTCGAGCGAGTCGACCCTGACTTCAGTTTGTCGTCATCTCAATGCAGTTGATATAGTGAAGTGTCCGAGGCCTGGGTTCTGTGAAATATATCCCAACAATAAGGACTTAATTTCCCAATCATTCCCTACGCTCACCTCAGTAAATGGGAATTTCACCTCAGCCGCTCCGGCCAATGACGCAAAAGCCACCCTGGCATTTGCCCGCGTCCCTTAACATCGAGATGAGAATGCAGCGCGACTGCCACACGCCTCCAGAGAACGAGCCGGAGCAGGTGGCTGCATAACAAAAAAGGGGAATCCGGGAAATCGACACGCCCGGCCGCATGGATTACGCTTCGCTCCATTCAGGCTGCAACGCGCCAGGTTAGGGCTCAGGAGAGATGCCCAGTGTTGCCGTCAGATTGGCGGGGGTACGCTTGGATCCGACAGGCTTGCCGAGTGCCGTGGCGCACTCACCGGTGCCCCCATTTCCCCCGTGCCAGCTTGATCATCAGTAGGATCAACGGCGTGCTGTGCAGAAACAGATCGAAGATGTCGATCGGTTTGTGCAGTGTGCCGTCGGCCAGCATCTTCAGCTTTTGCCATAGATGGGGCTCGGGCACAAATGGGGCGAGGGCGAGCAGGACTGCGGGTAGCGCAATCATCTGCAACGGAATTCTATCCAGCCAGGCAAATAGTTTCATGATTCAGACTCGTGAATATGGATAGCTCATCCCCTCAGGCAGTCCGCACATAAGGCGATATAGCGTTGCGCATCGGTCTCACTGAAGCAACAGGCAATGATCTCGTCGAAAGACTCCACAAATTGGCGCATAACGCTTAGTGCCACCTCGGTCGCCGCCTCCTTCGGGTAGGCATAAGCACCAGTGCTGATCGCAGGAAAGGCGATTGTCCTCACGTCCTGTTGGCGGGCCAGGCGCAGGGAGTTTTCATAACAGGCGCGAAGCAGTTCAGGCTCCCCCTTGTCACCCCCGTGCCACACCGGTCCAACCGTGTGTATGACCCAGGCGGCCGGCAGTTTGAAGCCGGGGGTGATTCTCGCCTCACCGGTGGGACAGCCGCCCAGTGTACGGCAGAAATCCAGCAACGCCGGCCCGGCCGCGCGATGAATCGCACCATCCACACCGCCGCCGCCCAACAGGCTGCTGTTGGCCGCATTGACGATGGCGTCGACCTTTAGCTGCGTGATATCTCCCGTTACAATGCGAATCTGTCCCATTGATCCCCTCTGGGCCCCAAGCAAGGTGCCGGTTCAATCCCAAATGTCATTTACCAGCCTCAATCTACTGCTGGCGCTGATGCTACTGATCTGGTTCTGGCGCGATAGCCTGCAGGTACGCGAGACGGCCACCCGCATCAGCCGTCAATCCTGTAAAAGCTATGGCGTACAGTTTCTCGATCAGACTGTTGCACTGCAACGCCTGCGTCTCCGTTGGGTACGCAGTGGCCTGCGGCTACAGCGCACCTACCAGTTTGACTACAGCCTGGAGGGGCAGGGTCGGCGTACCGGGTATCTGGTGATGATCGGCAACCACCATCTGAGCCTGCATCTGAATCTGCCTGAAGAGATGACCATCGAGCCGCCATCGCAGCAGGATTGACGCGGGACAAACCTGGGACTATTTGACGACTTTCAAGGACGGCCGACCACCCGGTTTATCCGGCGTGGGATCTGGGTCCGGGTCATTGGGATCCCCATCCCCCACCGTCTCTTCGTCAGGAAACAGCATGCCTTGGCCATTCTCTTTGGAGTAGATGCCCTGTACTGCCGAGGGCGGTAGCAGGATATCCTCAGACACGCCGCTGAAGCGGGCACTGAAACTGATCCACTCGTTGCCCAACTCCAAGCCGGCAACCGCCGTGGGGTCTATGTTGAGCAAAATGCGGCCATCTTCGACAAACTGCTGCGGCACCACAGTGCCACTGTGCTCCGCATTGACCAGCAGATAGGGAGTCTGCCCGTTGTCCAGCAACCAGTCGTAGAGCGCCCGGATCAGATAGGGTCGATTTGATGACATGTCGGCCATCGATCAGCCACGCATCTCCCGTTCAGCCTCCGACAGACTCTGGTTGAACGATTCACGCTCGAACAAATGCTTGGCATAGGTATGGATACCCTTGGCGCTGGCGGGTATCTCCACCCCGAGGGTGGGCAGACGCCACAGCAGTGGGGCGATAGCACAATCGACCAGGGTGAATTCGTCACTCATGAAGAAGGGCTTGGCACCAAACACAGGCGCGGTAGTGATCAGGCTCTCGCGCAGTTCCTTGCGCGCTTTGGTCGCCTCTTTCTTGCCGGTCAGGATGATATCCATCTGGCGATACCAGTCATTCTCGACTCGAAACAGCAGCAGGCGCGAGGTAGAACGGGAGACCGGGTCTACCGGCAGCAATGGCGGATGGGGAAAGCGCTCATCGAGATACTCCATGATAATGCGCGACTCGTAGAGCTTGAGATCCCGGTCGACGAGCGTCGGCAGAGTCCCATAGGGATTCAGCTCCATCAGCTCTTCCGGCATATTGAGCGGATCAATGTCCTCCACCTCATAGGTGATGTTCTTTTCCGCCAACACTAATCTGACCCGATGACAATAGGGATTTATCGGATCCGAATAGAGGGTCATCACTGAACGCTTGTTGGAAACCGCCGCCATTTAATTAAGCCTCTCCCAAAATGTCTGCGGATCGGGTCATTCATAACCCCAACCGCTGAAAAAAATCATGCCACGAAAAAAGGCGCACAGTATACCGCAACTGTGCGCCTTTTTGTCAGATTAAGCCTGACTTGCCTTAGTGGATGTCCTTCCAGTACTCCTTCTTGAGCAGGTAGGCCAGCACAAAGAAAACGGCGATGAAGAGCAGTACCCACTTGCCCATAGCTTTGCGTTCCATCTGGATAGGCTCACCGACATAGCTCAGGAAAGCGGTCAGATCACGCGCCACCTGGTCATACTCCTCGGCACTAAGGGTACCTGGAGTCACCGGCTCAAAGCCCTCAAACACCTCATGTTCAATACCTTTGGCATCTGTTTCCGTTTTGTAGACCGCCTTCTGGGTGCCCTGCAGTTCCCACAGAACGTGGGGCATGGCGACATCGGGAAAGACGGTGTTGTTGACACCAAATGGGCGCTTCTCGTCCAGATAGAAGCTGCGCAGGTAGGTGTAGATATAGTCAACACCCCGAGCACGGATGAGTACGCTGAGGTCGGGCGGCGGATTGCCGAACCAGGCCTTGCCCTGCGCCGTGGTCATGGAGATGTTCATGGTGTCACCAATCTTGTCGGTGGTGAACATCAGGTTGTTGATGACCTCATCCTCGGTCAGCCCCAGATCCTTCGCCATACGGTTATAGCGCTGATACTTGGCCGAGTGGCAGCTCAGGCAGTAGTTGACGAAATACTTGGCGCCGCGCTGCAGAGAGGCTTGATCACCCAGGTCGATATTGGCCGCATCCAGATGCGGGCCTTCACCAGAGGCCAGCCCGAGCATGGGGGCCGCGGCTAACAGGAGTACAACAATCAGCTTTTTCATTCTGTCACCCTCTCTGGCACGGGTTTGGTCTTATCGAGCTTGCTGTAGATCGGCATCAGCAGGAAAAACGCGAAGTAGTAGATGGTACCGATCTGGGCCAATGCCTTATACAGAGCGGTGGTCGGCTGGGTACCGAGGTAGCCCAGCATGATGAAGTCGATCACGAACAGGCCCAGCATGATCTTGGTGATCATGCCTTTGTAGCGAATCGACTTGACCGGGCTGCGATCCAGCCAGGGCAGGAAGAACATGATCAGAATCGAAGCGAACATGGCCACCACGCCCGGGAAGGCGGAGCCCATCATGGAAGGCACCGCGCGCAAAATGGCGTAGAAGGGGGTGAAGTACCAGACCGGCGCGATGTGCGGCGGGGTCTTCAGCGGGTTGGCCGGCTCGAAGTTGGGATGCTCAAGGAAGTAGCCGCCCATCTCCGGTGCGTAGAAGATCACCGCTGCAAAGAGGAACAGGAAGCCCGCCACGCCGGCAATATCCTTCACCGTGTAGTAGGGGTGGAACGGAATGCCGTCTTTCGGAATGCCGTTCTCGTCCTTGTTCTTCTTGATCTCGATGCCGTCCGGGTTGTTGGAACCCACCTTGTGCAGGGCCACGATGTGAATGAACACCAGGGCTGCCAGCAGGAAGGGCAACAGGAAGTGGAGGGCAAAGAAGCGGTTCAGAGTAGCGTCTGAGATGACGTAGTCACCACGTACCCAGACACCCAGGTCAGGACCAATTACCGGCACCGCCGAGAAGAGGTTAACGATAACCTGCGCACCCCAGTATGACATCTGGCCCCAGGGCAGCAGATAGCCGAAGAAGGCGGTCGCCATCATCGCCAGGTAGATAATCACACCGATAATCCACAGCAGCTCGCGCGGCTTACGGTAGGAGCCGTACATCAATCCGCGGAACATATGCAGGTAGATGACGATGAAAAAGGCTGAAGCACCGGTGGAGTGCATGTAGCGGATCAGCCAGCCCCAGTCCACATCGCGCATGATGTACTCGACGGAGCCGAAGGCCAGCGTCGCATCGGGCTTATAGCTCATGGCGAGCCAGACACCGGTAAGGATCTGGTTGACCAGCACCAACAGCGCCAGTGAACCCATGAAATACCAGAAGTTGAAGTTCTTCGGCGCGTAGTACTGCGCCAGATGCTCATTCCAGACTTTGGTCATGGGGAAACGATCGTCGATCCAGCCGACGAAATTCTTCATTGTACTCATCAGGCTGCTCCTCCATCGGCACCGACCAGGATCTTGGTGTCGGAGAGATACTGGTAGGGGGGGATTTCCAGGTTCTTCGGTGCCGGGACGTTCTTGAAGACGCGACCAGCCAGGTCGAAACGCGAACCGTGGCAGGGGCAGTAAAAACCGCCGACCCAATCTTCGCCCAGATCCTCAGGGGCTACGTCAGGCCGGTAGGTCGGCGAGCAGCCCAGATGGGTGCAGATACCGACGGCGACCAGATACTTGTCCTTGATTGAACGGTTGGTGTTCTTGCAGTAATCGGGTTGCTGAGCGGTATCGGTAGACTCAGGATCAAGCAGTCTGTCGTTGAGGGTCGGCAGATCTTCGATATTGCGCTCGGTGCGGTTGACGATCCAGACCGGTTTGCCGCGCCATGTAACGGTCATCTGTTGCCCGGGCTCAAGCTTGCTGATGTCGGCCTCGACCGGCGCGCCCGCAGCTTTTGCCTTCTCACTGGGGGCCCAGGCCGCCAGGAAAGGGTAGATCACATAGCCGGCACCGACTGCCCCGACCACACTGGTAGCTAGCGTAAGCGTACGCCGCTTTTTCAAATCAACGCCATCTGCGCTCATGTTCAAGGACTCCCCGGGATACTGGATGAGTTACAGAGGGCCACGCCGGCCCTACAGCAGTCCGTCTCTTAAGGACATTAGAATATACTTAAAAAACCACAAAAATTAACCGCGCATTTTGCATATTGCGGCCGGACAGGTCAAGGCGAATACCCGTTAAAATCCATTTTACGCTCCTCCAATGAGGTGAGAGCGAAACAGACCAGCGGCCCCACTCACACCGGATTCTCAATATCGGCAAAACGATATTCAAGAGCAAATCGCTCAGCCAGATGCCGCCCCAAAGACTGCACCCCGAAGCGCTCGGTAGCATGATGCCCGGCGGCAAAATAGTCTACGCCCATTTCCCGTGCGATGTGTACCGTAGATTCGGAGATCTCACCCGAAATGAAGGCATCTGCCCCCAGAGCTGCTGCCTTTTCGAGATAACCCTGTGCCGCACCGGTGCACCATGCGACCCGACTGAGAAGCCTTGAGCCCGCCGGAATGTGCAACGTCTCGCGCCCAAGGCACTGAGAGATTTGTCTCTGTAGCGCCGAGCCGGATGTCGGCTCGGCGAGTTGCGTCTGCCAGATCAACCCCGAGCCCTCTTCTGCCTGGGCGGCCGTTTCGAAACCCAGTTGCTGACCCAACTGCACATTATTGCCGTAGATGGCATGGGCATCGAGCGGCAGATGATAGGCAAGCAGGCTGATACCGGCCTCGAACAAAGAGCGGATACGCCGCCCCTTGATGCCCCGCAGAGGGGCCGGCTCACCCCTCCAGAAATAGCCGTGATGAACCAGCAACAGATCGGCTTGCCAATCTCTTGCCGCCTCGATCAGGGATTGACAGGCGGTTACGCCGACCATCACCCGCCTGACAGCCCCACCGGCTTCCACTTGCACGCCATTCGGACAGTAATCATCGAAATCGCCTGCCGACAGCAGCTCGTTGCAGTAGGTCTCAAGCGTAAGAAGATCTATCATGTTATGTTTGCCTTTTCTTGAAATGGCGTTGCAATAAACCCGGCAACCGAAATATGTCGTGTTAATTTAGGGTAATCAATCCGATGCGAACGAGAAACTTCTTCTCCCTCCTCTTGACCATCGTCACCGCCGCTCTGGCAGGCGCCCTGGTGGTACTTTTCCTCGCTCCTGAGATGATTCAGCCAACCGCACCCGAGCCCCAGCTCAATAAACCGCAGCCGCAGACTGCGCTGGCGCGAGAGAGCGGCCCTGTCTCATATGCGGAAGCGGTACACAAAGCGGCCCCCTCGGTGGTCAATGTCTACACCAGCAAGATCACCACCGAATCCCAGGCCATGCATTTCAAGGACCCGCTGCTGCAGCACCTGTTCGGCAGCATGCTACCTGAGAAAACCCGTCAGCGACTGGAGACCAGTCTCGGTTCCGGGGTCATTGTCACCCCAGATGGCTATATGCTGACCAATCACCACGTGATCGACGGCGCAGATGAGATCAAGGTGGTGCTGGCTGACGGACAGAGTGTCAGCGTCAGCGTGGTGGGCTCCGACGCCGACTCGGACGTGGCCCTGTTGAAGATCGACAGCGACCGGCCACTGCCGGCGATTCCCTTCGGCAAATCCGGCGGCCATGAGGTGGGAGACGTAGTGCTGGCTATCGGCAACCCATTTGGCGTCGGCCAGACTGTCACTCAGGGCATCATCAGCGCCACCGGCCGTTCCCACCTGGGCATCAACGCCTTCGAAAATTTCATCCAGACCGATGCCGCCATCAACCCGGGCAACTCCGGTGGCGCGCTGGTCAACGCCCATGGCGAGCTGATCGGCATCAACACCGCCATCTTCTCCCAGAGCGGAGGCTCCCTGGGCATTGGCTTCGCGATTCCCATCGACCTGGCCGAAGGCATCATGCAACAGCTGATCACCACAGGCCATGTGGTACGCGGCTGGCTCGGCATTCAGGGTCAGAACGTCACCGAACGCCTGGCCGAGGCATTCGGCCTGCACGGCACTGACGGCATCCTCGTCACCGGGGTGCTGGAGGGCGGACCGGCTGCGCTGTCGGGCATCCGTCCGGGCGATGTCATCACCCGCATCAATGAGGCCAGCCCACGCAACTCCCAGGAGCTGATGACCACCATCGCCAATCACCCGCCGGGGAGCAAACTGCTGGTCGGCGGATGGCGCGGCAGCGATGCCTTCTCCATCGAGGTCACCTCCGGTGAAAGGCCGGTATCGGAGCGCTAAACCGACTCAGGAGGCGAGTCTGATCCGGGTCTTGAAGTGACTCATACCGACGATCTCCCCCGTCAACAGCAGCTGGGGAGCGGGCAGCTTACGATGATATCCACGACTTACCCACCCGGCCTTGGGTGAGTCGCTGCCACTGAGCACCCTAGCCTGGAGCCCTTCGGGGCAGCTGAAGATGAGGCTCCGCTGCAAACCCTCGATGTGCACATGGAACTCACCTTCGCCGGCAGCCTCAAGCCTGCAAAACTCGGAGAACTGAAAATTGAGTGAGATCTCGTGCCGCTGGCGGCACTCGACCTCATCAATGATCTCGATCTCGCTCTCTGCCCCCTTCAGACGTACCGTTCGCCGATGGAGGGCCGGATCGGACAGCCTGGTATAACCATCGTGACTGCCGGTGATGAGGGTTTCGTCGCCCTCTACCTGCCAAGCCTCGAGACGGCTCTGCGCACGTCGTCCCCACAGGAACGCCCCCTGCAGTTCCGACTGGTCCTGATCATCGATCATGAGCGTATTGTGGGAACAGGTCTTGCGGAAATACTGCCGCCACTCGGGAAAAGTGAAATAGTCGTAGGTACCCGGGTCCACCAGCACATCCCTCCTGTCCAGCCTAAGGGCGATGCTGAGGGCATCGGCGTGGCCATGGGCAGCGATAGCACCGTAACCCAGCTCGGCGCAATCGAAAAACAGGCTGAGTGCCCCTTCCCCCACCTGACCGGACTGCAGCAGGTGATAACCCGATTCAGGAAAACTCCTGCTCTCCAGTGGTGCCGACTCGGCGCCGGTTCCATCCAGGCGCAAATAGTCGTCCTGCGCCGCCGGACCAAGCAACCAGTAGGCTGTCTGCGAGAAGTTCCCCGCACGCGCCTTGAAATCACCGCGATCGAACAGTAGAGCAGCCAGGCTTAGCAGTGCCTGCACGTTTTCCGGTCGATCCCCCAGGTCGAGGACGTATCCATCGTCCCGGTCGCCGAACATGGGCAGCATTTCGCCGCCTTCGTCGAGCTGGGCCACAAACTCGATCATGCGTTCAACACGCTCCCAGTATTCCGCCGGGAACTCATCACCGGTCCAGCGCCCTACCAGGCCACAGACGATATAGAACTGCAGGACAAAGAACTGATAACCCAGGCCGTGCTCGCGAATACAGCCATCGCTATAGGTCTGCGCCTGAATCTCGCGACAGAGGATCGCCTTGGCCTCCTGGCGCCAGGCATTGGACTCCGCGAAACTGCGAAAATAGCTCGCCCCCACATAGACACCCGCCGCTTCACCCACCAGGTGATTGTTGGCGGAAGAGCCTTGAGAATATTTGCGCACCGTCTCCCAGCAGTGGAGATAGGCGTTTTGCCGCAGCCGGGCGTAGAAGACCTCATCCATCGCCCCTGAGTCTCGGATCATATCGATGGCCCAGACCCAGTTGATCAGACGTACACCCAACTCCAGAGGACTACGCCAGTTCATGCCGTAACCGAAGGGATTCTGCTCCATCCAGGATTCCAGCTGGCCTGCCAGCGCCTCGGCATAACGCCCCTCACCGGTGGCCCGATAAGCGCGGGCAAGAACAACCAGATGATGATGACGATTGGGTTCCCAGACCAACTTGCAGTCGCCGCTCTGCTCGAAATCGCGATAGTCCACCGCCTGAATCGGCAGCTTCGGGGTCGGCTTGCCGGCGCCATGATCGTAGTTCCACTCGATCGGATTGCCGAGAAACTTATGCTCCAGGTCGAAGAAACTCAGCCGGCCCTCAACAATCTCATCAGCGCTGCCAATCAACATCTCACGCCATACTGCTGTGTCGCCCGCTGCCGGGGCATTCCATGCGCCAAGACGCGGCCCATTGACCGCAAAGCCCGCCGCGTCGGCGTTGAGCTCTGCAGTGGGAGCCCCTTGAGCGTGAGGGAGAAGATTCAGTGGCACCCGTACCCGATCGAACTGATCCCGCACCAGTGACTTGACGCGCCAGGCCACTTCACCCAACGACATGGCCTGAAGGCGCATGACATACCAACCGATCGACTGCATGATTCAATCTGCCTTTATTTGAGAAAGAAAAAACCAGGGACAATAGGGCAGGTCCACTGGCAATATCAACAAGATTCTGGGGAAACCTCCCGTTTTCTCTCCATATTCGGTATTATTCCACGTCTTTTTCCACCCGATTGACCCTTTTCCCCGGCGACCACTCGAACAGACCATGGATAAACTGATAATCAGAGGCGGCAATCCGCTCTCCGGCGACGTCAGAATCGCCGGCGCAAAGAACGCTGCACTACCCATTCTAGCCGCCACCCTATTGGCTGACGGCCCCATGCGTGTCGGCAACGTCCCGCATCTGCATGACATCACGACGACCATGGAACTGCTTGGCGGCATGGGCGTAACCCTGGTGGTGGATGAGAAGATGGCCATCGAGGTCAACAGCAACACCATCCACACATTCAATGCCCCCTACGAGTTGGTGAAGACCATGCGCGCCTCGATCCTGGTGCTCGGCCCGATGCTGGCCCGCTTCGGCAAGGCCGACGTCTCCCTGCCCGGTGGCTGCGCCATCGGCTCGCGCCCGGTGAATCTGCACATCGACGGCCTGCGCGCCATGGGAGCGGATATCGAGGTGGAGAACGGCTATATCCGCTCCCGCTGCAAACGCCTGCACGGGGCACGCATCGTCATGGATCTGGTTACCGTTACCGGCACCGAGAACCTGATGATGGCCGCTGCCCTGGCCAAAGGCACCACCCAGATCGAGAATGCCGCCCGCGAACCCGAGGTCGTCGATTTGGCAGACTGCCTCAACGGAATGGGCGCCAAAATCAGCGGCGCCGGCACCCCCACCATCACCATCGAGGGGGTCGATGACCTCAAAGGCGCAGACTACAACGTGCTGCCCGACCGTATCGAGACCGGCACCTTCCTGGTCGCTGCCGCCATCACCCGAGGCAGTATCCGAGTCAGGGACACCCGGCCCGAGCTGGTAGATTCGGTGGTGCAGAAGCTGCGTGAGGCGGGCGCCATTATCGAAGTGGGTGAGGACTGGATCACCCTCGATATGCAGGGTAAGCGTCCACAGGCCGTGGATGTCTATACCGCACCCTACCCGGCCTTCCCTACCGATATGCAGGCCCAGTTCACCGCCCTGAATGCCATCGCCGACGGCGTCGGCGTGGTCACCGAAACCATCTTCGAGAACCGCTTCATGCATGTGCAGGAACTGCAGCGCATGGGCGCCAAAATCAGACTGGAAGGCAACACCGCGATCTGCACCGGCAGCAAAAAGCTCACCGGCGCCCCGGTGATGGCCACCGACCTGCGCGCCTCCGCCAGTCTGGTACTGGCTGGCCTGGTGGCGGAAGGGGAGACACTGGTCGACCGCATCTACCATATCGACCGCGGTTACCAGAACATCGAAGAGAAACTGGCAGGACTGGGAGGCGAAATCCGCCGTTTGCCCAGCTGAACCCCGGCACCCGGCGACGAAGCGCGGCGGCGTCACACAGAACGCCTGCCGCATCTGTTATCCTTCCGCCCCGGCAACCCGACAGAGTGACTCATGAAATTTGACGCACCCATCACCATCGCCCTCTCCAAAGGACGCATTTTCGAACAGAGTCTGCCGCTGCTGGCGCACGCCGGCATTGTGCCGACAGACGACCCGGAGCGCAGTCGCAAACTCATTCTCGACACCAACCATGAACAGGTGAAGCTGGTCATCATCCGCGCCACCGATGTTCCCACCTATGTGGAGTATGGTGCCGCCGACCTGGGTATCGCCGGCAAGGATGTGTTGATGGAGCACGGCGGCGAGGGCCTCTACGAACCCCTCGACCTGCAAATCGCCCGCTGCCGCATGATGACCGCGGGCTATCCGGAGGCGGCAAAAAAATCGGGCCGCCTGCGGGTCGCCACCAAGTATGTGAAAAGCGCGCAACGCTTTTTCGCCGCCAAGGGCGAGCAGGTGGAGATCATCAAGCTCTACGGCTCCATGGAACTGGCCCCTATCGTCGGCCTGGCCGATCTGATCGGCTGGTGGTGAACAAGGCCTCCTGGAAGATGAAACACGGCCTGGTCATGCAACTGCTGGATGCCTTTCGCGAAGCAGTCAGCCAGCAGGCGAAGTAAATCGAATTCATCTATAACCGATTCAGACCGGAAACGAGACAACGACCATGAGCGAGATCAACCAACTCTCTACCGCCAGCGATGACTTCTGGCAGCAGCTCGACGCGCTGCTGGCCTGGGAGTCGGTCTCCGACACCGCAGTCAATGACACGGTCAACCAGATCATCAGCGACATCCGCACAAAGGGCGATGACGCCCTGGTCGACTTCACCAACCGTTTCGACCGCTGGCAGGCACAGAGCGCTAACGACCTGGAGATCCCCCTGAGCCGACTGGAAGAGGCCTGGAACACCATCCCTGCGGAACAACAGGAAGCACTAAAGCTTTCGGCCAACCGCATACGCGCCTATGCCGAACACCAGATCATGGACTCCTGGAGCTACACCGAGCCCGACGGCACCCTGCTCGGCCAGCAGGTCACCCCGCTGGACCGGGTTGGACTCTACGTTCCGGGCGGCAAGGCAGCCTATCCCTCGTCGGTGCTGATGAACGCCATCCCGGCCAAGGTAGCGGGGGTGGCCGAGCTGATCATGGTGGTACCCACCCCAGGCGGTGAGCTGAACGAACTGGTACTGGCTGCCGCTCACGTTTCCGACGTCGACCGGGTGTTCGCCGTCGGCGGTGCGCAGGCGGTGGCGGCACTGGCCTACGGCACCGAGAGCGTACCGCCAGTCGACAAGGTCGTCGGCCCCGGCAACATCTATGTGGCCACTGCAAAGCGGGCGGTGTTCGGACAAGTCGGAATCGATATGGTGGCCGGCCCCTCTGAGATCCTCATCATCTGCGACGGCGAAACCGACCCCGACTGGATCGCCATGGACCTCTTCTCCCAAGCTGAGCACGATGAGGATGCCCAGTCGATTCTGGTCAGCCCCGATGCCGCCTTTCTCGGCAAAGTGAGCGCCAGCATCGACCGCCTGCTGCCCACCATGGAGCGCAAAGAGATCATCGAGACTGCGCTGCGGGTACGCGGTGCCCTGATCCAGGTCAGCGACATGGATCAAGCGATTCAGGTTGCCAACCACATCGCCCCCGAGCATCTGGAACTCTCCGTCGCCGACCCCCAAGCCATGGCGAAGCGCATCAAACATGCAGGCGCCATCTTCATGGGCCGCTACACAGCCGAGGCGATGGGCGACTACTGCGCGGGACCCAACCACGTGCTGCCGACCTCGCGCACCGCTCGCTTCTCCTCACCGCTGGGCGTCTATGACTTCCAGAAGCGTTCCAGTCTGATCATGGCCTCACCGGAAGGCGCCGACAGCTTGGCCCGAACCTCCTCGGTGATGGCCCGCGGCGAGGGACTGACGGCGCATGCCCGTTCGGCGGAGTATCGTTTCAAACCTGAATAGAGGTGTTCGCTGCGCAGACGGGTTGTTTTATACCCCCTCTCCCCGGCCCTCTCCCGCAAGGCGAGAGGGGAGGTTCTATTTAAGCACAGCGAAAGCTTCAGGTCGGGTTAGAAAAACAAGCCAGCCGGTTACATCCGCTCCTGATCTATACACTCCCTCTCCCCTTGCGGGAGAGGGCCGGGGAGAGGGGGACCCCAAACTCGGACACCTCCCGAATACCCAACCTCCAACCCGCTGTCGGTAACTGATTCACACGCTGACTGACACAGGCAATCAAGATCATTTATAAACTTTGCGTTATATTCCGGACTGACAGAGAACATAGAGATAAAGGATCGCAACCATGAGCCGCTTCTGGAGCCCGGTGGTCAAACAGCTCTCGCCCTATATACCCGGCGAGCAGCCGAAGCTGGACAATCTGGTAAAACTGAATACCAACGAGAACCCTTATGGCCCCTCGCCAAAGGTCATCGAGGCCATCCAGGCAGAGCTGGGAGACGGCCTGCGCCTCTATCCCGACCCCAGCTCCAGCAAACTGCGTGAGACGGTCGCCGACTACTATGGCCTGCAAGCCGATCAGGTCTTTGTCGGCAACGGCTCGGATGAGGTCCTGGCACACACCTTTCTCGCGCTGTTCCAGCAGCCCGAACCCCTGCTCTTCCCCGACATCACCTACAGCTTCTATCCGGTCTATTGTCGTCTCTACGGCATCGACTACCGGACCATACCGCTGGCGGAGGACTTCACCCTGTGGATCGACGACTATGATCGTCCCAACGGCGGCATCATCTTCGCCAACCCGAACGCGCCCACAGGCCGCCTGCTCTCTCTCAAACTGATCGAGACATTGCTCAAGCGTAACCGCAATTCAGTGGTGGTGGTGGACGAGGCCTATATCGACTTCGGCGGCGAGAGCGCGGCCAGACTGGTGGCTGACTACGATAACCTGCTGGTGATCCAGACCCTCTCCAAATCCCGCTCCCTGGCCGGCATGCGCGTCGGCCTGGCTCTGGGTGATGCCGCCCTGCTTGAGGGCATCATCCGGGTCAAGGACAGCTTCAACTCCTATCCCATGGATCGACTTGCACTGGCCGCCGGGATTGCCGCTTTCAATGATGAGGAGTATTTCCAAAAGAGCTGCCAGCAGGTCATCGAAGACCGCGAAGCGCTGACCTCACAACTGCAGGAGATGGGCTTCGAAGTCCTGCCCTCAGCGGCCAACTTCGTCTTCGCCCGTCACCCGCAGCACGACGCGGCAGAACTCGCTGCCAAGCTGCGTGAAGCGAGCATTATCGTTCGGCACTTTCGTCAGCCGCGTATCGAACAATATCTGCGTATCACGGTCGGCACACCGGACCTGAACGAAAGACTCACCACGGCATTAAAATCTCTGTTGTGAACGCCGGGTGCGGATCTTCACAATAGCCCAAGCGATTGATGATTGAGCAAATACCGCTTGGTGGGGCAGGGCCCCACCCTACACTCCGGACCACCGGTAGGGTGGGGCCCTGCCCCACCATGAAATCGCTTAACTAAGCAGCACTCTGGCTAGGCTTCAGTATCTGAGGGTAAGGGTTTAGGCAGGCCGGCAATCTTTGCCAACTGCTTGTCCGGGCCATGGGGAAACAGCAGGTAGAGATGCTTATCGATGGCGCGTCTCTCTTCGATCGGATCCCTCCCCCTCTGTTCCGCCACCATACCGATGATATCCCGTGTGGAAGGCGTACTCTGTTTTTCCAGAAAATAATTTCTTGCCTTCGTCACCAGAACGGTTCTCTCAGTGGTCATTTCCAGACCTTCTTGCGCTGCCAGTTCGGCAGCAACATGTTCATCCCAGTCACCCAGATTTGCGAGAAACCCCTCCTCATCCAACTCGATGACCTTGCCTTGCACGTTGATCGACATGAGACTGGCTCCTGAAAACTGAAATCCATCATGACAAAAGATTCAAACCGCCTCAGCAACAAGAATTTTCATCAAATGAATAGCGTTGAAACAATGATTTGCGAACCTGGATGACAGGCCGGTTCGCGACCTGACGCCCTTTTGAGAGACACTGACAGAGAGTAGGTACATTTTGGACTCTATGCACCCGCCGATAAAAAGGGTAATCACGACCCGTCCAGGCGTCGTAGAGGCTAAGCGTTGAGCACTCCCCTCACTTGTTTAAAGGATAGACCAATCAACCGCTCACACCATCGGCTTTCAGGTAAGGACTCGCAATCGTTGGCCGGCTCCAATCACTATGCTCTTTGAGCCATGCCCTCAGAGCTCCCAGCCCCGTTTGTCAGAGAGGCCGTAATAAAGCGGATCGCGCAGAGCCTCACTGGCTGTGGTAACGGCGCCACCTGCGCCCGACTCAAGCCGATGCCCGCTTGCGACGGGTCTGCGTCATGATCTTGCGGTAGATCTTCTCCTCCAGCCGGGAGAGAATTTTGCGATCGATAGTTTCAGACTGGTAAGTGTCACCGGCAAGCCGCAGACTGCTCGCAATACTCTCCAGCTCACGCACACTCATGCCCAGATCCCAATCACTACACCACAATGGCATCCCGGTTTCGGGAGTTGTTTCTCTATTCGCCATGCCTCTCTCCAAATCTGCGCCCTGTCCATATTTGGGGCTTATCCCGCCCTTGCTGACAGTGGCAAATTCATTCCTCTCTCCCTTTCGTCTAAGGCTAGCCCGTTCTGCTGGAGCCACCTGTGACATATCCCGCCCAACAAATGTGGAATATTCACCTTTTAGGGAAATTCAAAAAAATCTGCAGTTCGAATGAGAGACATTCAGTGACAGCCCCCACCACCCTGCAGTGTCTTCAACCTACAGGATGGTAAGGGAACATGACGGGTCATCAACCCGGTAGCTTACTCACCAGCAGCGAGGCGTTGACCCCGCCGAAACCAAAACCATTACAGATAGCATGTTTCACAGTTTGGCTGCGTGCCTGATTGGGCACCAGGTCCAGATCCACCATGGTCTCGTCCACGTTCTCCAGATTGAGCGTGGGCGGCAGCAGGTCATTGATCACTGCCAGGGTGGTGAAGATGCTCTCGATACCGCCAGCGGCGCCCAGCAGATGACCGGTAGCCGACTTGGTCGAGGAGACAGGCACCTGCCCGGCGGCATCGCCGAAAACGTTGCGCAGGGAGGCAACCTCTGCCCGATCCCCCACTGGCGTGGAGGTGGCGTGGGCATTGATATAGTCGATATCCGACGGCTCCAGACCCGCCATGGCCATGGCCGTGCGCATCGCTGCGGCGGCGCCTGAGCCATCTTCCGGTCCGGAGGTGATGTGATAGGCATCGGCACTGGTGCCGTAACCGCTGATCACTGCCAGCGGGGTTGCGCCACGGGCCTGCGCGTGTTCCAGCGTCTCGATAACCATCAGACCGGAACCCTCGCCCATGATGAAACCATCCCGATCCCGATCGAAGGGACGTGAGGCCCGCTCGGGTTCGTCGTCCCGGGTCGACAGCGCTTTCAGCGCGTTGAAGCCTGCCAGGGCCAGGGGATCGACACAGGCCTCGGCTCCGCCCACCAGGGCCACCCTTGCCTCGCCACTGCGAATCATGCGCATGCCATCACCGATCGCCTGTATACCTGCTGCGCAGGCTGTCACCGGGCAGCCCATTGGCCCCTTGAAACCGTAGCGTATCGACAGGTTGCCAGCCGCCATGTTGGCCAGAAATGCGGGTACTACAAAGGGAGAGATACGCTTCGGACCTCGACTGTCGAGGGTCTTCTGTGCCTGGGTGATGGCGGGGAAACCGCCGATGCCGGTGGCAATAACGGTAGCCGTGGCACGTTGATCCGCTTCGCTCTGCGGTGCCCACCCAGCCTGCTCCAGCGCCTCCTGGGCAGCAGCCATGGCATAGAGGGTAAACAGATCGACCTTCTTACGCTCTTTGGTATCGACCACCCTCAGTGGGTCGAAGCCCGCTTCGGGGTCCTGATCGATTGCAGGCACCAGGCCCGCAATTCGAATCGGAAAATCGTCTACGTCGAAACGGTCGATTCGGCCAATGCCTGAGCGACCCTCGGTCAGCCGTTGCCAGACCGGGTTGACTCCACATCCCAGCGGACTGATGATTCCCATTCCTGTGATGACGATGGGCGAGTGCATAGTTCCTCCAAAATTATCATTGAAGGAAACACTATCTGCCGCCAAGATATGATCAAGATAATATTTTCAACCACCCTACCCGGGAGCGTTTGATGCCCTACACCAAAGAGCACAAGTTACGGTCCAAGGACAGGATCCTGAAATCCGCCACCGAGCTCTTCTGCCGCTACGGTTTCGACAAGGTCTCCATCAGCCAGATCATGAAGCTGGCGAGGATGACCCATGGCGCTTTCTACGCCCACTTCGAATCGAAGGAGGCCCTCTACAACGCCTCGGTCTTCGAGACCATCAGGCGCAGTCGCGCCGGTCGTCTGGTCAAAGGCCCCTTCTCGATCATGCACCTGACCTCACTGGTCACCGACTACCTCAACCTGCGCGACCCGCAGAAACCCCAGGAGCCAGGCCCCGAATCAATTCTCTTCAACGATATCGGCAGCGACAACGACGAGATCAAACGACTCTATGAAAAGTCCTACCAGAGTCTCAGAGAGCTGCTTGAAACCCGCATCACCGCATTGAGCCGACTCGGCAAGCTGCCCTTCTCAGCCGATAGCGAAACGGTGGCGGAGAAGTCGCGAGCCATTCTTGCCTCCCTGGTGGGGGCGGTGGCCATTGCCAAGAGCATCCCCCATGAAGAGGAGCAACGGAATATCCTGATGACCGCACAAAAACAGATCTTCGCCATCCTCGGCGTTAGCGAGCATGAACTGCAGGATACGCACAATCAGGTCGGCTGAGCCAACTCCAGCATCCTTTCTGCCAATCAGATGATTCCTGAATTATCACTTTTGGCAGACAAAACCCTGCCTCTGTAAGATAATGCGCAGTCGCTGACGCGGATGACGCTCAGGCAGGGATGCGCTTCTTCAGAACGACCCCCTCCTTGACTGATATTCGCAGGACGCGCCAAACGGAACACACTCAGTTAAGGAGTTGTAATGAAGAAAATAGCCATACTCGCCTTTGTCATTGCCGCCGTCGGAGGAGGGTATACCGCCGCATCCTGGTACTTTGGCAAACAGACCGAGTCCACTCTCGCGGCGCAATACGACAAAGTCCTGGAGAATTCACCCTATATCGAGATCGTCGATCGCGACTATCAGCGCGGCATCTTCGAATCCGAAGAGACCGTCACCCTTGAACTCTTCAAACAGTTTGCCGACGCTGCGGCAGCCAGCTCTGACCCGGAGATGGCAGCCAATGCCAAACCACTGCGCCTGACGGTCCACACCCTGATCCAGCATGGTCCGTTTCCAGGTTTTTCGGCCCTAGCCGCCGCCACCACCTATAGCGAGGTCACTCTGCCGGAGAGTATTCAGCAGGAGGCGAAGGAAGTGCTGCAAGGCAAAAGCCCCTTCTCCCAGCACACGACCATTCTGATGGATGGCAGCGGATATGCGACTTTCAGCAGTCCTGAATTCACTACCACACTGCCCGGACCCAACGGAGATAGCGCCCAACCCCTCACAATCACCTGGCAAGGTCTTGAGGGCGACATGCATTTTTCCGCTGATATGAAAAAGAGCCAACTCTCCGCTCGCGCACCTGAACTCCACATGATCAGTCAGGATGAGATGGATGTTCGTATCTCAGACATACGACTGGAGGGCGATCAACAGCAGATTTTTGACGACATTTCTCTGCTCTACGCGGGCACTCAGCGCATGTCGATTGGCGAACTCGCCATCAGCGTGCCCAACAGCGGCAAAGATCAGCTGGTCATGAAGCAGCTTGCCTACGACATAGACCTTCCCCACAGCGACGGTTTCATCGATCTCGTGGAACGTTTGAGTATCGATAGCGTACTGATCGGCCAGGACGCCATAGGCCCCATCCATTTCGACTACTCGTTCAAACATCTGCATGCGCGGACGGTTGCAGAGATCAGCCAGGCCTTTATGGGGATCTACACCGATCCAACGCTGTTGAACGGAGACAGTCAGGCCTTTGCTGAGAAACTCATGCCCGTCATGATGGAGAAGGGGGTCAGCCTGCTCAGCAAGCTGCCCGAATTCCATATTGATCGCATCAGTCTGGCCAACAGTGAAGGCGAAGTTAGCCTCAAAGGCCGTGTGAAGCTGAATCAGGAGAATCTGGAGCAGGCGATGGCCAATCCGATGATGCTGCTGACACAACTGGAGGCCAGCGGTGAGCTCAGCCTGCAGGAGCAGATGGTGCTCGGACTGCTGAGTAATCCACCGGGAAAAGAGCAGATGGAGAACACCGGCATTCCCGCTGAAGAGATGGAAGCTCAATCGCAAATGATGGTGGCGCAATTCCAGCAACAGGTCGCCATGCTGACCGACCAGGGTTATCTCACCCGCGAAGGTGACCTGCTGAAATCGAATGCAGTCTTCAAACAGGGTCAACTGCTGGTCAATGGCAAACCCTTCCCGCCAATGGCTCCTCCTGGCGCCATGGATGACGATCCGATGCTGCAGTAATCAGCAATCAGGGCAGGCTGTAGTCCATGCAAGGATTACGGCCTGCCCGCAGGGATCGCTCTCAACCCTCCGCCCGTACCACACTCACCAGATAGCCTATCGCACCGACGGTCACGCCGGATACGATCAGAAACACAAGCCACAGCGGAATCCGTAACGCCAGCCTGTTCATGAGATGTTCAGGCTTTGCATCCGTACCCCATAAATAGCCAAAAAACTGCGCCAACCTGTCGCTTCCCATCAGCAGGCCGATCAATGCGCAAACCAACGCCAACAGAAGGGAGAGCTCTAAACCGATAGAGGTAATCCCCAAAAAGTCTTTCCCCGCCACCGGCGCTGCACCGTGAAGGAACAGAGCCAGCAACCAGCCAACAAAGGTCAGCACGCCAAAAATGGCGCCAAGCAGAAAACCGCTCAACCTATCAGCCAGCGGTATCCCCCTGTTGGCTCCCTGACGGGGCTTGAAATCACTGGGAATCAGGTAGAGAGAACCACATTCAGGACATCGATTGGTCGGTTTTCTGGGCATCAGCATGAAGCCACAGTCCCGACATTTATAGTGCTTCACTACGACTCATCCCCGCCCTGCCAGGCATGCGCGTCTTTCATATCTCTGCCAGCAATCGGTCGACCATCGTACTTGCCTGGCCCAGGTAACCGTCACCAAAGAGGTTCAGGTGATTGAGAATATGGTAGAGGTTATAGAGGGTTTTGCGCGTCGCATAACCCGGCGCCAACGGCCAGTTCTCCCGGTAGGCGTCGTAGAAGGCGTTGCTGAAGCCACCGAAGAGTTCGGTCATGGCCAGATCCGCCTCGCGATCACCAAAGTAGACGGCCGGATCAAAAATAACCGGATGACCCTGCTGATCGTAGGCCATGTTTCCTCCCCACAGATCACCGTGCAGCAGTGAAGCGGTGGGATCGTGGTCGATCAGGTGATGGAAGCCTTCGAGCAAGCGCTCCCCACGGCGTTGCAGATTGCCACGATAACCATTCCTGGCTGCGAGACGGAACTGGAATCCAAGCCGATGCTCAGCCCAGAATTCGATCCAGCTGTCGCTCGGCGTGTTGGGTTGGGGGGTGGAGCCGATCGTATTGTCCCGATGCCAACCAAACTGCTTCCAGCTTGTGCGGTGCATCTCCGCCAGCTGCCGGCCGGCCTGTATGTGGCTCTGCTGTCCGGCATGACCCATCTCGATGTACTCCATCACCAGATAGGACTGATCTTCGGTCAGGCCATAGCAGAGGGGCCGGGGTACCCGAATCGTCTCGGTCCGGGCCATCTCCTGCAGACCGTCAGACTCCGCCTCGAACATCTCCAGCAGCGAAGCCTGGTTGAGCTTCACGAAATAGGTACGTTCGCCATCCACCAGGCGTACGGCGCTGTTGATACAGCCGCCACCAATGTGTCGGGGCTCTACGGGATCAAACGGTTCGCCGGTTACCTGAGCGATATGCTCCGCAATGATCTGCCAAGGTTTCATGCGCTTTCTCCTTACACGCCTCTCTAAGCCTAACAGGAGTTAACGAATCGGGATAATGTGTCGTATGCATACAACACCCAGGAGGAACCCCCTGTCACCTGGGCTCATGCTCGTAGGTGAGTGTCCACTACCGGCTTCAGAGGCGTTTTATACACACTGACTCAATGTTGCAACACAACATCTGCACTCATCAGTCAAAAATTGAATTAGCATGCGCTAATATTTTGTAACCAACTGTAATCACGGGATAATCTTGAACTGAAAATTCGCTCTTAACACAGACTTTTTACACAAAGTTATCCACAGCAATTGTGGAAAAGAATTTGACAGACAGATGAACCGGCTGCAAGTCGTTCTCCGCCATTCATTTGCAGCCATGATACAGTCCCGCCATGCACCCTGAATCCATCCTCCGCATCGCCCTTCCCGGCCCCCTGCGTACCCTGTTCGACTACCTGCCACCGGCCGGGAGTCAGCGGATCGCGGCGCTCGGCACCCGCTTTCAGGTCCCCTTCGGACGCGGCAGCCGGACCGGTGTTTTGGTAGGCATCGCAGAGACAAGTGAGTTGCCCCACGAGCGCCTCAAGCGCGCAATCCAACAGCTCGACGAGCAGCCGCTGTTGAGCGAATCTGATCTTCGCCTGCTGCATTGGGCGGCTAACTACTATCAACATCCGCTGGGGGATGTCATTGCGCAGGCGCTTCCGGTCAATCTGCGCAAACCCCGCCAGATCCTTGTCAGCCGACCATCAGGCCTGCAGTTGACCCGCGCCGGCAGAGAGCTCGACCCAGAGACACTCAAACGGGCGCCCAAACAGCTGGCGGTCCTGAACCAGCTTTCCACCAGACCTGAGGGGATGGGCAAGTCCGACCTGATCGCCACAGCTGACGCCTCCGACGCCGTCTTGCGAACCCTCATCGGCCGTGGCCTCATCGAGCCCTGCCATTTGGCTATCAGCCCAGCGACAGAACCTCATCCCACACACGAAAGACATCGGCTCAACCCCAAACAGCAGCAGGCGGTCGATGAGGTCAGCGCGCAGCTGCACCACTTCCAGCCGTTTCTGCTGCACGGTGTAACCGGCAGTGGTAAGACGGAGGTCTACCTGCGGCTGATCGAAGCGGTCATCGAGCGCGGAGCACAGACGCTGGTGCTGGTGCCGGAGATCGGACTGACACCGCAACTGATGACACGCTTTCGCCGCCATCTGGGTGAACGTGTCGCCCTGCTCCACTCCGGGCTGGCCGACGGGGAGCGTGAATCGGTCTGGCACGACCTGCGGCTGGGTAGAAAACAGGTCCTGGTCGGCACTCGCTCAGCCATCTTCACGCCCATGCCGGACCTGGGCCTGATTCTGGTCGACGAAGAGCACGACCTGTCGCTGAAACAGCAGGAGGGATTCCGCTATTCGGCACGCGACCTGGCTTTGGTACGGGCGCAACAGCGCGGCTGCCCGGTTGTGCTCGGCTCCGCCACACCCTCGCTGGAGTCTCTGCGTAATGCCGACGAAGGACGCTATCAGCGTCTCGACCTGCCCCAGCGGGCGACCCAGGCCAGCCTGCCGCAGCTGAACCTGGTCGATATTCGTTCCGCGCCGCTCGATTCTGGTATGTCGCCTCTGCTGATCCGCGAAATCCACAGCGCGCTGGCCGATCGCGGCCAGGTCATGCTGTTTCTCAACCGGCGGGGCTACGCCCCCATGCTCACCTGCCATGCCTGCGGCTGGTTGACCGACTGCCCCCGCTGCGATGCCCGCATGACCCACCATCGCAAACAGCATCTGCTCTGGTGTCACCACTGCGGCCACCAGCGACGGGTCCCCAACCAGTGCCCAACTTGTGGCAGCCCCGAACTGCGGGCAATCGGGCAGGGTACTGAGCAGATCGAGTCACGTCTGAGCGAACTCTTTCCGGACGTTCCATTGGCGCGCATCGACAAGGACTCGACCAGTCGCAAGGGAAGCCTGGAGAAACTGCTCGATGGTATCCGCCAGGGTCGCTATCCCCTGCTGCTCGGCACTCAGATGCTGGCCAAAGGACACCACTTTCCCGATGTCACACTGGTCGGCATCCTCGATGTTGATCAGGGTCTTTTCGGCGCCGACTACCGCGCGCCGGAACGCATGGCCCAGTTGATTCTGCAGGTGGCCGGCCGGGCAGGTCGGGCGCAGCGGGCAGGAAAGGTACTGATCCAGACGCGGCATCCCGATCATCCCCTGATGCAGCTGTTGACCCGACAGGGTTACGACGCCTTCGCCGAGGAGGCGCTGGCGGAACGACGGCTAGCCGCCCTGCCCCCGTTCTCACATCAGGTGCTGGTAAGGGCGGAGTCGACCAAGGCGAGCGACCCGCTCACTTTTCTGGAACGGGCGGCCGCTGTCGGACAGACACTGCCCGGCGCGCAGGAGGTCGAATTCTGGGGCCCTGTACCTGCACCCATGGAGCGACGCGCCGGACGGATCAGAGCCCATCTGCTGATTCAAGCGATGCAGCGCCAGGCTTTACACCGCTGGCTCGAACGCTGGATGGAGAAGCTGGCGGAACTGCCCGAGGCGCGGCGGGTGCGCTGGTCGGTGGATGTGGATCCGATGGAGATGCTGTGACCCCCCGATAGAGGGATTGCTGGGGCCATGCCCACCTACTGCTGAAATGAAGAGCAGGGTGGGGCCATGCCCCACCAAATACCCTGAAACTACCTATGCACAGCCCGATCAAAGCAGATCGGCAATCTCCGTTGCGATGATATTCAGATCCTCGTGTCGCACATCCTTACCGGTGACCAGGAAGATCACATAGCCGCCGATATTCTTGGCATGGCCGCCGATGCGCTCAAGCGCACGCAGGGCGAGTACGATATCGACCACATGGCCTACGCTGCGGGAGTCCTCCATGATGAAGGTGGAGAGGCGGCGCAGGGAGGAGCGGAACTCCTCATACAGCTTCTCATCGGTGCGGATCACATCCAACGCCTTGGCCAAATCGAGTTCCGAGAAGGCCGCCAGACTCACCTGCAGCATCCAGTCGACGGACTCCGCCATGTTATAGATGTCCTGCAGGATCTCCTTGCCCGGCGGGTTCTTACCGCTGTCGAAGAAGTGGATGGTGAGCTTGGCGATCTTGCGCGCCTCATCTCCTACGCGCTCCAGGTCGGAGACGGTCTTCTGCACCGTCAGCACGTCGCGCAGATCCTTCGCCATCGGCTGGCGCTTGGCGATCAGGCGGATGATCTCCTCATCGGCACGCACATCCAGCTCATTCATCTTGTTGTCGCGCTCAATGACCTGGCCCGCCGCCTTGGTGTCTTCATCTTTGAGCGTCTGCACTGCACGGCGCAACTGATCGAGCCCCAGCTCGCCCAATTCGAGCACTAGCTGATTGATCGTCTTCAACTCCTCGTTGTAGGCCGAAACGGTGTGTCCGCTAATTATCTCTTTCATACTTAGGTTCTCAGGAGTCTGTTTTCCTAGCCGAAACGACCGGTAATGTAATCTTCAGTCAGCTTGTGGCTGGGTGCGGTGAAAATCTGGTCTGTCTCGCCCACTTCGATCAGCTTACCCAGATGGAAGTAGGCGGTGCGCTGACTGACGCGAGCCGCCTGCTGCATGGAGTGGGTAACGATGGCGATGGTGTAGTTTTCCCGCAGCTCGTCGATCAGCTCTTCGATCTTGGCAGTGGCAATGGGATCGAGCGCCGAACAGGGTTCGTCCATCAGAATCACCTCCGGACTGACCGCAATGGCACGGGCGATGCACAGGCGCTGCTGCTGACCGCCGGAGAGGCCGGTGCCGGGTTGATCCAGGCGATCCTTCACCTCTTCCCACAACCCCGCCTTTCTCAGCGAATCCTCAACGATTTGGTCGAGATGCTGCTTGTCGTCACTCAAACCATGAATCCGCGGACCATAGGCGATATTGTCGTAGATCGATTTGGGAAAGGGGTTGGGCTTCTGGAACACCATCCCCACACTGGCGCGAAGTGGCACCACATCCAGACCGCTGTTGTAGATATCCAGGCCGTCCATCTTGATCTGTCCGCTGACCTTGCAGATATCGATGGTATCGTTCATGCGGTTGAGACAACGCAGAAAGGTCGACTTACCGCAACCGGAAGGCCCGATCATCGAGATCACCTGGTTCTTGCCGATATCCAGGCTGACATCGAAGATGGCCTGCTTGTCGCCATAGAATACGTTCACGTTGCGACAGGTCATACGTGGATCATCGACATAGATGTCGCCGACCGTTGCGCTTGCCTGAACCTCTTTCACTGTCGCCATATCGTCCTCGACATCTACGCCTAGCCTCAGCTCATCGGCAAGAGCGCCATTACTGTTGATCACTTCAGCCATCATTACCTCGCTTGCGCCATTTTTACCAGCGGCGCTCAAATTTCTTTCGTAGCCAAACGGCCAGTAGATTCATGCCGATCAGGAAGGCCAGCAGCACCATGATGGCCGCCGAAGTCCGCTCGACGAAGGCCCGCTCAGGGCTGTCTGCCCAGAGAAATATCTGCACCGGGAGCACCGCAGAGGGGTCCATCGGACTGCCGGGCACATCGACAATGAAGGCAACCATGCCGATCATCAGCAGCGGCGCCGTTTCACCCAGCGCCTGCGCCATGCCGATGATGGTACCGGTCAGCATGCCCGGCAGGGCCAGCGGCAGCACATGGTGGGTTATGGTCTGCATGGGCGATGCGCCGACACCCAGCGCCGCTTCGCGGATCGACGGCGGCACCGATTTCAGCGCCGCACGGCTGGCAATGATAATGGTCGGCAAGGTCATCAAGGCCAACACCAGGCCACCCACCAGAGGCACCGAGCGGGGCAACCCGAAAAAGTTGATAAAGACTGCCAGACCAAGCAGACCGAAAACGATCGATGGCACGGCCGCGAGATTGTTGATATTGACCTCGATAAGATCGGTCCACCGATTCTTCGGTGCGACCTCTTCCAGATAGACCGCCGCCGCCACACCCACAGGAAAGGCGATCGCCAGGGTAATCAGCAGGGTAAAAATGGAACCGGTGACCGCGCCACGGATACCCGCCAGCTCCGGTTCACGCGAGTCGCCGGCTGTAAAGAAGAGGGTATTGAAACGCTTCTCGATGCGCCCCTGCTTCTGCAACTGCTCGATCCAGGCCAGTTGATTGTCTTTGATGCGACGATCGCTCTGCGGCAGGTTGAGATCGATATGCCCCTTGATGAGCATGTCCACATCATCGTCGGCCAACAGCCAAACCGATTGGCTCGTGCCGATCAGTGATGGATCCTGCTTAACCCTATCGAGCAGCTGGAAAGAGGCGCCGGTGCTGACCAGACCGTAGAGCACTCGTTTCTCCCTGCGGTTGGTCACCGTAGGAAACTCATCCCGCAGGGCCTGCTTGACGATGCCACCGAAATCCCCTTTGGCGATCACCTCAGGATCGGTTTCACCGACCGGTGCGATCTTATCCGGGTCGAAGGTTACATCGAGCTGGATATAGGTCTGCTGGAAAGCGGTATAGCCCTTGGAGACGATACTGACAAAGAGGAAAGAGACGAACAGCAGACCGAGCAGGATCGCGCCCAGACCGATGCGTCTGAAATTCCGCTCCTTGCGATAGCGGCGATCGAGCCCTTTCTGGACCCGGTCCATTGTCCGTTCCTGATGCTGTTTGTTCTGACTATTCATACTGTTCACGATATTTGCGCACGATATGCAGTGCGATCATGTTGAGGGCCAGAGTAAAGAGAAAGAGCACCAGGGCCAGGGCAAAGGCGGCCAGGGTCTTGGCGCTGTCGAACTCTTGGTCGCCGACCAGCAGGGTGACGATCTGCACTGTTACGGTAGTCACCGCCTCCAGCGGATTGGCGGTCAGATTGGCCGACAGCCCAGCCGCCATGACGACGATCATGGTCTCGCCGATAGCGCGCGAAACAGCCAACAGCACACCGCCGACGATGCCGGGCAGAGCCGCCGGAATGATCACATTGCGAATGGTCTCGGAGCGGGTCGCACCCAGACCATAGGCGCCATCGCGCATCGCCTGGGGTACCGCATTGATGACATCATCCGACAGTGAAGAGACAAAGGGGATGATCATGATGCCCATCACCACACCGGCCGCCAGCGCCGACTCCGAGGAGACGCTGAGTCCCAACATGGCGCCGCTATCGCGAAAGAAGGGCGCCACCGTGAGCGCGGCAAAGAAGCCGTACACCACAGTGGGTATGCCGGCCAGGATCTCCAGCACCGGCTTGGCCAGCGCGCGGAAGGTCTTGCTGGCATACTCTGCCATGTAGATGGCCGAGAGCAGACCGACGGGAACCGCCACGAACATGGCAATAAAGGTAATTAAAAAGGTGCCGGCGAACAGGGGAACGGAGCCGAACACCCCTGAGGAGCCTACCTGATCGGGCCGGATCGCAGTCTGTGGCGACCACTCCAGTCCGAAGAGAAATTCACTGATCGGGATCTGTTGAAAGAACCGGATCGATTCAAACAGCACCGAAAGCACGATGCCGATGGTGGTAAAGATCGCCAGCGTGGAGCTGGAGAGGAGGAAAAAGTTGACCGCCTTCTCTACCCGATTGCGTGCCCGCTGCTGGCGGCTGATCGAGCGCCGAGCGAAGAAACCCGCCAGAATCGACAGTGCCAGGGCGACCACGAACATGGCCATCTTGCTGATGTTCTGCAGACTTGCATACCGGTCGGCAGCCTTTTGCATCTGCTGATCCACATCCGCAGAGACAATGTTGCCGGTAGCCAGATTGCGGATATCGTTCAATACCAGGTTGAGGCGCTCGGGAGGCTGGTTCTGCAGCTCCTGTGGCAAAGAGTCCACCACCAGACTGGTAACAATCGAGTTTTCAAAAGAGACCCAGAGTGCAATCACCAGCAGCGCGGGGATACCGCACCACAAAGCGGTCTGCAGCCCATAATATGCGGGCAGCGAATGCAGATCCCGGATCCGGCCAGAGACCAGCGATAGGGAACGTTTCTTACCCAGGTAGTAGGCCAGGGACATGATCCCCAGCAAAAGAATTATCAAGGTGGAGGTATGCATCTCAACTCCAGACAAAAAAGCGGCTGCTTGTAGATTTAACAAGCAGCCGCCTCCTGCAGCTTAGTGTGGAATTAAAGCGTCAGATTCTTCATCGCTTCCACATCGCCCTTGAAGGCCTTGCGCTCTTTCTGAGGCATCGGGATCAGGCCCTTGTCAGCCAGATAGCCCTCGTCTCCCCAAGCCTTTTCGCTGGTGAACTCAGCCAGGTAGGCTTCGATACCGGGGATCTTGCCCACATGAGCCTTCTTCACATAGAAGAAGAGCGGACGTGAGACCGGGTAGCTGCCATCGGCGATCTTTTCGAAGGTCGGGGCTTCGCCGTCGATGAGAGAGCCCTGCACCTTGTCCGCATTCTGATCCAGGAAGCTGAAACCGAAGATACCCAGTGAATTCGGATTGGCCTCCAGCTTCTGCACGATCAGGTTGTCGTTCTCGCCAGCCTCGATGTACTTGCCGTCCTCACGCAGAGTATGGCAGATCGATTTGTACATCTTCTTGTCTTTCTTCTTCATGGCCTTGATCCAATCGATCTTCTTACAGCCACCCTCCATCGCCAGCTCGGCGAAGGCGTCACGGGTACCGGACGTGGGAGGGGGACCCAACACTTCGATGGTCATGTCAGGCAGATCGGCATTTACCTGCTTCCAGGTGTTGTAGGGATTGGCGACCAGTTTGCCGCTCTCGGGATCCTTCGGATCCGGCACCTGCTTGGCCAGCGCCAGGAAGATATCCTTGCGGCTGACTTTGAACAGGGGGGCCTTCTTGGAGTTGGCCAGGGCGATACCGTCGTAGCCGATCTTCACCTCGGTGATGTCCTTGACGCCGTTCTTGGCACAGAGCTCAACCTCGGAAGGTTTGATGCGGCGCGAAGCGTTGGTGATATCGGGATTCTCTATACCAACACCGGCGCAGAACAGCTTCAGACCACCACCGGAACCGGTGGATTCGATCTTGGGTGTCTTGTACTGGGTGGTCTTGCCGAACTGCTCGGCCACCACGGTAGCAAAGGGATAGACAGTGGAAGAGCCCACGATGCTGATGTAATCACGGGCCGAAGCCATGCCTGCAAAACCGGTCAGCGAGAGCGCGACCGCAGTTGAGATCAGCTTTTTCATAATGATTTCTCTCCTTCAGAGACGTTTGTATTCAAACCTGATAACAGGTGAGTTAATTTCAGTGTGGTGAGCATAGGCACCAAAGATGAACAATCGATGAGGAAAATATGACAGTTTTGTTACAGTCGGCCCGTGCATCGGAATTCAGGGCTTGGCGGAAAAACGATAGCCCGCGCCGCGCACCGTCTGCAGTACCTGCTGTTTTCCGCTCGGCTCCAACGCCTTGCGCAGGCGCCGGATGTGTACATCAACCGTGCGCTCCTCGATGTAGACATTGGTGCCCCAGACCTGGTCGAGCAGCTGGCTACGGGAGAAGACACGCTCCCGATGGGTCATGAAGAAGTGCAGCAGACGAAACTCGGTCGGGCCCAGCTCCACTGTCTCCCGATCAGCGGTGACCCGATGGCTGACCGGATCGAGCACCAGTCCGTTGCACTCCAATGAAGTACCCGCCAGCAGCGGCGAGACACGGCGCAGAATGGTGCGGATTCTTGCCAACAGCTCGCGGGCAGAGAAGGGCTTGGTGACATAGTCCTCGGCCCCCACGTCGAGCCCGCGCACTTTGTCGTTCTCCTCACCCTTGGCGGTCAACATGATGATCGGGATCGACTCGGTCTCGCTGTTACCCTTGAGGCGACCCGCCAGCTCGATACCCGTCATGCCAGGCAGCATCCAGTCGAGCAGAATCAGATCGGGACGCGTTTTGCGGATCAGGCACAGCGCCTGCGAGGCATCTTCAGCGAAGTCGGCCTGAAAGCCCTCATTCTCCAGAATGAAGCGCAGCATCTCGCCGACTGCCGGCTCATCATCAACTGCCAAAATTCTCGGAATGCTCATCTTGTGATCCACAATACCCAGGGTGAAGCACATTAGACCGGAGCTTTGTTACGTGAAGATGACAATCGTTGCCGCTGTTAAAGCAACACCATCTAAGGATGGAACTCTGCCGCATCGCCCGACAGCCGCTGCATGATTCCCGTTACACGGGGCTGTTTCGCGATTACCGCCTGATACAAGTCGGGCTGAGGCTGCCAGAACATGACACCAATACCGTCGTCCTGGGAGTGGGTCACCACCCCCATCACCTCCCACAGGCGGCCGTTGCGGAAAATCTCCAGTTCCACCAGGGCGCCGGTCAGCAGGGTCAGGCTTTCGGTCTTCAGGTAGATTCCCTGCATCGAGCAGTTCATCGCGCGTGCCGGGAAGGCCCGCTGCTTGCGGTAACGGATGTAGACATCCCCATCCATCGGGTAACGTTTGCTGTAGCGTCTCTCTACACTCATTTTTCTCTTCCATTGCAGTTTTTACAGCCAAAAGTCTAGACAGGCAGGGTGACACTGCGGTGACAGCCGGATGAAGACTTTCTGACAGCCACACTCCCCCGAAAGGCCCGATTCCTGTTATCCTTTGCGCCCTTGCTACACCACCCATGACACCTGATATGAAGACGCAGATCGAGCAACTGGTAACCGCCGCGCTGCAGCAGCTTGCCGACAACGGCGTGCTCGCGCAGGAACTCCTGACCACACCGAAAATCGAGCGCGCCCGCGACACCAAGCATGGTGATTTCGCCACCAACCTGGCGATGGTGCTGGCCAAGCCCGCGCGCAGGAATCCCCGCGAGCTGGCCCAGGCGCTGCTGGAAGCGATGCCGACCTCCGACCTGGTGGAGCGCTGCGAGATCGCCGGTCCCGGCTTCATCAACTTCTACCTCTCGCCCACCGCCTACACGCGGCTGGTGCCGCAGATCCTCACCCAGGGCCACGAATATGGCCGCAGCCGGGTCGGTGCCGGCAAGAGGGTGCAGGTAGAGTATGTCTCCGCCAACCCCACCGGCCCCCTGCATGTGGGCCACGGCCGTGGCGCCGCCTATGGCTCAGTGGTCTCCGACCTGCTGGCCGCAGTCGGCTTCGATGTGCACCGGGAGTACTACGTCAACGATGCCGGACGTCAGATGGACATCCTCGGCACCTCGGTCTGGCTGCGCTACCTGGAGCTCTGCGACGAGACCCTCACCTTCCCCGCCAACGGCTACAAGGGCGACTATGTCTGGGACATCGCCGCCACCCTGCATCGGGATCACGGCGAGGCCTACAAACACAGTGCCGAGGAGGTCTTCGCCGACATCCCTGCCGATGAACCGGCCGGCGGAGACAAAGAGGCGCACATCGACGCCCTGATCAATCGCGCCAAATCACTGCTGGGTGACAACCGCTACCGCTTCGTCTTCGAGCTGGGGCTGAACACCATCCTCGACGACATTCGCGACGACCTCTCCCTGTTCGGTGTCAACTACGACCAGTGGTACTCCGAGCGCAGCCTGACCGAGAGCGGCGCGGTCAACCGCGCCATCGAACGCCTGCGCGCCGGCGGCCAACTCTACGAGAAAGAGGGGGCGCTCTGGTTCCGCTCCACCGACTACGGCGACGAGAAGGATCGGGTAGTGGTGCGTGACAACGGCCAGACCACCTACTTCGCCTCCGACATCGCCTACCACATGGACAAGCTGGAGCGCGGTTTCGAACGGGTCATCGATGTCTGGGGAGCCGACCACCACGGCTATGTGCCGCGGGTCAAAGCCGCACTGCAGGCGCTGGGCGACGACCCCTCCCGTCTCGATGTGCTGCTGGTCCAGTTCGCCATCCTCTATCGGGGCGGTGAGAAGGTGCAGATGTCGACCCGCTCCGGCCAGTTCGTCACCCTGCGCGAGTTGCGTAAAGAGGTCGGCAGCGATGCCGCCCGCTTCTTCTACGTCATGCGCAAGTGCGAGCAGCACATGGACTTTGATCTGGATCTGGCCAAGTCCCAGTCGAGCGACAACCCGGTCTACTATGTGCAGTACGCCCATGCCCGCATCTGCAGCGTGTTGCAACAGGCGGCAGAGCAGAATATCGCTTTCGAGAGCAACCCGACTGCCGTCGACTACAGCCGACTGACGGAGAGCCATGAGCAAGCCCTGTTGACGAATCTGTCGCGCTACCCCGAAGTGGTCGAGACAGCAGCACTCAACGAAGAACCCCACCTGCTGACCCACTACCTGCGCGAGCTGGCCAACGACTTCCACACCTACTACAACGCCCACAAGTTCCTGATCGACGACGCAGCGCTGCGCGACGCCCGACTGCAGCTGATCCTGGCCACCCGCCAGGTCTTGCGCAACGGCCTCAACCTGCTGGGTGTAAGCACACCGGAGAAGATGTAAGCAATGGCCGACTACAAAAACCGAGCCGGCTCAAGGAAGAAGAAGAGCCGGGGTAACACCAGCTGCAGTTTCTGGTTCTTCGGCGGCGCCATCGTCGGTGCCTTCGTGGTCGGCCTGTTGTGGCTGAAACTGGGAACCGGCCTCAGCGATGTTACGGTACCTGGCGTGACCCAACCCAAACCAACACCCACAGCACCCAAAAACAACGCACCCAAACCCACCTTCGAGTTCTACACCATCCTGCCCGAGATGGAGGTCGTCATCCCCGACGAAGAGCTGATGGCCCCCGAACCCTCCGGACAGCCCAACAGCGCCCGCGTGGAAACCCCTGAACCGGCCCTCCCTTCAGGTACCGCCTATATTCTGCAGATGGGCTCCTTCCGTAAATACCAAGACGCAGACCGCATGAAGGCTAAGCTTGCTCTGATCGGCATCGAAGCAGAGATCCAGAAAGTCAGCATCAACAACCGCGACACCTTCCACCGTGTACGCAGCGGCCCCTACCGGAGCCAACGGGAACTCAATAACGCTCGCCGTCTCGCAAAAGAGAACAACATCGCCACGCTGGTAATCAAGCTCAAGCAGTAGCCGGACGAGAATGACCAACCATCAGTGCTGAGATTTCAGAAAACCGTTTCTGGAAAACTCCGCGCTCTCCTCATCGAGTGAAATAGCACTTCACAGGACCAGTGCATTACCGAACACTGCAGATATTTCCAATCGCAGATCAAAAACAGGAAGATAAGTATTCCACCTTAAAGCCTTTCAATGTCAGACCAGGTCTGGGACTTTCGCAATCTCCAAGCGACTGGTACTCTTAATGCGTTAGGGAATAACTATCTTCTGGCCGGATGCCCTTTCCACCTGTCATTTCACAACACCGCATCCTAAAGATACTAACCAGGGCATAGATATTCAGGCCGCCCTCATAGTCAGTTATTAGAATTTATTTGGTGAAATTTTGACATGAAGTCAGAATACAAAAGAAATGGCTACTATCTTGCTGAACAAGCCATTGATAAGAGCGAAGTAGAGTCACTACTGAACGCGTTATCAGTCTTCGATAGTAAGACCAATAACTATGGCGTAAGGGATTTAATGAATAAAGTCCCACAAATTCGCCAACTGGCCAGTTCATCACCACTACGGGATATTGCAAAGGAAATACTTGGTGATAATGCCAAGCCGGTAAGGTCCGTATACTTTGACAAGACTCCAAAGGCCAACTGGAATGTTGCGTGGCACCAAGACACATCAATCGCCCTTAAAGAAAAACATGCAGTTCCCGGGTTTGCTCCCTGGAGCGAAAAACAGGGCATTATCCATGTCGAGCCACCAGAAGAATATTTAGCTCAAACCCTGACACTCAGGGTGCATCTTGATGCGGCCAGCAAGGAATCTGGTGTCCTAAGAGTGGTCGCCGGGTCACATCGAGATGGAAGAGTCCCTTCAAGAGAGATTGTTAAGATAGTAGATACTTCTCAAGTAATCGAGTGTTACGCAAAACCAGGCGATGTCTTGCTGATGTGTCCACTATTATTTCACTCATCAAGGAAGGCGGTTACGCCTAGTCACCGACGAATAATCCATATTGAGTATTCCGCCATGGATCTACCAGAACCACTTGAGTGGTATGAGGGCACATAACGATGATAACTTTTCACAAACACTTCCACTGCAATCACTTCCTGCGTTCGATTATTCGTGAGACGGGACGTAACGCGCGAGAAGAGCGTCAAGGAAGAATTGCATGAAAGAAAAACTTACTTGGATAGCTAAAAATATTTTATTTGGCTTCTTGTTCGCTATGGGAGTATTCGCCGCCATTACTGCTAAAGAAAATATCAAAGGATACAATTGGCATGACCGACCCAACTGTATCCCCTATGAGCAAGAATCCAATGAATTGGAAATAGTAGGCTATATTCCAATACTCGATCAAAAAGAATTTAAGTACTCGTTTAAAATTAAAAACAACACAAACCAACCCTACAGTAGAGTCAAGGTAGTACTGAATGTATATAAAAATGACTATCTCGTCGCCGAATGCTCTAGTACTGTAACGAATCTTATTGCAAGTGAAGAGCGCGATGTTGTCAGTGGTTGTTACGACTTGATTCCTGAAAATATTACCAATGAGTATAGATTTACAGCAAATGTCACATCCTATCAAAACTAAACATCACAACTCGGGCTTCGAAACTCACACGCTTTCGTCTGTTCGATGAGCGTTACACACAAAAGGAGATAAAATGTTCAAGAGCAATTTTGGCCCCGGCCTCGAAGTACTGTTTGACCAAAAAAACATTTCAATTGAAGAGAAAAGAAGAATCGTTGCAACAAATGCCGCGCTTGATCTCATTGCAACGGCCGTGCAGCAAGATGGCTCAACAAACAAGCTTTCTGAAGAGTTTAAGAACTTTTCGACTTATGTTGACACCATTTACCAAGCGTTATCACAAAAGTAGTGCAACAGAATCAGCGAGACCATCTTTAGTCGCAAAAGACAATTACATTTTTCACGATATCTAAAGCTTCACTTCCATATCTGGTCAGCTTAGGACGAGATTGGACATAGAAAGGCGGCGCGCTATTGGATAACTCAGAAAAGCGATTGAACCATGTATTCTTCTACGGCCTATACATGGATCCCGAGTTGTTAAAGGCAAAGGGAGTAGAACCGAGGGATTCAAGAAAGGCTGTTGCAAAGGGATACCGTTTGCGCATCGGTAGAATGGCCACATTGATGCGGGATTCCAAAGCCGAGGCTCATGGCTTGGTCTATGCGTTAACCCACGATGAAGTGAATACGCTTTACTGGGGTGCAGGTCTCAATGCTTATGTAGCGGAATCGTTACTGGTCGAAACAGAAGACAATGAAGAAATCCCAGTTATTTGCTGCAATCTACTGATTCCTCCAGAAGAAGAGGAGCGAAACCCAGAGTACCTGGACAAACTCAAGCAGTGCATGAGCAAACTCGGGCTGCCAGCGCCAAATGGCAGCTAGAAGCCTGGAAGTACCAAGGTTTCAGGCAGGGCGGTTAGCCACGCCAAACATAGAGCTCCATCGCTGCTGGATCGCAACGATTACAACTGGTTCCGCATGCGGCCTCTACCTTGCGCTTTTCCACCCGGCCTTTTCGTTCCCACTGCTCGAGTATGCCGCGCAGGGCTCCCGGTTCAGCATCGAAATGCAACGCAATATCGGCTAGCGTAGCCTGGCCCCGGTCGGCCAGATAGTCACGTACCTGAGAGAGGATCATGCTGCCACCTTCTGCACCGGATGCTGTAAGCGCATCGACCAGAAGCGCAAACCACCGATGATGAATACCAGAAACAG
>JARRNY010000057.1:0-14318 GCA_037384445.1 Candidatus Thiodiazotropha sp.
TCATCGATCAATATCTTGGGTACTACGAAGAGGCTGACGCCCTTGATGCCTGCTGGTGCGTCGAGAGTGCGCGCCAGCACAAGGTGAATGATGTTCTCGGTCAGATCATGTTCGCCCGCAGTGATAAAAATCTTGGTGCCAGTGATTCGGTAACTACCATCCTCTTGGGGTTCGGCCTTGGTACGCAACAGACCGAGATCGCTGCCGCATTGTGGTTCGGTGAGGCACATGGAACCGCTCCAGACCCCATTCGCCATCTTGGGAAAAAAGATCTCCTTCAATGCCTGGCTGGCATGGGACTCCAAAGCTGTCCAGGCACCGTTGGTCAGGCCGGGATAGAGACTGAAGGAGAGATTACAGGCACAGAGCATCTCATCCACCAGCATGTGCAGGGATTTTGGCAGCCCCTGGCCACCATAAGCGGGATCGAATGCGATACTGTTCCAGCCTGCCTCAATGAAGGCGTGGTAAGCCTCCTTGAAGCCGTCGGGGGTGATCACCTTGCCGTCTTTCCACTGGCAACCGACCTCATCACCGGCGCGGTTTATCGGCAGCAGTTGCTCGCTAGCGAATTTACCCGCCTCCTCCAGGATCGCCATGACTGTCTCCCTGTCGACCTCCTCGTAACCTGGCAGTTGCCGCAGACTTTCACCGTCATTGAGCTCATAGTAGGCAAACTGCATATCGCGAATAGGTGCATGATAGATAGGCATGGCTCAAGCCCCGTGCAATGGTTTTCTCAGTTACCGGCCTTCAATATCCGTATTGGTAATATATATGACGTTTACGTTAACTTCAAGAGCGGAAATACCCCCACATTTCGGATCTTCTATTTGCAATCTCCCATTGCCTTAATTGATCAGTATTTCTTTATTATTGATATAATTGAGTTCTTTCACATAATATCCCCCCTTATCAGGGATTCAGTGTTGAATGCCGATTGACATATCAGGCAATACCATGACCAAAAAGGATCAACTTTTTTCCGTTACCGACCTTTCCAGAGAATTCGGTATCACCCAGCGAACCGTTCGTTTTTATGAGGAAAAGGGCTTACTCTTCCCCCGCCGTGTTGGCAGCGCTCGAGTGTTTGATTACCGGGACAAGGCCAGGCTTACGTTGATCTTAAGATTTAAGCGACTCGGATTTGAGTTAACAGATATCAAGGCATACCTTGATCTGTACGATGCCGATTCAACCGGTGTTACCCAATTGAAAATGGGACACCGGACATTGACACGTCGTATCAAAGAGTTGAAATCACAAATGAAAGACCTGCGTCTGACACTCAAAGAGCTTGAAGCACTCAAGAGAGAGAGTGCAAATCAACTAATGGAATTGGGCATCAATAGCACGGATCTTTAACGGGTATAATCAGCCAAGCCGGGGTTACTATCCACACCGACCAACTTGGGTGTATTGAGCTTCTTGATCTTGACCGTCTTCTGGTCGCGTAGATAAGTCGCTACGGTATCCCAGATCGGCTCGCCAGGTGATTGAGAACCCACGGTGGCCCAACCGGCAACCATATAGCTCTTATCGGCTTCGATCTTGGTGCCGTTATCCAGGGTCATGTTGGAGATGCGCTTACCGAAATCGGCGCCCGGCTCACAGACGTAGTCGAGGCCGCCCACACGCACCATGTCACCGCCCTGCTGATAATAGGGGTCTTTATTGAAGAGATTGTCACAGACGTCTTCAAGGATCGCCTTGATGTCACTGCCCTTCATCTCACGGCGGTAGGTCTCCGGATAGGTGATGCAGGTCTGGTCCATGACGTTGTCCATGGTGATCTTCTGCCCTGGCATGACGGTGGTACCCCAGCGGAAGCCGGGCGAGAGGGAGATCTGGGCATCGTTGACCGTGGTCAGGGCATCGCAGATCACCTGATCGAAGGTGCCGTTGAAGTTGCCGCGGCGGTAGAGGACCTCTTCGGCCGTGGCCAACTCCTCTTCAAGCTTGGCCTTGTAGGGTGCGCGCACCTCATCGATGTAGGCCTGCATCTCCTTGTCTGCTTCCAGCAGGTTGGAGAAAACAGGAAGCAGCCGGTAACGGAAGTCACGCACCTTGCCGCCCTTTACATCCAGATCCATGACACCGAGGAACTTACCGTTGGAACCCGCGTTGGTGACCAGGGTCTTGCCACCGCTATTGCTGACAACGGTGGGCGCCGGCATACCGTCATGGGTATGTCCGCCGAAGATCACATCGATGCCGCTGACTTGAGAGGCCATCTTCAGATCCACATCCATACCGTTGTGGGAGATCACCACCACCACGTCGGGTTTCTCGGTCTCGCGCACCTGATCGACCACCATCTGCATCTTGTCGTCGCGAATGCCGAAGGACCAGTCCGGAATGAAGCGCTGTGGATTGGCGATCGGGGTATAGGGGAAGGCCTGACCGATGACTGCCACGCGGGCACCGCCCACTTTCTTGATCACATAGGGCTTGAAGGCAGTACCGGCGTCCTCATTGTAGCCATCGAAGTCGGGGAATTTATAGTCGAACAGAGCCTCCTCGCTCACCTTGACGTTTTGCGCCACGAAGTCGCCCTGGAATTCGCCGATGTTGGCGATCACCTCTTCATCCAGATAGGTGAACTCCCAATGGCCGGTCATGACATCGACGCCCAGCTTGTTGCAGGCGCCGACCATATCTTTGCCCCGGGTCCAGTAGGCGGTGCCGGAGCCCTGCCAGGTATCACCACCATCGAGCAGCAGGCTGTTGCCCGGTCCGCGGTCGTCGCGAAGACGTTTGACCAGGGTCTGTAGATGGGCAAAGCCGCCGACTTTGCCATATTTGCGTGCGGCATCTTCGAAATCGAGATAGGTGAAGGCATGCGCTTCAATACCGCCGGCCTCGATACCAAAATGGTCGAGCAGCTTGTTGCCCACCAGATGCGGTGCCTTGTTAAGGGCATAGCCGATACCCAGATTGACATTGGGTTCACGGAAGTAGATCGGATTGAGCTGAGCGTGGGTGTCGGTGATATGGAGGAGCGACACGTTACCGAACTTGGGGACTTCGTAGAGATCGGATGGCTGCCGGGCGGCGGCAAAGATGGATGAGGGCATCATACCGGCAGCCCCGGCCAGCCCCATCAGGCGAAGAAATTCACGTCGTGAAATACTCATGTTGTCTCATCCTCCGGAATATGAACCAGGTATCGATCGAGCAGGTTTTCGCAGTTGGGGCCGTATGCTTCCCCAACCCAGCCTGCCATTATTGTTATGCCCGGGTCAGGTGGACCAATCTCTGTCCACCACCCAAGCGTTCAAGTCTATGAGTCATTGGCGAGGAAATCACCCTCTACTCAGCGTTGTTAATGACTCTGTACGCCTATACCAGCCAGTCAAAAAAACAAGGCCAGCTGCATCGCGGGGAGGTGCCTGTTGTTATTTCAAACCTCCCGCCATCCAGCTGGCCCCGCGCGACGATATGAGAAGCAGGAATCGATCGGCTCTCATGTTCGAGAGTCCATCTCACCCCTTCCAGGTCCGCGCAACGAAAACCCCAAACATCTGCTCCGGGCATATATCGGGGAGGTAGTATTATGTAACTAACTGTTGTTCAATGAAATTCTGAGATACTGGACTGCTTGTTATGGTTTTCCATAATCCTGCTCCAGGGTAAGCATCATACGCATCAGATGGGACAGCGAGTCTGCCTGCATCTTCTCCATCACCCGGGACCTGTGGGCCTCGACGGTGGAGAGGGTAATGCCAAGCTGCTCCGATATATTCTTGTTGCGCATGCCACCAACCACCAGATCCAGCACTTCCCGCTCCCGCGGCGTGAGCAGGTTGAGGTGCTCACGAATCTCCGACTGGCGGGAAGCCTCGCCACGACGCTCCGCATCCATCTCAATGGCACGATGCACGCTGTCGAGCAGAATCTGATCGCGAAAGGGCTTCTCGATAAAGTCGACCGCACCAGACTGCACCGCCCGCACCGCCATCGGCACATCGCCATGGCCGGTAATGATGATCACTGGGGGGTGAATCGGGTATTCGGCCAGCTTCTCCTGCATATCGAGGCCACTCATGCCCGGCATGCGAATATCGACCACCAGGCAACCCGGCAGACTCTCATCGAAGGTCTCCAGGTAATCGAGTGCAGAAGCGTAGCAGACGACCGGCAGTCCGACCGATTCCAATAACAGCTTGAGCGCGTTACGTACCTCGACGTCATCATCCACGACGAAAACAGTGGGCGTGGTCTGATCCATGGTTCAGCTGACCTCCTCGTACGGCAGAGTGAAGTTGAATTCGGCGCCATCCCGGTAGTCCGGGTTGAACGTGAGTTTACCACCGTGGGCACCGATGATCCCATGACTGATAGAGAGCCCTAACCCCATGCCTTGGGACTTGCTGGTGACGAAGGGATCGAACAGCGTGTCGGCCAACTCTGATTTGATGCCGGGACCATTGTCACGCACGATCACCCCGATCATGCGCTGGTCCAGACGATGGGTACAGATAGAGAGCCTGCGCTCATCCTGCGGATTCTCGAGCAGTGATTCGATAGCGTTACGCGCCAGATTGAGGATCACCTGTTCGATCTGAATCGGCTGCACCAATATCCGCGGCAAATCGGACTCCAGCTCAAGATCGAGCGCAACGCTCGCCCGGTGCATCTCCGGGCGAATCAACACCACCACGGCGTTGACCAGATCGTTGACATCCGCCTCCGCCCGCTCCAATGGCTCCTTTCTGACGAAACGCCGTAACTGGCGGATAATCTCCCCTGCCCGATCGGCCTGCCCGGCAATGCGCTCCATCACATCGACACACATCTCTAAATTGGTGTTGCTGGACTCCAACAGACGGATACTGGCCTGGGCGTTGGTCGAGATTGCGGTCAAGGGCTGATTCAATTCATGGGCAATACCTGAAGCCATCTCGCCGAGGGTACTCAGACGGCCGACCCGGGCCAACTCCACCTGATGCTGGCGGGCATCCTCCTCCATGCGTTTACGCCGGGTGGTGTCGCGAAACACCACCACGCTGCCGACGGTGCGGCCATTTTCGCCCCAGATCGGGGTACTGCTGTATTCGACAGGAAAAAATGAGCCATCCTTGCGCCAGAAGATATCGTCCGAAATATAGCGCGCCTCGTTGTCGCGGAAGGTCTGGTAGACCGGACACTCCTCGGCCCAATGGGGCTGGCCGTCAGCATGCGTGTGGTGAAGTATCTCGTGCTGATTGAGACCGATCACCTCCGAGGCTTCCCAACCTGTAATGCGCTCTGCCGCCTTGTTGAAGAAGGTGGAGCGACCCTGCAGGTCGACACCATAGATACCATCCGCCACCGAATCGAGGATCAGCTCATGCTGCTGTTCGAGGCGGTTTTTCGCCTTGTGCAACGCCTTATTCAGGCGACTCACCCAGATCGTCATGAAGACCATGAAGAGCAGCACCAGCAGGCCGCTGAAAAACCAGTATCGATAGCGTTCGATCGCCTCGGTGAGGGTGAACTTGCCGAGATTCTGATAGGGGGGAAGCTTCAACTCACGGAACAGTTCATGCACCGGCTGGTAGTCGAGCGGAATGGTCCAGCCGGCGTAGTTCCCAGCCAGAGCGGCGGGATGATTGTGGGGCATCTGCAGCAAAGCGATTGCCACCTGCTGGGCCAATCTGTCGGAGGTGTGGGCGACCTTGCTGAAAGGCCACTCCGGATAGAGCCGCGTGCTGAGTGCAAACGGGAACTCTGTCTCCTGTTGCGGGTTGATGATGCGGAAATCGTTGATATCGATCGTGCCCGCCGCCGCCATGCGTTCGAGAATATCGGTACGCACCGTTCCCACATCGACATCGCCATGCAACACCGACATCACCACCAGGTCGTGGATACCGCCAAACTCAAGGGACTCCAGGTCCTTGTATGGGTCGATACCGATCGCCATCATCTCGCGCATGGCCATCTGAAATCCCCCCAGAGAAGTGGGATAGACAGCCATGAAACTGTGATCGCGCAGATCTTCGAGGGTCCGTATCTCCGGGTGATCCTTGCGCGCAAAGATGACACCACCGAAGATTTTGTAGGGCACATTGTTGCGCCGGTTGGAAAGGGTGGCGATACGCGAGACCCGGTATTTCACCTCAAGATTGACATAGATACCCGGGTTGACCAGAACGAAATCGACATCACCGGCGGCGACTGTCGGATTGACCTCGTCGAATTTCAGCGGCTGGATAGTGAATTTGTGGTCGCCCTTGATGACCTGGGTGAGGTAATCGGCGGTCGGTCCCCACATATCGCGGGTAACCTTGTCACCGCGATGGCTGAGAACACCGATCTTGACCTCATCAGATAGCGCGGGAGCCGGCATCGAAACAAGCAGGAAGAGCGGCAGCAGCAGCCTGAATCCGCCTGGTCCCCATAGTCGTCTGAAACGTCTCATTCCCGAAGGGTATGGGAAAGCGGCAACCTGTACAAGGAGAGGCGAAAAGGCCGAATCGGCCTAGCGTGGAGAAGTCCTCGCAAAACAGCGCCAAACGAGTTTATATAGTGATCTAGTGTGGTGTCTCATATTGTTTGACGACTATAGAAGCCCGCTCTATCCCTCGCCCTTCACCCGATCGGGAAGCGATTTCAATTTGCCGAACAGAGAGTTGCGCCGAGTCTCCTCCCGCTCCTCCTGTTCACGCTGGATCGCTGCCTGCATCTCCGCCTCCCGCTGCTGTCGCGCCGCCTCGAGTTTTTCACGAATCGCGGCCTTGTCGTTGTCGGTAATCTCAAGCTCATAGAGATTCTTGCGTCGCCGCAGCAGATAGTTACCCAGATTGTCCAGCCAGGTATCGTCGATACGCTCCGGCTGCACCACACTCTTCTCCACTTTGAAGTTGGAGAAGTTGGCGATGATCAGGGTAATGGCGCCCTGCTCCAGGTCGGCCTTGAAGATGAAATTGACATCCACCTTGACGGCAAGCTGGAAGTTGAGGCCGATGAGACCCTGCACCGGGTCACGGATCGGCCACTCGGCAAAGCGCATCACCTGGGCATCGAGAAAGGCGCGGGTTTCGTCGGCGGCCGATTTGGGTTTTACCGCATACTCCCGCTCCTGCTCATCGGTACAGTTGAAGCGCAGGCGAATCATCTTGGTGTTCTCCGTACTATCGGCATTCACCACATAGTCGCCCTGACGCAACCCCTTGACCAGACCAATTCCCGGCAGCTCGTAGTCCTGGCGTACATCCAGGTCGAGCTCCTTCAGCTGCTCGGTGAGCTCGGAGAGATAGTGAAGAATCTTCAGCATCGCCGGCCGGATACGCTGCCGGTAGTCGGCCTCCCTTTGTGCGGCTTCATGGTCGGCCGTATCGGCCGCCAACCGCGCCTCCGCTTCCTTTTTCAGATCATCCAATAGTGACATTGTAAAACTGGGTTTCCGTTCCTTGACTGAGGGCGCTCAGTCTATTTCAGCCGATCTATCCGGGCAAGTCAGAAAGCGATCACTCACGATTAAAAATCGTAGAGAGTGGCAATCTCCTGCGCCCAAAGGGTCTCATCGATAGTCTCTAACACCAGGGGAATATCGTCGAAGCGGGAATCCCGCATGATATAGCGAAACACCTCCCACCCCAATTTGCCCTGACCCAGGCTGTGGTGACGATCGACCCGGGCGCCCAGCTCTGGCTTGCTGTCATTGAGATGCATACCGCACAGATAGTCGAAGCCGACGATCGTCTCGAACTGGCTGAAGGTCTCGTCGCAAGCGGCTTGGGTACGCAGATCGTAACCCGCCACAAAGGTGTGACAGGTATCGAGGCAGACACCGACCCGTGATTTGTCCTCCACCCGCTCGATGATCTCGGCCAAATGCTCAAAGCGGTATCCCAGCGTACTGCCCTGGCCAGCGGTGTTCTCGATCACCGCTGTAACCCCAGTAGACTGCTCCAAGGCCAGATTGATGGAATCCGCGACCAGCCGCAGACTCTCGCTCTCACTGATCTTGCGCAGAGTAGCGCCGGGATGGAAGTTGAGCAGCTGCAGTCCCAGCTTTTCGCAACGCTGCAACTCGTCGATGAAAGCCTGGCGCGACTTCTCCAGCCCTTCCGGCTCCGGATGGCCGAGATTGATCAGATAGCTGTCGTGGGGCAGAACGTGTCGGGGTTCGATGCCGACCTCCTGCAGATTTTGCCGGAACGCCTCCACGGACTCATCGGTCAGCGGCTTGGCATGCCATTGACGCTGGTTCTTGGTGAACAGGGCAAAGGCACGGGCACCGATCTCCCGGGCATTGAGCGGCGCGTTCTGCACCCCGCCCGAGGCGCTGACATGGGCTCCCACATATTTCATCGAGAGTGAATCCTCCTTACTTTGGCCTGAATCGCCTGACAGAGCAGACTCAGACCGGTGAAGTCATCAGTAGTTTCACCGCCAGGACGACAAAAATAACCGCCGCCGTACGCTGTATCAGCGGCTGCACCCGAGGGTTGCGGCTCAACCAGGGCCGCAGGCTATGCGCCAGCAGGGCCACGGAGCCGAAGACCAGTATCGTAGCCAGAATAAACAACAGACCGAAAAGGATCAGCTGCACGACCACCGAACCCGCTGCCGGATCGGTGAATTGGGGCAGGAAGGCGAGAAAAAAGAGCGATACCTTCGGATTGGTGACGTTCATGATAATGCCCCGACGATAGAGCATCCAGGGACTTGGGGTTATGGCCCCGCCAGCCCCTGCATCGATGACCGTCGCACGCGTGAAACGCCAGGCCAGATAGAGCAGATAACCCGCTCCGCCCAGCTTCAGTAGCGTGAAGGCCAGCTCAGACTGTTGCAGCAGGGCCGCCACGCCAAGCGCCACACCCAGGGTATGTACAATCAATCCGCTACAGAAACCCAGAGTCGCCATCAGCCCGGCCCAGCGCCCCAACAGCACCGACTGCGTCAGCACGAACAGGTTGTCGGGCCCCGGTACCAACGCCAGCAGCACTGCCGTCAGAAAGAGCCCGCTCGCTGTCTCAATGGCGATCAACGCACCCTCCTGTCATCTTTTGATCCTGCATATCTGTTAATATGCCGCATCTTTGCAGCAAGGATTCCACCATGGCAAATACGCCACTCAACGGGGCCGGCTACCTGCTCCGCGGCCTCAATCTGATCACCAAGCCGGGCATCCGCCCCTTCGTGCTGATCCCCCTTTTGATCAACATTCTTGTCTTCAGTCTGCTGATCTGGGTCGGCATCGACCAGTTCGAGATCCTGATGGACCGTTTCCTGCCCAGCGACGAGAGCTGGCTCTCCTGGCTGCGCTGGCTGCTCTGGCCCATCTTTGCCATCGCCATCGTGCTGATCGTCTTCTACACCTTCACCGTTATCGCCAACCTGATCGCGGCTCCCTTCAATGGCCTGTTGGCGGAGAAGGTCGAGCGCTACCTGGGAGGCGATCTGCCCAACCCGCCAGGTGGCGTAAAACAGCTGATGAAGGATTTGCTCCCCTCGCTGCTCTCAGAGGTACGCAAGATGGGCTACTTTCTGCTGCGTGCTGTCCCGCTGCTGATTCTCTTTCTGATTCCGGTCGTAAACCTGGCAGCGCCCTTCCTCTGGCTCGCCTTCAGTGCCTGGTTTCTCGCCCTGGAGTATGGCGACTACCCGATGGCCAACCACGGCCTGACCTTCAAGGCTCAGCATCAGCGGCTGAAACAGACACGGATCACCGCCCTGGTTTTCGGCGGCAGTCTGACGCTGATGATGATGGTGCCCCTGCTCAACTTCGTTGCCATGCCGGCAGCGGTTGCAGGGTCAACGGTCTTCTGGCGGGAACGTCTGCAAGGGCTATCCGACAAGCCTTAGCCCAATCCGGCGATAAATTTCCTGATCCGCTCCACCCCCTCCGCCAGCTTTTGCAGATCGGTGGTATAGGCGAAGCGCAGATGGGCTTCAGGCCGGTGAGAGCCGAAGTCGAGCCCTGGTGTCACCGCCACCCCAGCCTGCTCCAACAGTTGATAGGCGAAGGCCTGGCTGTCGTCGGTCATCTTCTCGCACCCGGCATAGAGATAGAAGGCGCCGCTTGGCGTCACCGGTATGCTGAAGCCCAGTTGCCGCAGAGCGGGCAGCAGAAAATCCCGGCGAGACTCGAAGGCCTGGCGGCGCTGTTCAAGGATCGCCAGGGTCTCCGGCGTGAAGGCGCAGAGCGCGGCGAATTGTGAAAGGGTGGGCGCCGAAAGAAAGATATTCTGCGCCAACCGGTCCAGCGCATCGATATACCCCTCAGGCGCCACCAGCCAGCCCAAGCGCCAGCCCGTCATACCGAAAAATTTGGAAAAGCTGTTGAGAACAAAGAGATCGTTGGCAAAACGCAGAGCGGTTCCACCCGCCTCGCCATAGATCAGACCCTGATAGATCTCATCGACGATCAGTACGCCGCCCAGTCTGCGCACGGTCTGCAGCAGCCGCTGCATCTCATCATCATCGACCAGGGTGCCGGTCGGATTGGAGGGCGAGGCGATCAGCACCGCTTTGGTATCGGGGCGCCAGGCTGACTCAACCAGTTCGGCCGTCAGTTGATAGCCCGTCTCCGGTCCCACCGGTACCGCCACCGGCCTGCCCTCCACCAGCTCCACGAAGTGGCGATTACAGGGGTAGCCCGGATCAGCCATCAGCACCGACTCGCCTGGATTGACCAGTACACTCATCGCCAGCTGCAGGGCACCGGACGAACCCGGCGTGACGATCACCCGCTCAGGATCGACACGCGTGGCGTAGCGCTCCTGGTAGAAGTTGGCGATCAATTGACGCAGCGCAGGCAGTCCCCGTGCTGGGGTGTAGTGGGTCTTGCCGGCGGCCAGGGCGCGCTGCCCGGCTGCCACCACTGGCGCCGGGGTTTCGAAGTCGGGCTCGCCGATCTCCATATGAATGATGGATCGACCCTCGGCCTCCAGCTTCCTCGCCCGGGCCAGCAGGTCCATGACGTAGAAGGGGGCGATGCGCCCCATGCGCTCAGCGATCCGATTCACCCTGCGTGGCTCTCATGCAGGGCACGCAGCAGTGCCAGATCGACATAATCGTGGCCGTGAGCCTCCCCCCGCTGCACCTGAAAAGGTTCGCCGGGCTCACCCAGACGATCCACCACCAGGCTGGCGCCAGTGAAGTCATCTTCGGCGGTATAGCTGTTGGTGGTCACCAGAATCGAAGCGATATTCGCTTGCTGGGCCGAACGCAATCCGTTGTGGGAATCCTCCAGCGCCAGGCAGCTCTCCGGCGAGAGGCCCATCTTCTGCATCGCCCAATCGTAAATATCTGGCGCCGGCTTCTTTGCCGGTACGACATCTCCCGCCGCAATCACCTCGAACCAGTCAGTCGCGTCGGGGGCCAGGCTGTACTGCAGCAGGGCGCTGACGTTGGCAGGCGTGGTGGTGGTGGCAATAGCCAGCCGCAGACCGGCGTCACGAGCCTCCTGCAACAAGCGCCTGACCCCGCTACGCAGGGGAATCAGGCCCTCGGAGAGCATCTGCGTATAGTGCTCGGTCTTGGCCGCATGCAGCCCGGCGATGAAAGCGTCCAGGTCCGTGGGGCGTTGGAACTGCGTGTTGTAGTGATCCAGATAGTGACGGATTCGTTCCTTGCCGCCGGTCACCGCCAGCAGTTTGCCATAGAGCGCCACCGACCACTGCCAATCGAGCCCGGCATCGGCAAAGGCCCGGTTGAAGGCGACCCGATGGCCGTCTCGCTCGGTATCCGCCAGGGTACCGTCCACATCGAAGATCAATGCTGCAAGTTCCGCCATGAGAGTTCCACTTCACCAAAAGCGGATTAGCTTAACCAAAGCCCAGGCCGCTTTCATCCCCTGGGTATCGCGGGATTCAACAGTAAACCTGCACAGATCAACTGAAAGCCGGATTTCAACCTTAAATATCACGACTTTTTGCGCCATGATTCCTGTTGGGAAAGCGGTTATCAAAGGTGTGCCGATTTGTTGTTTCGCTCCCCCCTTTCTGGTATAGATAGGCGCCTTCACTGAAGAGGTATTTCTGAATGGCCCAAAAGAAAGCCAAAGCCGCAGACAAAACACAGCAGGGTGCTGGCGCCTTCGGCATCGAACCCTACGAGCCCAGTAAGGGCGAAGAGTATATGAATGAGGAGCAGGAAGCGCATTTTCGTGCCATCCTGCAGGCCTGGAAGGCGAACCTCATGGAAGAAGTGGATCGAACCGTGCATCACATGCAGGACGAGGCCGCCAACTTCCCTGATCCGAACGATCGCGCCACCCAGGAGTCCGAGTTCAGTCTTGAACTGCGCACCCGCGACCGGGAACGCAAGCTGATCAAGAAAATCGACTCCACCCTGGAGAAGATCGACAGCCACGACTACGGCTTCTGCGACAGCTGCGGCGTGGAGATCGGTATCCGTCGTCTGGAGGCGCGCCCGACAGCCACCCTCTGCATCGACTGCAAGACACTGGATGAGATCCGCGAAAAGCAGATGGGCTGAGTCCAGCTGCCTTTCATGCACAAAAAACCGGCGCCCGCCGGTTTTTTGCTTTCTGGCATGAACAGCGACATCAACCCGCCAGGCTACCGGGGCCGCTTCGCTCCCTCCCCCACCGGCCCACTCCACTTCGGCTCCCTGGTCGCCGCCCTCGGCAGCTATCTCGATGCCCGCCACCATCAGGGTCGCTGGCTGGTGCGGATGGAGGATCTCGACCGTCAGCGGGAAGTCAAAGGTGCTGCGGACAATATCCTGCGCACCCTGGAGGCCTTCGGCTTTGCATGGGACGGAGACATTATCTACCAGAGCCGGCGCCAAGCGGCCTATGAGGAGACCCTGCAGAGACTGCAAGACCAGGGGCTGGCCTATGCCTGCGGCTGCAGCCGCAAGCAGATCGCTGAGGCCGCCAGCACAGGCGTGGAGGGGCCAATCTACCCGGGAACCTGCCGCAGCGGACTCGCACCGAATCAGTCAGCACGCAGTATCCGCCTGCTCACTCAGGACCAAGTCGTGGCTTTCAACGACAGCGTACAAGGCGCCGTCCGGCAGAACCTGGAGCGCGAGATCGGTGATTTCGTGATCCGCCGCGCCGATGGGTATCACGCCTACCAACTGGCGGTGGTGGTGGACGATGCCTGGCAGGAAATCACTCACATCGTGCGCGGAGCCGACCTGCTCAGCTCAACGCCCCGTCAATGCTATCTGCAAACCCTGCTGCAACTGCCACAACCGGACTATGCCCACCTGCCGCTGGCGGTCGATGCAATGGGACGAAAATTGAGCAAGCAGTACCGGGACGCGCCGGTGGACCCCAGACAGCCTCTCGACAGCCTGCTGCAGGCCTTCGAATTTCTCGGCCAGGAGATGCCTGCGGAGCGTCCGCTCGGGCTGGAGGATTTCTGGCGTTGGGCTATCGAACGGTGGTCGCTGGCGCGGGTTCCCCACCAAGCAAGCAAACCGGCAGCGCTGAGCAGGGCATCGCTGTACGCTCCGTGACTTGAACCTGAATCCGTGGATTCAGGTTGAACAACCGAGACAAGATGGATTGGTCTGCTGGTGGGACAGGGCCCCATCCTACGCCCTGATGCCAACGGTAGGGTGGGGCCCTGCCGCCCTGCCCCACCAATAGCCGCTAAACAAGCAGCACTCATCTCAGAGCCCACTGACCTCACGCAGGTACTTGAATAACTTGCGGTAGGCAGCCGGCGGCTGCTCCTTGGCCCGCTCGCGCTGTACCGCCTGCAGCAGATGCCGCAGATGCTGCCGGTCCGCATTGGGATAGGTATCGAGAAATTGGCCAAAATCGTCACTGTCACCGTCGATCAGGCGTTCCCGCCACTGTTCAAGGGCGTGAAATCGGTCCACCCCGGCCTGATGGACGCCGTCGATCTCATCAACCACCTGTTGGATCGCCTCAAGCTCCTCACTGCGTAGCAGCTTGCCCAGTCGCCGGTAGTGGCGCCGCAGGGCATTGTTCGACTTGATGCGATGCGCCTCTTGCAGAGCGGCGCGCATCTCATCGCCCAGCGGCATACGCCCCAGCTGCGAGGCGGACAGGCGGGTAAGCCGCTCCCCCAGCTTCTGCAGATCCTGCATCTCGCGCTTGATCTGGCTCTTGCTCGGCCCGAGATCCTCGTACTCGTCATCTATTGGATCGATTGGATGTACTCCACAATCAATTGCGGCGTCAGCTGGCCGCGAAACTCATTCACATCGAGGCGATACGCCAGCCTCACCTGTTCCACATCGCCTGCCAGGGAGGGCTGATTAAAGGCGATGCCGTCGATAAAAGCGCCCTCAGTTGAGGCCAGTTGCAGTTTTAAATGCGCTTCACCCACCACCCGCTGCTGAAGCAGTCGAAACTCCCCTTCGAACAGGGGCTCCGG
>JARRNY010000058.1:0-14718 GCA_037384445.1 Candidatus Thiodiazotropha sp.
AGTCCCGCAAGGGAAATTCCAATCACAATTATTTATCGTGTTTTTTGTTCATTTGGATGGAATCGGCCTGCAAAAATAATCTTATGTCGATCTTATTCCACGCCTGTAAAAAAGAGTCGGTATTTTTTATTTTTATTCAGATTGCATAAGCATTCTTCTCAGTAATAAATGCGTTTATAGGTCCGGTTTGGTTCGATTTTTTTAAAAGGAGTGAAAGATTCGTAATACCAAACCCAGGTCAGGGATAGATATCTGTACTGACTCTTATGGACGGGGTCTGGCCGACATAAAACAGATTGATCGAAAAGAGGGGGCAGGCAATATCTCGACTAATCTTCCATGGTCATGCATTAATTTATCAGCTGTAAGCTGTTGACGTTATGCTGACGGTGAAACCGGGAGTCTGGGGGGCGGCTTTCGGTGCTTGAAATGGTGTAAGGCATTTATGCAGAGATGCTGTAACACTTGTCCGCCCTTTGCTATTCCGGCCGGGTGGCAACAGTGTCTGCTTGGGGCTCAGGCTCCCCAGGTCTTGAAGCGTTTTTTGCAGTATTTCAAAAGTTCGGTGTAGTTGTGGAAGTGAAGTTTGAAGCTCGCTTCGGCGGGGGCGTCGAACTCGCACCAGTCGTTGTCGTAGTCGCGGGCCGTCTTCGTCCTGGTAGATCTCCACATGCTCATGGGAGACCTGCCACAGCAGGTGTTCGAAGTCCGATTTTGATCTAGGCGCTTCGCCGATCGCCTCGGTGGTATAGGTACAACACTTTGAGTTGATACAACGGCTGCACTTGCCTTCCATCGCCTACTCCGTGCCGCTGCTCTGGGGTGGTTTGGGTCCGCTCCGCCGGCGCCGACGTTTCTGCGGTGCCCCGCCCTCCTTGGGCTTGTGGGATTTGTGGTGGCCCTTGCCATGAGCCTTGTGTCCATCCTTACCGCGATGGGGTTGGCGCGAACCCTTCTCCGGATAGATGCGGCTCTTGGGATCGACCTCGGCCAGTAGGGCCGGGTCCACCGTCTGGGTGGGCACGGGATGACCGACATAGACCTCGATATCGGGCAGGGAGAAGGCGTAGGTCTCACAGGCAAAACTGATGGCGTCACCGCTGGCGCCGGCACGGGCGGTGCGGCCGATGCGGTGGACATAGTCCTCGGCGTCTTCCGGCAGGTCGTAGTTGATGACGTGGGAGATGGCGGGGATGTGCAGGCCGCGGGCCGCCACATCGGTGGCGACCAGCACCGGCAGTTCGCCATCCTGGAATCTTTTCAGCAGGCTGAGGCGCTTCTTCTGCGGCACATCGCCGGAGAGTACGGCGGTATCGATGCCGTTGCCCTGCAGGAAACCCCAGACCCGGTCGGCCGCCCGTTTGGTGTTGACGAAGACGATAATGCGGGCATCGGTAAAGCCTTTGATGAGACCGATCAACAGCGGGATCTTCTCCTCGTTGGCGGTCATGTAGCAGGTCTCGGTGATCTGCTCTGCGGTCACCTGCTCCGGCGCGACCTCGATGCTCTCGGGATTGTTCATGTGCTCGTAAGCGAGCTCCTTCACCCGGTAGGAGAGGGTGGCGGAGAAGAGCATGCCGAGGCGTTTGTCGGGTGGCGGACAGCGCCGCATCATGTAGCGGATGTCTTTGATGAAGCCGAGATCGAACATACGGTCCGCCTCGTCCAGCACCAGCACCTGGATCTCGTTCAGGTCGTAGACGTGCTGCTTGTAGTAGTCAATCAGGCGTCCCGGTGTGCCGATCAGGATATCGACCCCATCCTCCAGCTGTTGACGCTGCTTGTCGTAGGCGGTGCCGCCGAAGACCGCCACCGAGGTGAACCCGGTATGTCGGGTCAGGGCCTGGGCATCGTTGTAGATCTGTACCGCCAGCTCACGGGTCGGCGCCAGGATCAGGGCGCGGGGCTGGTTGGGCCTGCGTTTCTCGTTCGCCGGATTCTGCAGCAAGTGATGCAGGGTGGCGATGAGAAAGGCGGCGGTCTTGCCGGTGCCGGTCTGGGCCTGGCCGGCCAGATCCCGTCCCGCCAGCAGGATAGGTAGGGTTTCAGCCTGGATGGGGGTGCAGTATTCGAACCCCGCCTCTTTGATCCCCTGGAGGATGGGTTCGTCGAGATCGAAGCTGTCGAAACGTATATCGGTTAAGTGTTTATCGCTCATGGCGGGCAAGGATACATCAATATTCCCCCTACGTGGCTATCAATAGTGACATTCGGGTCATGAGAGGCCGATTTGGGCGTAGTGAGACCTCCGCCATTTGCCGCCGGCACACAAGGTGAGAATATCCCGTACAATCCCTCGCATGAATATTTATCTGATCTCGGTGGGAAACCGTATGCCGCGCTGGGTGGTGGAGGGCTACGAGGAGTATGCCAAGCGACTGCCCGGCGAGTGCGCGTTGCAACTGGTCGAGATTGCGCCGGGGCATCGGGGTAAAAACGCCGACACGGCGCGTACTCTGCGCGACGAGGGAGAGCGCATGCTCAAGGCGGTACCCAAAGGTTGCCGCATCGTTGCGCTGGATGTGCTCGGTCGGGCGTGGAGTACGGAACAGTTGTCTGAGACGCTGGCGCAGTGGATGGCCGATGGCCCGGATCTGGCCCTGCTGGTGGGAGGTCCGGAGGGGCTGGCACCCGCTTGCCGGGAGGCGGCGGAGCGGAGCTGGTCGCTGTCGCCGCTGACGATGCCCCACCCGCTGGTGCGGGTAGTGGTGGCGGAGCAGCTCTACCGGGCCTGGAGTCTGCTGCGTAACCATCCCTACCATCGGGCGGGCTGATGCGGCCACGGGTCTATCTCGCTTCCCGTTCGCCGCGCCGGCGCGAGTTGCTGCACCAGATCGGCGTGGCGCATCGGCTGCTCGATATCGAGGTGGATGAGCGGGTGCGCGAAGGGGAATCTCCATCCGACTATGTGCTACGGGTGTCACAGGACAAGGCCGTAGCCGGGCTGGAAGCCTGTCATGGGACTGCAAAGTTGCCGGTGCTGGCCGCTGATACCTGTGTGGTGACGGATAACCAAATGCTCGGCAAGCCTGCCGACCGGGAGGAGGGGCTGTGGATGCTGCGTCGTCTCTCGGGTTCGACCCATCGTGTCTATACTGCAGTGGCCCTCGACAATGGGCGTCTGGCGACCCGGCTCAGCGTCAGCGAGGTCAGCTTCCGCCCGCTGAGCGAGGCTGAGATAGCGGCCTACTGGGCCAGCGGCGAGCCAGCCGATAAGGCGGGCGGCTATGCGATCCAGGGGCTGGCGGCCCAGTTTATCCGCCAACTGCGGGGCAGCTATTCGGGGGTCATGGGCTTGCCTCTGTTCGAGACCGCCGAACTCCTTGCGGAGGCGGGAATCGAACTACTCACTGATGACGAAAAAATAACAAACTGAAATAACGCGAAGGATGTATGAGCGAAGAGATTCTAATTAATGTCACCCCGCCGGAAACCCGCGTGGCCGTGATCGAAAACGGTGTGGTGCAGGAGATCATCATAGAACGCTCCGGTAAGCGGGGGCTGGTGGGCAATATCTATCGCGGCAAGGTCTGCCGGGTGCTGCCGGGGATGCAGGCGGCCTTTGTCGATGTGGGGTTGGAGCGGGCAGCCTTTCTGCATGTCTCTGATATCAGCCCCAGCGGGGACGCGCCGAAGACCGATAACATCTACGAGCTGTTGCGCGAGGGGCAGTCGGTGATCGTGCAGGTGCTGAAGGATCCGCTCGGCAGCAAAGGGGCAAGGCTCACCACCAACATTTCGATCCCCTCGCGTCATCTGGTCTTTATGCCGTCGCTGGGCAATATGGGTATCTCCCAGCGTATCGAGGCGGAAGACGAGCGTCAGCGTCTGCGCGAGCTGCTCAACCAGGTGGCCGAGACGGGAGAGATCACCGGCGGCTATATCGCCCGCACCGCCGCCGAGGGGGTCGACGAGGCCTCCCTGAAGGCGGATATGCGTTTCCTGGCCCGGCTCTGGGCTTCGATCCAGGAGCGCAGCAAAGTGGCCGAGGGGATCGAGCTGATCCATGAGGATCTTTCACTGCCCCTGCGCTCCCTGCGCGACCTGGTGGGCCCCGACGTGGAGAGAGTGCGCCTCGACTCCAAGGAGACTCACCAGAAGGCGATAGCCTTCGCGCAGAAGTTCATTCCCGACATCAAACACCGCATCGAGTACTACCCGGGCGAGCGTCCCCTGTTCGATCTCTACGGGGTGGAGGACGAGATTCAGAAGGCCCTGGAGCGCAAGGTCTCGCTCAAATCCGGCGGCCACCTGGTGATCGACCAGACCGAGGCGATGACCACCATCGACGTCAACACCGGCGCCTTCGTCGGACATCGCAACCTGGAAGAGACCATCTTCAAGACCAACCTGGAGGCGGCGCAGGCGATCTGCCGCCAGCTGCGGCTGCGCAACCTGGGTGGCATCATCATCATCGACTTTATCGATATGCTCGACCCGGAGCATCGCCGTCAGGTGTTGCGCGCGCTGGAGAAGTGCCTGGCCCACGACCACGCCCGCACCCATATCACCGAGGTCTCCTCCCTCGGGCTGGTGGAGATGACCCGCAAACGCATCCGCGAATCCCTCGAACATGTGCTGTGCGAACCCTGCCCCTGTTGTGCCGGGCGTGGTTCGATCAAGACCGCCGAGACGACCTGCTACGAGATCTTCCGCGAGATACTGCGCGAGTCGCGCCAGTTCGATGTGGAGTCGTTGCTGGTGCTCGCCTCCCAGGAGGTGATCGACCGTCTGCTCGACGAGGAGTCTACCCACCTGGCTGAGCTGGAGCAGTTCATCGGTCATCCGATCAAGCTGCAGGCCGAACTGCTCTACAGCCAGGAGCACTACGACGTGGTGCTGGTATGAGATGTAGGGCCTGTTATCGCTGATGTTGCACGTCGCCCGCTATCTGCACGGTAAGTTCTGGCTGGTCATGGCCTGGCTGACCATTGCACTGGCCCTGCTGCTTACCGGGGTGCGACTGTTCCTGCCTTTGCTCGATCTCGGCCCCTACAAGCAGGAGATCGAGCGCATCGTTGAGGCGGAGGCGGGCAAGCCGCTGAGCATCGGTCGCATGCAGGCGGAGCTTCATGGTTTTCGCTTGGCGCTCAAGTTCACCAATGTGTCGCTGTTCGACAGTGAGGGCTCACCTCCGCTGGTGGAGGCGCGGGAGGTGCGGGTCGACATCGAGCTGCTCAGCTCACTGCTCAGCGGTGAGTTGAAACTGGGTGGCGGAGTGGTGGTCGGCACCCAGTTGCTGATCGAGCGCCATGAAGATGGTTCATTCTCACTGCAGGGGCTTACGGCAGGGGGCGGCGATAATTCCAACGCGCTCGCAGGGGTCCTTCTGGGGCGCAGTCACCTGCGTCTGCACGATAGTGAGATCCTGCTCAAGAGCTCTCATCCGGGGACCCCGCTGTTGGAGCTGACGGGCGTGGCTGTCGATCTCATCAACGATGACGAGCACCACTCCTTCTCGGTCAAGGCCAAAATCGGGCGGCGGGGAGAGGAGGTGGTGCGCTTCATCGTCGACTTGCAGGAGGGCGAGAAACATTCCATGGCGGTTGATGGGAGTTTCTATCTCAAGTGTGACAATCTGCGTTTGGGAAAGCGTCTGGCCGAATGGATGCCGGCTGGCTACAGCATCCATCGCGGTACCCTGGGTGTCGAGCTCTGGGGTGATCTGCAGCGGGGGCAAGTAGAAAGGCTGCGCGGCACTACCGAACTGGACGACGTTGAAGTGAGCGGCCCCGCTATCGAGACGCCCTTTCAATTGGAGCGTCTCGCCAGCCAGGTTGATTGGCAGCGAGAGAAGGGCGGCTGGCGAGTCGATCTCGATCGTTTGGTGCTGGTGCGTGCTGGCCAGCTTTGGCCACCCGGCCGTCTCAGTCTCGCCTGGCGATCGGACGAGGAGCGTGGTCGACTGTTTCGCATGGGGGCGGATTACCTCTCGCTCAAGGAGTTGAACGATTTTCTGGCGATTATCAAGCTGCCCAATCAGGAGCTGGGAGATGCGCTGCGCGGGCTCTCAGCGGACGGGCATCTGACCAAGTTTGGTTTCTCTCTTCTGCAGTTGCCGCAGGGGGAGCCGCAGTGGCATGTGGGTGGAGTCGTAGCGCGTTACTCCAACAAGCCCTGGCGTAGCGTGCCGGGGCTGTCCGGGCTACGGCTCAGTTTCGAGGGTAATCAGGTCGGAGGCTGGCTACGGCTCGATTCGTCCGATTTCAGCGTCAAGTTTCCCAAGCTGTTTCGCCAGTCGATCAACGCGCGGCGTCTGGCGGGTGATTTTCAATGGCGTTTCGATACGCAGTCCGGTCTTCATCTCAACACTGACCGCCTGGAGATGCGCAATGACGATGTGGAGACCCTGTCGCGTATCCGTCTCAACGTCCCGCTCAGTGGTACGGGTCTCTTTGTCGACATGCAGTCCGACTTCTGGAATGGCGATGGTTCGCGCAAGAGCGACTACCTGCCGGTGGGTATCATGCCAGACGCGCTGGTCCACTGGCTCGACCGGTCGGTGGTGAGCGGCCATGTCAATGCCGGCTCCTTTCTGCTCTACGGTCCGCTGAAGAAGTTTCCGTTTCATGAACAAGAGGGGCGTTTCGAAGTCTGGTTCGGGGTTGAGGATCTGGTGCTCGATTACCATCAGGGTTGGCCGCCTATCGAACAGGGCACAGCTGAGGCCTTCTTCGTCAATAACAGTCTGCAGGTCACGCTTCAGGACGGGATGCTGCTGGGTAATCGACTGCAAAACGCGCATGCCCGTATCCGTGAGCTCAAGGGTGCGGCCCCGGTGGAGATCGATGGCGAAATCAGCGGTTCGTTTCGGGAGATGCTTGCGTTGCTGAGCGAGACGCCTTTGAAGGAGCGCTTTGCCCCTTTTGTCGATGCTGTCGAGGTGGAGGGCGAGGCTGTCACCCAGATCAGCTTGGCGATACCGCTGAAAAAGAAAGATAGTCTGAAGGTGGACGGCAAGCTCTCCCTGCTGGGGGCGGACATGCTGATCAAGTTGGCTGATCTGAATGTCAAAGACATCAGGGGTGATCTGAGCTTTGACGAAAAGCAGGTCAGTGCCAACAAACTGAAGGCGGAGTTGATGGGCCACCCGGTGACGGTCGACATCACGCCCAGATTGACCAAGCATGGGCGCTGGACCCGTATCTCAACCAGTCTGGGCGTCACGCCGCAGGAGATCTCTCAGCAATTCCCCGGTTGGTGGTTGCCGCCGATGCAGGGAGAGGCCGAGGGTAAGGTCACACTGGATATCGCCCATCATTCGAGCCGGGTGCCTGTCCGCTTGCGTGCGGTCTCCAACCTGCGTGGGCTGTCGGTGAACCTGCCGGAGCCAATGCGAAAGCGCCGCTCGAGCAACAGGAAGATGGATCTCACCGTCGATTTCCGTAGTGATCACAAGACCGATCTGCATCTGCATTACGGTAAGCAGGTTAATGCGCTGGTTCGAGTGCCGGCTGGTACTCAGGATCCCCTGATGGCCGGGATCGCATTTTCGCGTGACCCCGAACTGCCTAAATCGGGTCGTGGATACCGCTTTATCGGCAGCCTGGATAAACTCAATGGTGATCAATGGCTCGCGTGGCTGGGAAGCAATGCGGGTGAGAGCAGTGGTCCGACGCCGATTGAGGTCGATCTGAAGGTTCGTCGCCTGAAGATAGCCGGCATTGAGTCTGCCGATACCGATTTCACCGTGCGCAATTTTGCCGATGGCTACCGGGTGGAATTGGAGTCGGAAGCAGCCAAAGGCATGATACAGGTGCCGGGTGACCTACAGAATCTGCCCCTGTTGGGACGCTTTGACTACATCAAACTCAAGCTCGATGAACTCTCAGGCGTCATCAGTGGCACCGGTAAGGACAGTGACGCCCCAGTCGACTTCGATCCCCGCGATCTGCCGGCGTTGGATATGTCGGTGGATGCGCTCTATCTCAGCGACCAGAATCTCGGCAAGTCCCGCCTGGCCTGGCAGAAGGAGAAAGACGGCATCACCATCTCCCAGGTCAGCGTGGTTGGCGCGAAGCTTGATCTCAGCGGTCAGGGCTATTGGCGTCTGACCAACAAGGGGCACCTGACGTCGCTCAACCTGAAGGGGCATATTGTCAGCTTGGGTGAGCTGCAGGATGAGTTGGGCATGTCGAGCGGCATGAAGGATGCTCCTGCCGACATCAAGGCTGAACTCTACTGGCCTGTGTCACCACTCATGATTGGGGCGGATAAGCTCTATGGCAGCATTTGGCTCAAGGTGGGTAAGGGGCAGGTGAAGGATGTCGATCCCGGGGTCGGGCGACTGATCGGTCTGTTCAGCCTCAACGCCTTGGGCAAGCGGCTGGCCCTCGACTTCAGAGACTTCTTCTCCGAAGGTCTCTCCTTTGATGGTATCGAAGGTAATTTCACTATTCATGATGGGGTGGCGACCACCCAGGATCTGACCATGCGCAGTTCCTCTGCCCGTATTGAATTCAGCGGCGATACTGGCCTGGTAACCCGCACCTATGATCAAAAAGTGGTGGTCACTCCCCATCTCAGCGCCACCCTGCCCGTGGTGGGAGCGCTGGCGGTCAATCCCACTGTCGGTGTGGCGTTGGCGCTGACGCAAAAACTGTTGGGTAAGCGGTTCGATAAGGTGGTGCAGCGAACCTATGAGGTGACCGGCAGCTGGGATGCGCCTGAGTTCAAACAGATCGGCAAGGTGCCGGTGAGCAATGACACCCGCGAGGCCGATATGGGTATAGATCTGCCCGGCCGCCCTTGATCATCCTCCTTTTTTGGCTGCAGCCAACTTCAGATCCGTATCTGGCAGGATTTGCCAATATGATGCTATCCTGATGAATCGATTATTTTTTTGCCTGCCGTTCGAGAGCGGCATAGTGGGAAACGACCTGAGATGAGCACGAATAATACGAAAGTCGCGGCTATTCAGATGGCCACCAGCCCCAACGTCAGCGCCAACCTTCTGGAAGCAGAGCGGTTGATCAGCGAAGCCGTGGAAGGCGGCGCCGGCCTGGTGGTGCTACCTGAAAACTTCGCCTTCATGGGCGAGCATGATCGGGAGATGGTTACCCTCAGCGAGGAGCCCTATGGCGGGCCGTTGCAGGGTTTTCTCAGTCAGATGGCCAAGCGCTACGGTATCTGGCTGGTCGGCGGCACGATTCCACTGCGCGCCTCCAAAGGCGGCAAGGTGAGGGCGGCCTGCCTGGTGTTTGACGACAAAGGCAACCAGGTGGCGCACTACGATAAGATCCATCTCTTCGATGTGCATCTGGTGGAGACTGACGAGCGTTATGTGGAGTCGAGCACCATCGAGCCCGGCAACGAGATCGTTGTGGTCGACAGCCCTTTCGGGCGACTCGGTGTAGCGGTCTGCTACGACCTGCGCTTCCCTGAACTGTTCCGCCAGCTGCTGGAGAAGGGTGCTGAGGTCTTCGTTGTTCCCTCGGCGTTTACCGCCATGACCGGCAAGGCCCACTGGGAGACTCTGGTGCGCGCCCGCGCCATCGAAAATCTGGCCTTCGTGGTGGCGGCGGCCCAGGGGGGCTATCACGTCAATGGCCGTGAAACCCACGGGCACAGCATGATCGTCGACCCTTGGGGGACGGTGCTGGCGCAGGTGCCGCGAGGTACCGGGCATGTCAGCGTGGACCTGGATCGGGACTACCAGAAGACCATCCGCCGCACCTTCCCAACCATTGATCATCGGCGGTTATAGAGCCACTTCCGGGCGGTATCCTCAACCTTATCTTTTTACTTTCAGCCGCCAGCGGCTGGAGAAACTATGTCTGATCTGATTCAAATCGCAAGCGATACCATTCTGGCCCCGGTGGGGCTGGGAGAGAGCGACCTCGACCGCATGCTGGGGGAACTCACCGGCAATGCGGTCGATGCCGCCGATCTCTATTTCCAGTCGAGCCGACTGGAGTCCTGGGTGCTGGAGGACGGCATCATCAAGGAGGGATCCCATAACATTGAGCAGGGGGCCGGCATCCGCGTCATCAGCGGCGACAAGACCGGCTTCGCCTACTCCGACGAGCTACAGTTGCCCGTGCTGCTGGAAGCGGCGCAGGCCGCTCGCGCGATTGTGCGTAGCGGTGCCGACCGGGCGGTGCAGATTGCAGGCCGTTCCGGAGGCCAGCAACTCTACGCCCCGATCAATCCCCTGCCGAGCCTGAGCGAGACCGACAAGGTTGAGCTGCTGAAGCGGGTCGATGCCGAGGCGCGCAAGCAGGACCCGAGGGTCAAGCAGGTGATCGTCAGTCTGGTGGGGGCGCAGGATGTGATTCTGGTGGCCGCTATCGACGGCACCCTGAGCGCCGACGTACGGCCTCTGGTACGGCTCAATGTCCATGTCATCGTTGAGCAGAACGGCCGTCGCGAGCAGGGCAGCAGCGGTGGCGGTGCACGTGATGCCTTCGACTTCTTCCTGCAGCAGGAGCGTGGCCTGGGTTATGCCCGCGAAGCGGTGCGCCAGGCGCTGGTCAACCTGGAGGCAGTCGAGGCCCCCGCCGGCAGTATGCCGGTGGTGTTGGGCCCCGGCTGGCCTGGTGTCCTGTTGCACGAGGCGGTGGGGCACGGGCTTGAAGGCGACTTCAACCGTAAGGGCACCTCTGCCTTCAGTGGCCGTATGGGCGAGCAGGTCGCCTCGTCCGTCTGTACGGTGGTTGATGACGGCACCCTGCCGGGGCGCCGCGGCTCTCTCAATATCGATGACGAGGGTACCACCTCCCAATGCACCGTGTTGATCGAGAACGGCATCCTCAAGGGTTACATGCAGGACAAACACAACGCGCGTCTGATGAAAGTGGATTCTACCGGTAACGGTCGCCGCGAATCCTATGCCCACCTGCCGATGCCGCGCATGACCAATACCTACATGCTGGCCGGTGAATCCGACCCGCAGGAGATCATCGCTTCGGTGCAGAAGGGTGTCTACGCGGTCAACTTCGGTGGTGGCCAGGTCGACATCACCTCGGGCCAGTTCGTCTTCTCTGCCAGTGAGGCCTACCTGATCGAAAACGGCAAGGTTACCAAGCCGGTCAAAGGGGCGACTCTGATCGGCAATGGGCCGGAGGCAATGACCAAAATAAGCATGGTCGGTAACGACCTGAAACTCGATGCCGGCATCGGCGTCTGTGGCAAGGAGGGACAGAGCGTGCCGGTCGGGGTCGGTCAGCCGACCCTCAAGGTGGACGAATTGACTGTGGGAGGCACCGGCCAATGATCGATATGCAGGAACGTCAGGGACGGCTGGAGCAGCTGGTCGACGATCTACTCAGCGAGGCCAGACAGCAGGGCGCTACCGCGGCCGAGGCTGGGGTCAGTAGTGATGCGGGGCTCTCTCTCACGGTACGTATGGGCGCACCCGAGACCATTGAGCATACCCGTGACAACGGCCTTGGGGTGACCGTCTATTTCGGTCAGCGCAAGGGCTCTGCCAGCACCTCCGACCTGAGCCCGCAGGCGGTGAAAGAGACGGTTAAGGCGGCCTGCAATTTCGCCAAATACACCTCAGAGGATCCGTGCTCCGGACTGGCTGATGCCGAGCTGATGGCCACCGAGCTACCCGATCTCGATCTCTACCACCCCTGGGATCTGCCGGTAGACGAGGCGATCGAACAGGCCACCCGCTGTGAATCGGCTGCACGGGAAGAGGATAGTCGCATCATCAATTCCGAGGGCGCCACTCTCAATACCCACAGCGGCGTTCACGTCTACGGCAATAGCCATGGTTTCATCGGCGGTTACCCCTCCTCACGCCACAGCCTCAGCTGTGCAGTGGTCGGCAAGGAGGGGGAGAGCATGCAGCGCGATTACTGGTATACCCTGTCGCGCCTCAGCGGTGAATTGGACTCAGCGGAATCGGTGGGCCGCATTGCTGCTCAACGTACCGTGTCACGCCTTGGCGCGCGTCGTGTGCCGACGCAGCAGGCTCCGGTACTGTTTCAGGCCGATGTGGCGGTGGGGTTGTTGCGCAGCTTCATCAGCGCTATCCGCGGCTCCGCACTCTATCGCAAGGCGAGTTTCCTGCTTGATCATCTGGATCAGCAGATCTTTCCTGAGTTTGTTCAGATACACGAAGAACCCCGCTTGCTTCGCGGACTGGCCAGCGCCGCTTACGACAACGAAGGGGTGGCCACCGTTAACCGCACCTACATCAGCGACGGGGTGTTGCAGAGCTATGTGCTCGACAGCTACGCCGCGCGTAAGCTCGGCCTGCAGACGACAGGCAATGCCGGTGGCGTGCGCAATCTGCGTATCAGCTGCGGCGCCCTGGACCGGACGGCGTTGCTGAAGAAGATGGATCGGGGATTACTGGTCACTGAGTTGATGGGCCAAGGGGTCAATATGGTCACCGGCGACTACTCCCGTGGTGCCGCCGGCTACTGGGTGGAGAACGGTGTGATTCAATACCCGGTGGAAGAGATCACCATCGCCGGTAATATGAAAGAGATGTTCATGGGGCTGCAGGAGGTGGGTAGCGATGTGGAGACCCGCAGCAGTGTTCAGACCGGTTCCTGGCTGATTGACCGTATGATGATTGCCGGTGGGTGATTAAACTACTTTGGCAGGGACATGCTTTTTTTGATCCGATAACCAAAGCGTTACACTTTCAGGATTTTCAAGTCTGCGACATGTAATGTGCTGCGCCACAAGGGGGATTCCCTTGCCTGGATCCGCAATACGAGCCGAGTAGCTTGAAGAGCCTGACAGGCTGTTGAAATATACGCCGGCGGCCGCCATGCGGCGTTGGAAATGGGCTCAAATGCTCATGTACCGCCTTGTGCGCCACGCATGTTTGCCCATTTCCCCCTTACCTGGTTTCCACTGGGGGCTTTTTCAACAGCCTGCTGACCTTCCGATATTTTCAGGTAAGCCACCGTGTCTCGGCCGACCGGTTGCTCCGTCAAAGCTAACTATAGAAGCACGCTGACAGTGCGTTGATGCCCAGTGTTTGGTAGCTGTGCGGACGCGTTCAGTGAGTGTCGGTAAGGCTTTGTACTTTGCTAATATTCCAGGGATATTCAATTAATATATTGTGTGTTGATCCGCATTGCTAAGCGGCCGTGTGAAATATTCGGTTAAGAAAAAGCTAAGGGAATGCCATTAAAATGGCTGCAGATGGCGTAAAAGCAGGCTACTAAGTTATGCAGGATATGGAGTGGGTTTTGGTAACCAAAAGGGACTGACCCACAAGTTTGTTATGTTGGAAGTGTGTCAATGACGGATAAATCGCAGGATACGAAAGTAGAGTCAGTACATTTATTGATCGAAGAAAGTCAGTATCGGAAGGCGCTTGAGGCTGCTGAGCAACTATGGGGGAAGTATCAAAACTGGAGACAGAAAGAGCATCTTCTGGTTGGGATAGATATTTTTCGCGGTTTGGGTTTGCGCCGAAAAGTTTTGGCCTGCCGCTTTCAATTATGGCGTAAGGATCGTCATGACCCTCGGTCGATACACCATTATGTGCGGGGCACTTTTGATCGAAAGGGGCCCTTGGCGGCTCTTCAACTTCTGAAGCTTCTGGGGCAGCGTGAAATTGCGTCTGTATCATTGCGAGCTGAATGGCTGGCGCTTCATGCCGATATTTTTGCCCAATATCGCGATTGGGAGACTGCTGCGGACTATCTCGATCAAGCGCTGAAACTGGATCCGCAAAATCGAAGTGTATTGATGGAGCAAGCCTATCTGGATGTGGCGCAGGATAAATATGAATCTGCATGGAAAAGCACTGAAGTTTTGTTGCAGGTGAATTATCTTCCCGCCGTACAGTATGGCGCCCATCTGAAGACTTTGGAGCATGACAATGCGGCTGCGATTGAGATATTGAAGCAGCGACTATATCGCATTGAAAGTATATCTCTCGCCTTACAGCTGTATAAGCTCTATTACGAAGAAGATCAGTTGACGCTGGCTGAAGAATGTTTGGGGCGTGCCAAATCCCTGCTTCCCGATAATGATGGTTCGTTGGATGAAGGTTTTTCTGTTGCAGCTTATGAACTGGCGCTAAAGGAAAACGATACTGCAACTGCCTGTCAGGCTTTGGAAGGTGTGAAGTCTCCGTTCTATGTGAAAGTGCGTGAGAACCTTGCGCAGTCCGGCGATTCGGATAATCAGGTTGTTTTGGATGTTCCCTTTGTTCGTCAGCACCATATGACCTGCGCGCCAGCCACGTTGACTGCGATTTGCAAGTACTGGGGCAGGCAGGTTGACCACCTCGGTATTGTGGAAGAGATCTGTTATGACGGCACCCCAAATCATGCAGAACGCCGCTGGGCTATAGATCAGGGCTGGGAGGTCAGGGAATTCAAACTTGAGCCTGAAACTGCGTATGCACTGATTGATAAAGGCATACCATTTACTTTGTCTACGGTTGCGCCTCAATCCGCTCATCTGCAGGCGGTGGTTGGTTACGATAGACGCAGAGGCGTGTATTTAATTCGTGATCCATTCTATCCCTCGCTGCAGGAGTTTCTGATTGAGGAGCTGGGTGAGCAATCTCGTTCATCTGGGCCGCGGTGTTTGGCAATGGTGCCGAAGGCGAAGGCCGATTTGTATGATGACATCCTGTTTCAGGATAGCGACTTTTATGATGATTACTATAAGCTGATTGAGTCGTTGGAGGCTCACAAGAGGTCGCAAGCTGAAGCGGCGCTTGCTGAGATGGCCAGGCGGGATAGCAGCCATCGGCTGACGTTGCAGGCGCGACGGACGCTGACTCGATAT
>JARRNY010000059.1:0-19777 GCA_037384445.1 Candidatus Thiodiazotropha sp.
GCGAGTTTCTCGGCCATCTCTCCGGGCCCGTCGAACAGTTCTTTAAGCTTTTTGGTTAGCTCCCCGGTGGGGGGCTCAGGCTCTGCCTCACCGGTTTCCTCCGGGTTACCCGCTTGTTGGTTAGCTGTCGCCTGCCTGGCCAATGACTCTTCAGCCAGCGTCAATGTGTAGTCCAGCAGGGTCTCGTTGCTTTGCAGGAGCTGAGAGAGCCGCGCCCGCTCAGGACTCTTGGGTTCTTCGAGGTATGTGATGAGATAGAGCCAATCTTCTTCCGGCGTAAGTTCAGGTGGCGGTTTGGCCGACTCCAGATGTCGTGCGCCAAGAACATGATCTTTGAGGGACGCCTCCGTGAGGGCAGGGTGGAATTCATAGCGTACTTTCAGGGTACCGCTGTCGTTATAGCTGGAATCAGCGTCGTTGACCAAAAAGTGAAAGGGTAATGCCTTGGGAAAGTCAGCGAAGTCCTCCGTGTTCACTAAGGCATCAACCACGCTGGCCATAAGCTGGCCGTATTGCGCCATACGGATATGACGAAACAAGACCTCGCCGGAGATCTCCTCGCCATCATATTTCACGTGGTAGTGTTCCGAGTTCTCAAGCTTGTAAATAAAGTCGTAAGAGTCGTCTTCGTCGTCGGTCTCGGGATCATAGTTATCTACCGTGGCTATGAGCTGGTGATTCAAACCATACTGTGGCTTCCATGCGCCCGACTGTTCATCGAAATGGACGGAGCGTAGATTGGCGTCCCCCTGGTCATAGGTGCTCACATCAAGCACGAACCCGTTGAAAGGCTGGGACCGGTGCGCTTGATCCCTCGCCGGGGTGCGATTTTTAGTGAGGCAATCGAGGATGAACTGCACCCGCTCCGCGATGGGCTTTTTGGCAGAGAACAATCTTATCATCTGGTCAAAACCCTGCCCAACGGTCAGCACTTCGTCATCCCTATCCGAGAGGTAGTCGGTGGGTTTGCCCTTTATGTGCTGATTGTTGGGGTCGTGAAACACCTCAGTCAAGAAGGCTAGTGCACCCTCAGGTCCCGCGCTCTTCCATGCCTGCTGGTAGGCCTCTTGATAACTCATTTTTTCTCCTGATCGATTTTTGCAGCTCAGACTATTGTTGCGCCGACAAAAAATAGTTTAACCCGATTGTTTCAGACTTGTGTGGTGCCAATGGGCCGATCCGTTACTTAACACTGGACAGGTACAATTTACTTCGGCCACTGTCGGCTTAAAGTCGGTAAGAAGGCATGTAATAGTAACAGCGCTGAGAATAGCTTTACAGGCACCCTTAACTTGTGCTCAAAAAACACGAAATATAACCATCGATAATCCTGCAAGTAATTTACACAAACCCGATTACTTAGTATGTTAATCAGCTCTTACATTTTGCATGTATCAGTTGAATATTTTACCCACGTATGTATTTGTAATTATAATGTTGAACCACTGCTTTCTCACCTAATCATTCACGATGCCTCTCAAACCTTGTACTACCAGTACATGCATTTTTGTCCCTGCTATAGATTTTGTCTTTTTCCCAGGCCTCGCATCGCCGGTCTTAGTAAAGCATGACGTTTGAAATTGAGTGTTAGGGCTGTACAGTAATATTCAGGTTTACTCTTGGCATAGGCCTACAAGCACCATTCAGGAACAACACCAGCGGAGTATAAAAGAGTTAAATGTGTTAGTTTTTCAGACGAAAATAATACTACTTCGTACCGGAGCCTGTGCTCTCAGAAGGCATATTTAATCTAATATCACCAATGAATCTGTGTGGAGTCCAGCTTGTTCCAGCTGAAGTTCGTAATCCACGCGATCCATTTTCAACGGTCCACAACTATTGTTTTATGCATTTTTGGAACCGAAACGGATGCCTAGACAGGGAGAAGTCGAAGCTAAGAACCAATCGGTCTTGGACGCGAATATTTTCAATTGACGCCCTAGTGCTACAAGAACAAGTAATATCAAAGATAGAACTGGAAAAGCGGGTAATATTTTTACTTGCTGAAATAAAAAAACCTTCTTTAGTGCTTATACATGAAACATTGAAACAAGCCATTCTCTCTCTGAACCCTGTGGGTTGTCGCTTTATTAGTGCCGAAGACTGGAGTAGTAGTAAAAGCTTACAATAATAGGCTTCTAAAATGACCTCCTAACCAACCATGACTAGATATAAAAGCACTATCACTTAAATCATTAAATCAGGGTAATGTTCATATGGCATAGCGAAGAAGCCAGATCATAATTCTTGAATTATATTAACTAACCCATGAACTCTAATTCACAAAACATGGATCGAAGAAAATTCTTAATTTATGGTTCGTCTTTCTTGGGACTGCTTGGCTTATCAGCCTACTACTGGCCAAATCGTTGGAAATATATTGTTGTACATCACAGCGCTGGCAATTATGGAAATATTGAATTCCTTCAGAAAGTTCATCGAGAGAGGCAGCCGATCGATCCGGTAGATGCCATTCCCTACCATTACATTATCGGTAATGGAAACGGTCTTGCAGACGGCGAAATTAGCTCAGATTCCAGAAAAAAGTATCATATCTGGGGCGCACATGTATCCGCAAATAATATTGATAGGAATCTACGTGGCATAGGTATATGTGTTATCGGAAATCTGGAGGTCAACCAAATTACAAATAAGCAATATCAAAGTTTAGTAAAACTAACAATAAAGTTAATGGATATGTATGGTATCCCGGTACGAAATGTAACGGGCCATGGATCTACTGAGGGTGAATCTACAAAGTGCCCGGGAAAGAATTTTCCTATGCAACAATACTTAAACGATATCGCGAAGAATAACTAACAGATTTTTCTCTTTGACTCAGTGGTCTACTGAGTCATCATGTCTATTCCTACCAATCACAATCACAGAATAAACAACCATGCTCGATGTGCGACTGATAAAACATAGATGACCAGGCGCGATGGACTTTATGCCCATCTACACATAATTTACACCGCTATTCTACCGTCACTGATTTGGCAAGATTACGTGGCTGGTCGACATCTGTGCCCTTTAGTATCGCTACGTGATAGGCCAGTAGCTGAAGAGGAATGCTGTAGACAATCGGTGCCGTGGAGGGATAGATGTCAGAGAGCGTCAGGTTCTGATAGTTGTCCAAATCTATGTTCACCCGCTGGTCGCTGAAGAGGAATAGTTCACCACCCCTCGCACGCACTTCCTGAAGATTTGAGAGGACCTTTTCTAGCAATGGATCATCAGGTAGAGCACAAACAACTGGCATATCCGCATCGACCAGGGCCAATGGTCCATGCTTCAACTCACCAGCCGGATAGGCTTCGGCGTGAATGTAGGAGATCTCCTTCATTTTCAATGCGCCTTCCATTGCGATGGGATAGAAACAGCCACGACCCAGGAAGAGAGCATGCTGCCGATCGGCGAAGGCATTGGCCATCTCTTTGATCGCATCGCTGAGTTCCAGTACCACTTCAACCTGTCGTGGTATTGCCTGCAACTCGTCGACTAACCGTTGCTCATCTTCCTGGCTCAGACCCTGCCGCTTGGCCAGTGCCAGTGTCAACAGACGCAGTGCAACCAGTTGCGTGGTGAAGGCTTTTGTCGAGGCAACCCCGATCTCTGGACCGGCACGCGTCATCAGTGCCACATTGGACTCACGAACCAGAGAACTCTCGGGTACGTTACAGATACAGAGACTTCCGATATAACCCATCTCGTTAGCTGCCCGCAGGGCTGCCAGGGTATCAGCGGTCTCTCCGGACTGGGAGATAGTCAGGAACAGGCTGTCTGGAGCAACCACTACCTTACGGTAGCGATATTCACTGGCCACTTCCACATTACAGGGAATACCAATCTCCTCCAGCCAATACTTGGCTACCAACCCGGCATGGTAACTTGTACCACAAGCGATGATTTGCACCTGACGGGTTTTATCGAAGAGTAACTTGGCCTCATGACCAAAGCTCTCCTCCATCAGCCTGCCTTTGTAGATACGGCCTTCCAAAGTCTCGGCGATCACGCCAGGCTGCTCGAAGATCTCTTTCAGCATATAGTGGCGGTAAGGCCCTTTATCGACACTATCTGAACTCAGCTTCGATATCTTCTCAGGGCGCGTTATCTCTGCGCCGTTCTTGTCGAATATCGTTACTTTATTGCGAGTTATCTCAGCAACATCGCCCTCTTCAAGAAAGAGAAAACGCTGGGTTACTGGAAGCAGTGCAGCCACGTCGGAAGCAATGAAATTCTCTCCCTCCCCGAGTCCCACGACCAGTGGGCTGCCTTCACGAGTAACGATGATTCTGTCGGACTCTTCAGGACAGGCAACGGCCATGGCATAGGCACCGGACATCTCCTTGGATGCCTGTTTAACGGCTGCAAAGATCTCAAGACCCTCATTCAATTTACTCGCCAGCAAGTGTGCAATCACTTCTGTGTCAGTTTCTGAAGTGAAGACATAGCCCAGTGCTTCGAGTTTTTTTCTCAGGAGTCCGTGATTCTCGATAATCCCGTTATGAACAATTGCCACTCTCTCGCCACTCATGTGCGGATGTGCGTTCAATTCAGAGGGTCTTCCATGTGTAGCCCAACGGGTGTGGGCTATGCCTAACAAGCCGTTAACGCCGGTCTCTTGCACAATTGCGTCGAGATTGGAGACTTTGCCGATCGTACGAAAGCGTTGCAGATGCCCTGAGCTTTCACGTATCGCCAGCCCAGCTGAATCGTAACCCCGGTACTCCAATCGTCTCAGTCCCTCCATCAGGACAGGAACCACATCTCGCTGAGCGATACCACCGACAATGCCGCACATAGCGCTACCTCTTTAATCTTTGGTTTATTTTACGGGACGCTGCCAGCCATCGATAGCCACCTGTTTAGCACGGCTTAACGTCAGGGTCTCTGCTTGCGTATCTTTTGTAATAGTGGAACCGGCGCCGATTGTAGAGCCCTCAGCCACCGTCACCGGCGCCACCAGTTGAGAGTCTGATCCAATAAAGGCTCGGTCACCGATGATCGTCTGAAATTTGTTCGCCCCATCGTAATTGCAGGTGATAGTCCCTGCGCCGATATTCACTTCACTACCGACAGTGGCATCGCCGACATAACTCAGGTGGTTAATTTTCGACTTCGTGGCTACCTGGCTCTTCTTTAGTTCAACGAAATTCCCAACATGCACCGCATCTGCTAACTCTGTTTCGGGACGAATCCGTGCAAACGGCCCTATGCGGCAATTTGCCCCTATTACAGCCCCTTCGATAATGCTGTTAGGGAGGATCTCTGTATTCTCTCCGATCGTGCTGTTTTTTATGATGACGTTGGCTCCTACCTTGACTCCGTCCGCCAGCACCACTTCGCCCTTGAACAGCGTGTTGAAATCCAGAAAGACATCCTTGCCGGTCTTCAAAACACCTCGAATATCGATACGTGCCGGATCACTGAGAGTTACCCCTGACTGCATGAGTTCATCCGCTCTCAGGGACTGATAGTAGCGTTCGAGGTAAGCCAGCTGCTTACGATCATTGACACCCATCACCTCCTCTTCACAGATCGGATGGACGACCTGTATATTCACCCCATCAGCGACTGCCATGGCAATAATGTCTGTCAGATAGTATTCGTTCTGGGCATTGTTGTTCTCAATTCTTCCCAACCATGTTTCCAAGCGCTCGCGCCGAACCGCCATGATCCCGGTGTTGATTTCGGAGATCTCCAGCTCACGTTCGTTGGCATCCTTTTGTTCGACGATGCGCACTACTCGATCGTTACGATCCCGGATGATGCGGCCGTAGCCGCTCGGATCAGGCAAATCCACCGTAAGCAGGGCCAACTCAGTCTGGTGTAGCGCTGCCAGAAGACTCACCAAAGTTGAACCGCTGATCATGGGTACATCTCCGTAGAGAATCAGTACCTGATCAACCCGCTGTAGCTGTGGAATCGCCTGCATTACTGCATGACCGGTCCCCAGACGTTCTGTCTGTTCGACCCATTTCAGATCCGGTGCATCCAGTACATCTCGCACTTGCTCACCACCATGGCCGTAAACAATTGTTATCTCATCCGGCGTGATCGAACGGGCTGTCTCTATCACATGCCTTAACAACTGCTTACCGGCTAACCGGTGGAGTACCTTTGGTTGCTTAGATTGCATGCGGGTACCTTCACCCGCAGCCAAGATCAGAACCCCTAGATGCATCGACAATCCCCTTTGAACTCGGTTTACCCGACCACTTCATGCGTGACCGACATTATTTCAGAAATATCGGCCAGACCATAGATTACTCCAGTGGTAATAGTGCACGAATAGCAGAAATCTGGCTCGGCAGAAGAGAAATACCAGGTTGAAATCCGGCTCAGCTGGATGGCGCCGACCGGATTAAAGCAGGAGAAGGCCTGCTTAGTTGAGTGTCGGTGACTGACCCTGAGCGCCAATATTCATGGCATCTTCCTGAGTTGCGTCACGCACCTCAAGAATCTTGACGTTGACTCTGAGCTGCTTGCCCGCAAGCGGATGGTTGCCATCGACGGTGAGCTTGCCATCTTCGATCTTGGTGACAAAGAAGCTTTTCACTTCACCCGACTCATTCTGCATCTGTACCTCGGCACCCAATTGGCGGAACTGGGGGGGAACATTTTCAATGTCGTCAGTGAAGGTCAGATCAGGATCATGGTCGCCAAAGCCATCTTTGGGAGAGACTGAGATACTCACCTCATCACCAGGGCTTTTGCCGGCTACGGCAGAATCCATACCGCCAATCAGCTCGGTCTCTCCTCCATGGATATAGTTGACCGGTAGGTCACTCTGTTCCAGGACATTTCCATCAACATCGCAGATGGAGTAGGTGAGCGAGACAAATTTGCCTGCTTTGATGATTTCTTTCGACATGATTCTTTAGGATTTTCAGCGCCCGGCTGACGCTGGGCGCTGACAGTTTGAATGCAAATTAACTACGTTTGCCTTTGCGGAGACGCTCGATGGCACGCAGCTGGGCTGCGGCCTCGGCCAGTTCTGCCTGGGCCTTGGCGTATTCGAATTCAGAGGTACGATTCGCCATGGAATCTTCGGCACGGCGTTTCGCTTCCTGAGCTGCAGCTTCATCAAGATCGGTGGCACGCACTGCCGTATCCGCCAGCACTGTCACCACGTGGGGCTGAACCTCAAGAATTCCGCCGGAGACATAAAAATGCTGCATTTCATTGCTGCCACCGGTATCGACTCGGACTTCTCCGGGCTTCAGCCGCGTCACAAGCGGCGTATGACGTGGAGCAATACCTACCTCACCCATCGCCGCCGGAGCATACACCATCTCCGCCAGACCACTGAAGATCTCGCCTTCCGCACTGACAATGTCCACATGGATTGTCATGGCCATGAGTATACTCCTGGTTATCAGCCCTTGCCGCCGCGTTCAACAGCCTCTTCGATACCGCCGACCATGTAGAAGGCCTGCTCTGGCAGGTGATCATACTCACCCTCGACAATCGCCTTGAAGCTGGCGATGGTATCTTTCAAGGAGACATACTTACCTGGTGAGCCGGTAAAGACCTCTGCCACAAAGAAGGGCTGAGAGAGGAAGCGCTGGATCTTACGAGCACGCTGTACCACCAGCTTGTCCTCTTCAGACAGCTCATCCATACCGAGAATGGCGATGATATCCTTCAATTCCTTATAGCGCTGCAAGGTACCCTGCACGTTACGCGCCACCGTGTAGTGTTCCTGGCCCACCACATTGGGATCCAGGATACGCGAGGTGGAGTCCAGCGGATCCACCGCCGGGTAGATACCCAGCTCGGCGATCTGACGTGAAAGCACCAGGGTCGCGTCCAAGTGAGCAAACGTGGTAGCGGGGGAGGGATCGGTGAGATCGTCCGCCGGTACATAGACCGCCTGGAAGGAGGTGATAGAGCCGGTCTTGGTAGAGGTGATACGCTCCTGCAGCGCACCCATCTCCTCAGCCAGGGTCGGCTGGTAGCCCACCGCAGATGGCATACGACCCAGCAGGGCTGATACCTCGGTTCCAGCCAGGGTATAACGGTAGATGTTATCGACGAACATCAACACGTCACGACCTTCGTCGCGGAAGTTCTCGGCAATGGTCAGACCGGTCAGCGCCACACGCAGACGGTTGCCCGGGGGCTCGTTCATCTGGCCGTAGACCAGGGCCACCTTGTCGAGAACGCCGCCTTCCTGCATCTCATGGTAGAAGTCATTACCCTCACGAGTACGCTCACCGACACCGGCGAAAACGGAGAAGCCGGAGTGCTCCACGGCGATGTTACGGATCAACTCCATCAGGGTAACGGTCTTGCCTACGCCAGCACCGCCGAACAGACCGATCTTACCGCCCTTGGCGATCGGCATGATCAGGTCGATGACCTTGATACCGGTCTCGAGGATCTCGGTGGCAGTTGCCTGCTCTTCCAGAGTCGGCGGTTGGCGATGGATGGGCATCAGCTTGTCGTACTTGACATCGCCTGCCTCATCAACGGGGTTACCGAGTACATCCATGATGCGACCCAGGGTACCCTGGCCAACCGGCACACTGATCGGTGCACCAGTACTCGCAACCTCGACACCACGCTTGAGGCCGTCAGTTGAACCCATGGCAATGGCTCGCACCACTCCGTCGCCCAGCTGCTGCTGAACTTCCAGGGTCAGACCAACTTCATCGATCTTGAGTGCCTCGTAGACCTTCGGCATGTCGCTACGGGGGAATTCGACATCCACCACAGCGCCTATGATTTCAACCACTTTGCCCGAACTCATTTCTGGTTCCTCTTGCCGCTCCAGGCGACTCTCAAAAGTTTAAAACTTAAATTCTGTTGGCCGTCAGTCACATCAGACGGCAGCCGCACCGCTCACGATCTCAGAAAGCTCCTGGGTGATTGCGGCCTGGCGCGCCTTGTTGTAGATCAACTGCAATTCGTCGATCAGGCTGCCAGCATTATCCGAGGCCGATTTCATCGCCACCATACGCGCTGACTGTTCGCAGGCACCGTTCTCTACCACAGCCTGGTAGACCAGTGACTCCACATATCGGCCCAGCAGATTGTCCAGCACCTCTTTCGAGTCCGGCTCGTAGATGTAGTCCCAGTGATGCTTCAACTCCTCTTCCATGGTGGAGGGGATCGGCACTAGCTGCTCAAGGGTCGGCGTCTGCGTCATGGTGTTGACGAAGTCGTTGTAGGCGATGTAAATGCGGTCGATCTTGCCTTCAGTATAGGCGTCCAGCATCACCTTTACGGTGCCGATCAGGTCTTCAATGTGGGGCGCGTCACCCAGATGCGTGGCCTGGCTGACGACATTGCCACCGAAACGGCCGAAGAAACCCAGCGCCTTGTTACCGATGGTACAGAAGTCCACCTCAACACCATCATCGCGAAACTGCTTCATATCCTTGAACAACTTGCGGAACAGGTTGTTGTTGAGACCGCCGCAGAGACCACGATCCGAGGAGACGATGATGTAGCCGACACGCTTCACTTCACGTTCGATCATGAAGGTGTGTTTGTACTCCGGATGAGCGTGGAACAGATGTCCGATCACGTTGCGCATCTTCTCAGCATAGGGCCGTGTAGCCGCCATACGCTGTTGCGCCTTACGCATTTTGGAGGCAGCCACCATCTCCATCGCGCTGGTAATCTTGCGCGTGTTTTTGATGCTGCCGATCTGTGTCCGGATCTCTTTTGCGCCTGCCATATCTCTAACCCTTAACTAGCTTGCGTGAACGACTTACCAGGTGTGGTTGGCCTTGAAGTCCTTCAGTGCATCATGAAGGGACTGTTCGATTTCGGCATTGTAGTCGCCCGTCTCGTTGATCTTGTCCATCAACTCCTTCTGGCTGCTCTTCATGTAGCCCTGCAGGGATCCTTCGAAATCGACGATCTTGTTGACATCAACGTCGTCAAGATAGCCTTCGTTGGCGGCAAACAGGGAGACGGCCATACCAGCGACAGTCAACGGCGAGTACTGCGCCTGCTTCATTAACTCGGTAACACGCTCACCACGCTCCAGCTGCTTGCGGGTTGCCTCATCGAGATCGGAGGCAAACTGCGAGAAAGCCGCCAGCTCGCGATACTGAGCCAATGCCAGTCGTACACCACCACCCAGCTTTTTGATGATCTTGGTCTGGGCAGCACCACCGACTCGGGAGACCGAGAGGCCGGCGTTGATGGCAGGACGAATACCGCTGTTGAACAGATCCGCCTCGAGGAAGATCTGACCATCGGTGATGGAGATAACGTTGGTCGGTACGAAGGCCGAGACGTCACCCGCCTGGGTCTCGATGATCGGCAATGCGGTCAACGAGCCGGTCTTACCTTTCACCTTACCGTTGGTCTTTTTCTCCACGTAATCAGCGTTGACGCGTGCGGCACGCTCCAGCAGACGGGAATGGAGATAGAAGACGTCACCCGGATAGGCCTCACGACCTGGCGGACGGCGCAGCAACAGGGAGACCTGACGATAGGCCCAGGCCTGTTTGGTCAGATCGTCGTAGATGATCAGTGCGTCTTCGCCCTTGTCACGGAAATACTCACCCATGGTGCAGCCGGAGTAGGGGGCGATGAACTGCATCGCGGCGGAGTAGGCGGCAGGGGCTGCAACGATGATGGTGTGATCCATGGCATCGTGCTCTTCCAGCTTGCGTACCACCTGAGCGATGGTGGAGTTCTTCTGACCGACAGCGACGTAGATACACTTAACGCCGGTGCCTTTCTGATTGATGATGGTATCGATGGCGATGGCAGACTTACCCGTCTGACGGTCACCGATAATCAGCTCACGCTGACCGCGGCCGACCGGCACCATGGCGTCGATTGATTTGAGACCGGTCTGTACCGGCTGATCGACCGATTTACGCTCGATAACGCCCGGCGCAACCTTTTCGATCTGCGAAGTCTCTTCGTAGCTGATATCGCCTTTGCCGTCCATCGGGTTACCGAGGGAGTCGACAACGCGACCCAACAGGCCTTCACCCACCGGCACCTCGAGTACGCGCCCGGTGCATTTCACCGCATCGCCTTCAGTGAGATGCTTGTAGTCGCCCAGGATAACGGCACCAACGGAGTCGCGCTCCAGGTTCAGGGCCAGGCCGAAGGTGTTACCCGGGAACTCCAGCATCTCATAGGACATGGCGTCCTCAAGACCGTGGATGCGGGCGATACCGTCAGTCAGGCTGATGATGGTGCCTTCGTTGCGGGCTTCGGTTTTAAGATCGAATTTCTCGATCTTGCTTTTGATCAGTTCGCTGATCTCGGATGGATTGAGTTGCATGTTGGCTTCTCGCTTAGATTCCCAATTCGTTCGCCAGTTGCTGCAGTTTTCCACGGACGGAGCCGTCGATCACCAAGTCACCCGCGCGGATGTGGACACCCCCGATCAGATCAGGGTTCTTTTCACTACTGATGGTGATATCACGTCCCAGCTTCGCCTTCAGGGCTTCGGCAATGGTCTTTTCCTGCTCGGGTTTGAGTGCATAGGCAGAGGTAACGAGTACGTTGAGCGTACGTTCCTTTTCAGCCTTGAGCGTCTCGAACAGGCTCTCGATCTCCGGCACCAGGACAAGGCGGCCGTTCTGTACCAGCAACCGGATCAGGTTGCCGCCCTCTTCGTTGATGCGGTCGCCACCGATTTCGAGCAGAAGATCGGTCAGCGCCTGGCGGTCAACCAGCGGATTGCCGATAACCGGCGCCACGGCTGGATCTGATACCACCTGCGAAAGAAAACTCAGCATCTCCGACCAAAGGTCGAGTTTGCCGCTCTCTTGGGCATGGTTGAAAACCGCTTCGGCGTAGGGGCGGGCGATGGTGATTGCATCTGCTGCCATGGCGCTACCCTAGATCTCTTTGGCCAAGGCTTCGACGATATCCTTGTGCGCGTCGGCGTTGATCTCTTTGCGCAGGATTTTCTCAGCGCCAGCCAGCGCCAATTCACCGACCTTGTTGCGCAGCTGCTCCCGCGCCCGGTTGGTCTCCTGCTCGATCTCCGCTTGAGCGGCCGTCAGAATACGCTCACCTTCGGTGCGCGCCGTGCCTTTGGATTCATCGACGATTTCAGCCGCCCGCTTCTGTGCCTGGGCAACGATTTCAGCCGCCTGTGATTTGGCTTCGTGCAGCACGTCCTTCACCCGCTCCTTGGCAAGTTCCTGCTCGTGCTGTCCGCGCTCAGCGGCGGCCAGGCCATCTGCTATCTCCTTCTTGCGCGTCTCCAGAGCACCCATAATCGGGGTCCAGACGTACTTCATCGTAAACCAGACGAAGATCGCGAAGGTGAGCAGCTGACCGATTAGAGTCAGATTGATGTTCATCCCGGAATTACCTCTCGTTGGACGAGATAATAGTGGGTTCGCTCAAGGCCTGTGTCAGGCGACAGCGAACAGTACGTACATGGCCAGACCGACAGCGATCATGGGCACGGCGTCGACCAGACCCATGACGATGAAGAACTGGGTACGCAGCATGGGGATGAGTTCAGGCTGACGTGCGGCGCCTTCGAGAAAGCGGCCACCCAGTACGCCGATGCCTACCGCGGCACCCAGGGCGCCGAGGCCCATCATGATCGCGCCAGCGATGAAAAGCAGTGCTTGTTCCATTATTGGTCTCCCGTTTAATGAACTAGATAGTTTAAGAATGTGAAATCAGTGTTCGTGATGCGCCATATCCAGATAGACGATGGTCAGCGTCATGAAGATGAACGCCTGCAAGGTGATGATCAGGATATGAAAGATAGCCCAGCCCAGCTGCAATACGCCACCAAACAGACCGAGAACCACCCCGGCGTTATACATGATGGCGATGAGGATGAAGATCATCTCGCCGGCATACATGTTGCCGAACAGACGCAGGGCGAGCGAGATGGGCTTGGCGATCAGGCTGACGAATTCCAATATAAAGTTGATTGGAATGAAGAGTAGGTTCACTACCGGGTTCTTAGAAGCGAATGGCTGCAAGGTGAGTTCGCCGACAAAACCACCGACGCCCTTGATCTTGATGCTGTAGAAGAGAACCAGAATGAATACGCCGATGGCCATGCCGAAGGTGGCGTTGGGATCGGTGGAGGGCACCACTTTCATAAAATGAATGCCGAGCAGACCGGTAATCCACGGGATCAGATCGACCGGTACCAGGTCCATCAGGTTCTGCAGGAAGATCCAGACAAAGATAGTCAGCGCCAGGGGCGCGACCAGATTGTTGCGTGCGGAGAAGGAGCCGCGAACGCTGTCGTCGATAAAATCGACAATCCATTCAACAAAGTTCTGCAGGCCATTGGGAACACCCGCAGTGGCGCTTTTGGCCGCCTTGCTGAAGAAATAGAGAAACAGCACACCGAGACCGATGGACCAGAACATGGTATCGACATTGATCGACCAGAAACCCATCTCTTTGGCTTCTTCGATGGTGTGGGCAAAACCCCATCCGCCTTCCGGCAGCTCGCCGAAGGTCAGGTTGGTCAAGTGGTGTTTGATGTACTCACTAGAGGTCAGTGTGTCGCCGGCCATGTTCTCTGCAACCTATACGTGCTGTCTGTCGTGAATCAGTGTTACCACCAGCGGGACCACCACCTGCACGATCAGGTAGCCTCCCAGCAGGGCGCCCATACTTAAGGGAGTGATGTAACGTACGGCAACGACAAACATCAATCCTGTCAATATAAGCTTCTGGATTTCAGCTCCGAGCATGCGCCTGGCGATTCGCTCCGGCTCCTGCGCGCGGTAGCGCACAAAGCTCCGATAGGCGAAATAGCCATTAGCCAGTGCGGCGATCATGCCTCCAGCGAGGGCGGACCAAGCATACGTCTTACCGAACCACAAAAGCAGCAAACCCAACCCCAGCGCTGCCCCGAATTGAAGCACGACAATGGTTCGAATTTGGCTGTTTCCGGTAAGCTGCATCCCGGTATCCCGGTACCCCGTTTGAGCCTTACCAGCAAGGTCGGAGGAGTATAAGGGTTATGATATATAAGGTCAAAGGATAGGCGAAAAAACAACTTCCCCCGCGCTCCCTTACCGCAGCCGATCGAGCGGTGCCCGGAATGCCCGCGCCAACGCCAAAACCAGCGCCTGGAGATTGCATCAGCGGCAGCAAAATACGGCTAAAGTTATCGCCGCGTGTTGCCGATACGACCAACAGCGGCGACCAGCCGTAGGGACAACACCTCAACGGTGAACGGAACACACTGTAAAAGGAGATAACAATGTCTGGGAAGATGTTTCGGCTGGCGCTCATGCTGGCCTGTCTATTTGCCTTCGCCCCTCATACATACTCGGCTGACCTCAAACTCGGCGTCCTGGCGCCTAGAGGAGAGCTCAAGGCCAGCGCGCGCTGGCAAGCGTTCGCCGAATACCTCAGCGATGCGCTGGGCAAGACGGTGGTGCTCGTACCTCTGCCACCGGCACAGGTGCTGGGCGCCGCCGATAGCGGAAAGATCGATTATCTGCTCTCTCACTCGCCACATACAGTCTATGTGCAGGAGAAACAGGGGGCAAAGGTCCTGGCTACGCTCAATACCCAGGCCGGACCCCGTTTCGGTGGTGTCATCATCGCCAAGAAGGGTAGCGGCATCACCACCGCCGAGGACCTGCGCGGCAAACGCGTCATGTCACTCAAGTTCAAGGCCGCCGCAGGCGCCTACATTTTCCAGACCTATCACCTGACACAAAAAGGCCTGGATCCGCACAGGGACTTCGCCTCCTTACGCGAAGGCAAAAAGCAGGACGATCTGGTGCTTGCGGTTAGAAACGGGCTCATCGACGCGGCTTTCATTCGTACCGGTCTGCTGGAAAACATGCAGCGCGAAGGCAAGCTGAAGATCGATGATTTTGAAATTGTCGATCGCCACAACAGCGACGGTTTCCCGCTGGTCTACAGCACCGAGCTCTATCCGGAATGGTGCCTGACGGCACTGCCGGGCGCCGATCCGGGTGATGCCGACAAAATCACCCGAGCGGCCCTCGGACTGACACCGGATATGGCGCCTGCCGCCCGCGCGCGCATCAACGGTTTTGTCGAGCCGGTCTCTCTCGACGGCATCAAGCAGGCACTCAAGGCCCTGCAGATCGTCCCCTACAGCGGATAAGCGTGCTAGAGCAGCTCTGCACAAAGGAACGCAGACATGAACGGACACCAAGCAGCCAGACTGACCAGACTGCAAAACCTCAGTGTAGCGAAGAAGTTCACCCTGATGCTGGGAGTGATTCTCGCCGCGCTCACCTCGATCTCCGGCTACATCATCATCGGTCTGGAAAGCCGGGCGCTGGATCAGACACTGATGTCATCAACGACGGTAGTGAAACAGATCACTGACGAGCAGTTTTCACGCACCCAGGCAGCCGTCGAATTCAACGCCTCTCAGCTCAGCAGGCTGCTAGCCGCTATCGCGCCGCAGCCGATCGCCGAATTCGATCTCTCTCTGCTCTCACAATATGCGGAGATGGCGATCGAGGATCCCGATATCGTCTACGTCGCCTTTCTGAATGGCGACGGCAAGCCCTTTGCCGTCGCTGGGGATCAGGCGCTGTCCGAAAAACTGCTGACCAGGCAGATCCTGCATGAAGAGATGAACATGGGCAGCGTCTCCGTCGGCTATACCTTCAACCGGGCCAAGGAGATTCTCGATGTCATCGGCAAGCGGCAAGCAGCCTATCTGGATGAGATGAAGCTGGCCGAGGAGCAAACCCTCTCCAAGTCCACCATCAGCACCATCGCCATGTTCACCGCCAGCACCCTGATCACCATCGTCGGTATCCTCCTTTTGGTCAGAATCGTCATCACCCTGCCGCTGAGCCGGATTGTGGACACCTCGCGCGAACTGGCGGCGGGCAATCTCAACGCCCGCGTCGAACTGGCCAGCCAGGATGAGTTGGGGCAGCTCAGTACGGCCTTCAACGAGATGGCGCAGAAATTCCGCGACATCATCGTCAAGCTGATCGACACCAGCGGCAGGCTGGCCGATTCGGCGGAGCATATGGCCACCATTACCGAACAGACCAGCCAGGGTGTCAGGCAGCAGCAGACGGATACGGAAACCGTGGCCACCGCGATGAGCGAAATGGCGGCAACGGTGCAGGAGGTGGCCAATAACGCCTCCGGCGCTTCTCACCATGCGGGAGATGCCAATCAGCAGGCCAATGACGGCAAGTCCATCGTCGATGAGACCATCACTTCGATCAGGACTCTGGCGGAAAAGGTGGAGCGTGCCGCAGACGTCATCAAGGAGCTGGACAAGCACACCGTCAGCATCGGCACGGTCATCGATGTCATCAAAAGCATTGCTGAGCAGACCAATCTACTGGCCCTCAATGCCGCCATCGAGGCCGCCCGGGCCGGCGAGCAGGGACGCGGCTTCGCGGTAGTCGCCGACGAAGTGCGCAATCTGGCCCAGCGCACCCAGGAATCCACCGCGGAGATCCAGACGATCATCGAACGGGTGCAGTCGGGTGCGGGGCAATCCGTCAGTGTCATGCTGGAAGGTCAGGCATCCGCCGGGCAGAGCGTGGAACTCGCCTCGAAGGCAGGCGCCGCGCTCGACAGTATCACCGATGCGGTGGGCTCGATTACCGAAATGACCATCCAGATTGCCAGTGCAGTAGAGCAGCAAAGCAGCGTTACCGAAGAGATGAGCCGCAACATCGTGACCATCAATAACGTGGCCGGAGAGACCGCCAAGGCATCGGAGCAGACCGCCGCCGAGAGTGAGACACTGGCGCAGCTGAGCCGCGAACTCGGCAAACTCATCAAGCAGTTCAAGGTCTGATCCGCCGGCTGCCGCCGTGATATCCGCTAGGCGTTGCTGACCGCTGGCGCTACCGTTTCGGACCCGATCGCGTCCGCATACCTAGCCGTGGGATCGGCCTGGCAGATGGCCGATTATTTGATGTGGCTGAGGATGCCTTCCAGCTCATCCAGGCTGTTATAACCAATGACGAGCTTGCCATTGCCTTTGGCGCCCTGCTGCAGATCCACCTTCGCCCCCAGCTTCTCCGACAGATCGGTGATCAGGCGACGCACATCAGGATCCGCGGCGGGGATGGCGCGCTTGGGCTTTGACTCATCGCCCTCACCCTGCAAGCGGCGCACCAGCCGCTCGGTCTCGCGCACCGACAGACCCTGCTTCATCACTTGATTGGCGGCCTGGGTCTGGGCCTCTCCCTGCAGGCCGAGCAGGGCGCGGGCGTGCCCCATCTCCAAACGATGGCTCTCCACCATCTGTTTGACCTCTTCATTCAATTCCAGCAGCCGCAGCAGGTTGGTCACCGTGGTGCGGGACTTGCCCACCGCCTTCGCCACCTCCTGGTGGGTGAGGCCGAATTCGTGCAGCAGGCGGCTGAGGGCATTGGCCTCCTCCAGGGGATTGAGATCCTCCCGCTGGATGTTCTCGATCAGGCCCATGGCCATGGCCGCCTCTTCGGTGACATCCTTGATCACCACCGGAATCTCATCCAGGCCAGCCTGCTGGGCCGCACGCCAGCGGCGCTCACCGGCGATCAGTTCGTAACGATCATTCTCCACCGGCCTCACCACGATCGGCTGAATCACTCCCTGCGCAGCAATCGAGTCGGCCAGCTCGCGCAAGGCGTCGGCATCAAATTCGCGCCGCGGCTGGTAACGACCGCGCTGAATCAGGTCGACAGGCAACCGGTTGAGGCTCTCCTTTGATTCACCGCTCTTCGCGGCAGCTGATGCCGGTTCGTTCTGCATACCGCCCAGCAGGGCGTCGAGGCCACGCCCCAGACCACGTTTCTTAGCCACCATAGTGCTTTTCCGTTACCTCTGAATTGGCCGAACTGTTTGCCGACGCCCGCAGACGATGCCGACGCAGCAACTCACTGGCCAGGGCCAGATAAGCCGTCGCTCCGCGCGAGGTCTTGTCGTACATCAGGATCGGAATGCCGTGGCTCGGCGCCTCGGCAACCCGCACGTTGCGCGGGATGATGGTGTTGAAGACCGCGTCCTTGAAGTGGGACAGCAGCTGTCCGGAGACGTCGATCGCCAGATTGTTGCGCGGGTCGTGCATGGTACGCAGGAATCCCTCGATCTTCAGCCCCTGATTGAGATGGCCGCGAATCTGCTCGACGGTGTTCATCAAGGCGGAGAGCCCCTCGAGCGCATAATATTCTGTCTGGATCGGGATCAGCACGCCATCCGCAGCCACCAGGGCATTCAGAGTCAGCATGTTGAGCGAAGGCGGGCAGTCGATCAGGATATAGTCGTAGTCGCCCGACACCGGTGAGAGCGCCAGATCGAGTCGCTTCTCCCGCATGGAGATATTCATCAGACCCACTTCGGCAGCCGTGAGGTCGGCATTGGCTGGCAGTACATCAAACCCCGCTTCCCCCGCGGTCTGCACCGATTCCCGCACACTGGCATCACCCAGCAGCACCTCACAGCTGGAGCTTTCCAGGCCGTGCTTGTCGATACCGCTGCCCATACTGGCGTTACCTTGTGGATCCATATCCACCAGCAGTACCTTCTTTTTCATGGCCGCCAGGGAGGCGGCAAGATTCACCGTCGTGGTGGTCTTGCCTACACCGCCTTTCTGATTGGCTATCGAGATGATATATCCCATGATCTTTCTACTAATTGAGTCGGGAGCCGCCTATCATAAACGCTGATCTGCCGCAGGGATACTCCTCTCCCGCCCTTCGCCCGCTAAGCGGGCGGATTCTCCACCGCGATTAGACAGCGTACTCCCTCTGTGTAGGGGATTTCGAGGGGGATGATCCGGGTTGTGAATCCGCCCTTCAGCCACACCAGTTCACTCTCAGCCTTTTCCGCTTTCATCGCCAACAGCAGCGTATGGGCCGAGCGTAGATGCGCTGTCAGCTCTATCATCTGCGGCAGGGCGGTGAAGGCGCGGGCGATCAGGGTATCGAAACCCGCAGCCGGTCGGTACGACTCCACCCGTGTCTGCGCTGTCTCCACGTTCTCAAGACCCAGCTCCAGTACGGCTTGGCGCACGAAGCGAATCTTCTTACCGTTGCTGTCGAGCAGCACAAATTGCTTCTGCGGGCACATGATAGCCAGGGGAATACCGGGCAGTCCCGCTCCGGTACCCATGTCGAGACAGCGCACCCCTCGCAGGTGCGGCAAGACAGCCAGACTGTCGAGCAGGTGGCGGCCGACCATCTCCAGCGGATCCCGCACTGCGGTCAGGTTGTAGGCCTTGTTCCACTTCACCAGCAGGGCCAGGAACTGCAGCAGTTGCTCTTCCTGCGTCTCATCCAACGCCAATCCAAGGGATTGCGCACCGCTACGCAGCCGATCCCGACAGGCAACCCGGTAAGTCTCGGCAGCCATCAGGCGGAACGCTTCTTCAGGTGGATCAGCAGCAGGGAGATGGCAGCGGGCGTCACACCGGGTATTCGACTCGCCTGGCCCAATGTCTGCGGTCGATGGCGCTGGAATTTTTCCCGTACTTCGGAGGAGAGGCCGCGCACGCCACTGTAGTCGAGATCCTGCGGTAGGGGGACCGCCTCACTGGCGCGGTGCTTTTCGATCTCACCCCGCTGGCGCTCTATATAACCGGCATACTTGGCCTGCACCTCCAGCTGCTCGATCACCTGGGGCTCGTCGATACCCGGGGCCAGCCGCGGCAGACGGGTCAGTTCGCGGTAGGCCACATTGGGTCGCGCCAACAGTTGCAGCGCATTGGCCTCTTTCGACAGGGGTCCAGCGAGAATATCGGCCTGCTCTGGCGGCACATCATCGGGTCGCAGCCAGATAGCGGCGAGCCGCTGCTGCTCCTGCTCGATCGCCTCCCGTTTGTGGCTGAAGAGGGCCCAGCGGG
>JARRNY010000060.1:0-25397 GCA_037384445.1 Candidatus Thiodiazotropha sp.
CACCCTCAACGGCATGGCAGAGAATCTTGAAATCAAGACCCGCAGTGTGCGGCAGTTGGCGCGACTCGTCGAGGACACCAATGATGCGATAGCCATCTTTGGCGAGGATGAAAAAATCTCTTTCGTCAATCCGGCATTCATGAACATCACCAAGCGGAATTTGGAATTCTATCTGGGCATGTCGCTCGACGATCTTTTTGAACATCTCGGCATCGACAAGAAGAAACAGCGTGAGGTATCGGCGGGAATGGTCCATGTCGATCAGCTCGACTGGTCTACCGACATCACGATTTCCACCGAGAATCACGGCCCTGTTCATATGACGCTGCGCATCGAGGCATTCGACTCCGAAGATACGCAAAGCAATGGCTTTTTCGTCGTTCTCAGCGACATCACGCGGCGCAAACAGCTTGAGTTCGAACTCGAAACCCTGGCCTACATCGACAAACTGACCAAACTGCCCAATCGGCGTTTCTTCATGGATCGCCTGAGCGAAGCGGTCAAAGAAGCCGAGCTCTTCGGCTCAGGTCTCGCTGTGCTGTTCCTCGACCTGGATAATTTCAAACTCATCAACGACTCATTGGGCCATGAGATCGGAGACTTTGTACTCAGCGAGTCTGCCTGGCGCATTCAGGATGCGCTGCGTTCCGACGACATCGTCTGCCGTCTGGGAGGCGATGAATTCACCATCATCATCAAAGGCGTAGTGAGCAAGGACGAATTGGCGAAAATCGCCAGCTCAATCATTCACGAATTCAGCAAGCCGATCGACTGTCAGGATCGCGAGCTGAGAATCAGCACCAGCATCGGCATCGTACACTTTCCGGAGGACGGCAGGGACGAAAAAGAGCTGATAAAAAACGCCGATACAGCGATGTATGCCGCCAAGCATGCCGGTAAGAACGCTTTCCGTTTCTTCTCCTTCGACATGCACAGGAACCTGCACGAACACCTTGAACTCGAAAGCGCGCTGCGCCGGGCCATCGAGAAGTTTAAACTTGAACTGGTCTATCAACCTTTCATCGATGTCGAGACTCAGACCATCTCCAGTTGCGAGGCACTGCTGCGATGGAAACACCCTGAACGAGGTTATATCTCGCCTGCCCGTTTCATCCCCATCGCAGAAGAGTCAGGACTGATTGGCGCCATTGGCGACTGGGTCATCACCGAAGTCTGCCAGCAGATGAAACGCTGGAATTTCAACATCAACGTATCGATCAACATATCCGGCAGTGAACTGATCGACAAGCGTTTCATCAGTCGCCTGCAGGACCGGCTCATCAAATACGATATCGAGGCCTACCGGTTACAACTCGAATTCACCGAACATGTGCTCGTCAGTAAGGACGGCAGCAACATCTCCATCCTTAACGCACTGCCGGTGGACATTATCAAGATCGACAAGTCCTTCATCAACAAACTACCACACGACCGCCGCACCATCGCTGTCGTCAACTCGATCATCTCACTGGCGGAGAGTCTCGGCTTGCAGACAATCGGCGAAGGCGTTGAGAACAAATCACAGGTTGATTGGCTGCGCGCCCACGGATGCAGAGTCATCCAGGGATTTTATTTTTACAAACCGATGACAGCTGAGGACCTGCAGAAACTGATAACGCAACAAAAGGTAGCCCGACTGACGCCGGCAAACACCCCGAAAACACACGATAAAAAATAAGGCTTGCGCCAAGCTGTCGTGGTCTATTCGGTCATCAGCGAGCCATTGCCCAGCATTGATACACGAAGACGATGAGCACCCAATCGAAAACGCAACATAAGGCACACACGCGCCGAGTCACACGCAAGCTTCTCATCTCCGCGTTGTTGCTGAGCATCAGCCAGACGCAGGCTGAGATAGTTCCCGGCGGAACCTACGATCGGGAGATTGCCTATATCGGCGGTCTGTCACGCCAGCTCTTCGGCGGTGACCGCAATGACGTCACTATCGCCACGGAGATGTTCTTCAGCGAAGTCGTTAAGCGAATCGGGTACCGGAAAGTCGAATTCAAGGTACTGCAGGATAAATCAGCAATCCTCGATTCAATGCAGAAAGATCAGCTGGATACCATATACGCCAATCCGATCGACTATCTGGATCTGGATCATCAGATCAATCCGAACCACCGCTACACCCTGACTTACGGATCGGCACCTGAACAGCGCATCTTCCTGCTCACGCAGTCCGGGCAATCCATAACGGACATTCGTTCATTGCGGGGTAAACATCTTTCCATACCTGGCGGCTATATACTTGGCCTCACCTATCTGGAGGTCTATCTGGCCAAGGCTGGCCTGCCGGGTCCGGAGACGTTTTTCTCAGAAATTCTGTACCCTAAATCCAGCAACGGCGCCGTACTCGATGTCTTCTTCGGCAAGGCAGACCTGGCAGTCACATCCGACGTGGCCTACACTCTCGCCAACGACCTTAATCCGCAATTACACAACAAACTTGATATTCTGGCCATCTCCGACCCGTACATCCCCTTCATCATCGGCGTCAATAAGCGGGTGCCTCATGATCTCACCGACCAGGTGGATGCAATTCTCTCTGATCTCTCCCATGAGCCCAGGCTCAGGCGTATTCTCTCCATGTTCAGTGCGAACGCTGTGGTAAAGGTCACTTCCGAGCAGCTGCAAACCCTGCGTGTTCTGAAACAGGAACACGATGCTCTGCTACCGGGAAAATAACGCACTGATCAGTTTCCTACCGTCTGCTACAAGTCTCGTCAAAAAAGTCATGGCCTTAGAGCTTGTTGCTATGGCAATGAGTGCAGTTGACCATCTCTCCCTGCGAGATGCGAACCGTCCGGCCTTCATTGCTCAGTGTGCGATCCACTGCGGCGCGTGAAAGCACGGTGCCTTCGCCGTTGCGTCCATGACAGGCGCGGCAGGCATCCCGATTGCGCTCAGCCAGATCTTCATGCCCGCCATCGGAGAACCGGGTATCGCCAACCGGATGCATGCCGTGCGGACCATCCAGGGTTGAACCCAGATCGCCTTCGTGACAGGTACTGCACTCGCTGATCACACCCTTATGGCCCTGTAGCTGGGTCGCTGCAACGTTATCGTTTGCCAGGTCGTTCTTGTTTGGCCAGATACCATGAGTCGAACCATGGCAGGCTTCACAAAAGACACCTTCATGGCCTTTGCTCACCCGGTAGAGCATGGGATTGCCGATACGAGGATCATTCGAGCCTGTAACGGTTGGGTTATTCGCATCAATCACATTCTCTGCAAAGCGCTTATTCGTAGGTACGATAGGTGTCGCTTTCGGATCGTCGCTGCGGTAGGCCTGGAACAGACGGATGTTGTCTGAATTACCGTTGGCATCGACACTGTTCACCACGGTTTGAGGCGTTCCTGCCATGTTATCCATCGCGTCGCCCGTGTGACAGGAACCACAACCCGGCTCATTAGCCCAGGGTACGCGAGGCTGGGTCGGACTGGTGTAGAAAGAGCCTTGATCCAGTATGAAATTACCCGCCGTATTCGGTGTCACATCATTGGTAAAATCGCTACCAACCTGCTCCATATTACCGTGGCAATCCTGGCACAGCATGCCACCATTGGCCATGGCGCCACGCAGACAGTCAGTACGACGTCCGGGATGGCACTGATAGCAGGTCTCCTGCAGTACCTGACGACGCTCGTCCGCGTTCACCACGAAACCAAAGTCATCCTTGATCGCTGCCGGCATATCGGGAAACAGTTTGTTGCCGTTACCATCGGTCACGCTCCCATGATGGCTGTGCATGACATTGGACATACTCTTCACACTATGCTGCTGGCGTCCATTTGCCGTGGATCCCACTGGCCCTTCAAGCGGACCGAGCTGAGCCAGATCAAGCGCTGGAGTATAGTGACACTGCTGACAAACTACAGGCGTGTTGTTCTCCAGATCTGTACCATGCTTCTGATCATGCAGACGGACCAGATTGATATCTGCCGCATACTCTTTACTCACCTCATCCGGTACTGTGCCATGCAGCGGATCATCAAGTGATGATGCTACATTCGCCAGACTTGATGTAGCTGAACCATTACCGCCATCGAACGATGAACCATGGCAGGCACCGCAGTTGGCTTCGCCCGAGATCGGCACAACCGTATCAACCGAGGCCACTGTCGTACCATTGACCTTGGCCTGAACACGGTAGAGAGGCCATGGATTTTCACGACCATAGTCGTCAAACGCCGTAACCGGTACTCCAGGGGCTTCAAACCAATTCACTTCTTCGGAGACATAGCCAAACGGGAAGTTGATGAAGAATGGCTGATCCACCACATATGCCTCGAACTTCTCCACGGCATTCTCAATGTAAGGACCAAAGCGCCCCGGCATGTTCTGCTGATCAGCCTGCAAATTGCCCGGATCGGTCAGGTAGAAAAGCTCAACATTCGGCATGGGAAGACCCAGATCGAGAATCCCCTCCACCGGACCAGCTGGATAGAAAGCCGACAAGACGCCGTCAGCATTGAAAGGCTCAGCCGGATAGAAGGGGGCATAGGCCTGACGAGCTACATCCCAGAAATTCGTCTTGAAGACCACACCATTGACCATACTGGAGTAGACACCAGGATTACCCGCCGAGTTGATACCGGACAGGATAGGATCATTGGGATTGGATGCGGCTGAATAGTAAACCTCAGCACCATCAGCACGCCCCAGAATATTGGGCTCCTGGCCCCGCTGAATAACTGTTGCATGCAGCACATTAAAGGGCGGCAGAATACTCGAGATACGGGTATCGAAGTCACCACAGTGCATACCGAGGTCATTGACGGCAAAGACACGGTAGCCACTTTGATTGACAAAGCTTTGCTCGGGTACTGGATTTCCTGGCACACCATGCTGACTCGTCGAATTGATCGAGACATCAGGAATTGGTTGAGAATTGCCAACATTCGCAGTCGTTCCCTGACTGTCACTGGCGCCATCGGCATCGGTGACTGTCAACGAGACGTTGTAACTACCGGCTGAAGCGTAGGCATGGTTTGGATTCGCCTGCGTGCTACTGCTGCCATCACCGAATGTCCACTGGTAACTCAACGTTGAACCGTCAGGATCATAAGAACCGGCACTGCTGAATGCAATGGACTGGCCCACTGCTCCGCTGTAGGGTCCATTCGCCTGCGCGATCGGCGACTGGTTCGTAGGAGATTGTGTGGAGATATCAGCGCTTGTGATATCACTGGCGCTTGCGCCGTCATTGTCCGTCACCGTCAACTCCACTGTATAGCTACCTGACGCGCTATAGGTGTGGCTGGGATTCGCTGATGAGCTTGTGTTGCCGTCGCCAAAATTCCAACTGTAGGCAGCGATGGAACCGTCCGTATCGTTCGAACCGGCGCTGCTAAAATTCACTGCACTGCCCGCAACACCGCTGTATGGACCATTGGCATTCGCTGTCGGCGGCGTATTGCCTCCGCCATTGCCGGCGTCGCAATCCCTCGGCGCATGCCTGACATCTCTTTCGGCAGACTTACCGTCGGACTGTAGTGCATATACACGGCAGGGAACGCTTGCCGGATTCCTGACCGTCACACTCCATCCACCATGATCTACACTATCCTCACCAATGAATGCTGAGGTATCAGCATTGGACACAGTGACGCTTTCCCGTCGATTACCACTACCACTCACTTCGAGTCGCTTTCGTCGATCGCTCCAGCTTGCTTTCTCGATGGTAAATGAACTGCTGCTATCCCTACTGTAATCCCTACTGTGATGACTTTCATCGTCATCTGCAAAGGCAGAGGTCACATTGAAAAGCAGGAAACAGGAGCTGATGAAGAAGAGGAGTGTACTCGTACGCAGTCTGTCTGGTAAAACCATTGCTGATCCCCCGAATTGTTTAGTTCTAATTGAAAGCGGTAGCGAAAGGTAATGCTTTTATCCTTTATGCATGAACGGATCGGCCGCAAATATAAGTTAGCATTTACGCATTAAGCTTCACTTAACGCAGGCAGGAACAGGGTCACAATAAGTCCCGAATCTTCCATTTTATCCTTAAGTGTGATCGACGCCTGGTGCAGGTAGCTGATCTCTTTCACGATGGAAAGACCAAGACCACTGCCACCTCCCTTTGAACCCTTATTGAGACGTTCGAATACCCACGCTTTCTTTGCTTCGGGAATACCCGGGCCAGTATCCTCAACAGATAAGGAAACACCATTAGTTACATTAGCGACATGCACAATGACGCTGCCACTCTCAGGTGTAAATTTAATGGCGTTACCGATCAGGTTGGAAAGCAGAATATTAATCAACTGGGGATTTCCCTCGATAAAGACGGGGCTCTCCGCTAACAATTCCAATTCAATTCCTTTTTCCAAAGCCAGGGGCGAGAGCTCTGACAGCACATCGCTCGATACTGCTCTCAGGTCGATTCGTTCGAAGGTTTGGCGGATCTTTTCCGGTTCGATCGAGGCTAAAACCAATAGCTGATTGATGACATGATTCAAATTCACCAGTCCATGCTGCACTTTATCGACGACAAGCCCTCTCTCCTCTTCACTGAGGCTCCCATCAACGGATTGCAACTGCACTAACATACCGGCAATCGGTGTACGCAATTCATGCGCGACATCAGCGGTAAAGCGACTGTTGCGTTCGATCGAAGCTCTCAAACGGCTCAACAATGCATTGATCTCCTCAACCAGGCTGGCGCTCTCTTCAGGGATATGATCTACCTCAACCGGATTGAGGTGGCCGTAATCGCGTTCGGCAATCAACCTCGACACTTGGCGCAACGGTTCCAATCCGCGATGCACCACCACCCACAACATACCGGAGAGCGGTATGACAATAAGTAACGGCTTTACCACGTCGATCACGAATTCGTTGACCATGCGATCTCTCTCCATATGCGAACGCGCAACCTGGATGCGGAAATCATTAACGGTAAGATTCAGGGTATAGACACGCCAACCGGCATTGTTGAAGATCACGTCGGCGAAGCCATCATCACGCGACGCTGAAAGAGGATCTGCTGGCGCTTTCGGTCCTCGCACCATTAAACGATCCTGCTGACTCCAGATCTGAAAAATGAGCGGGAACTGATAACCTGCGTTGCTCAGGTCAGCTTGATAGTCATTGAGATCATGCTCGGCGGCTTCATGGACTGTCGCCACGGCCAGCAGCTGCGCCACCTGTACCAGTTCAGCATCGTAGACTTGGCTGATGTCGCTGTTGGTACGCCACCAGGTAAAACAGAGCACTGCGCTCCACAACAACAGCACCGACAGCAGGATCGTCACCAGCAGTCGGAAACGGATCGAGCGGGTAATCGTCAACGAGGTTTCTCGATGACGTAGCCAACCCCCCTGACAGTACGGATCGGGTGCTCCCCAAGTTTTTTGCGCAGGTGGTGGATATGAACCTCGATGGCGTTGCTCTCCACCTCATCATCGAGACAATAGATGGTTTCATTGAGCTTGCGCCGCGACATCACCCGCCCCATGTTCTCCATCAATGCCCGCAGGATATCGAACTCCTTGACCGACAAGGAAATGTCGCTGCCACGCATCGTCACCGTTCGGGATGAAGGATCAAGTAACAGTTCGCCGTGTTGCAGACGCATCGGCTCTTGCCCGTTGTGCCGCCGGTGCAGTGCACGAATACGGGCGCACAACTCATCGATATCGAACGGCTTTACCATATAGTCGTCCGCACCGCTGTCGAGCGCTGCCACCCGGTCCACGACTTCGGCACGCGCGGTCAGCACCAGGACAGGAATCTGATTCCCGCCCCCTCGCAAGCGCGCCAACACCTCCAGCCCCGAGAGCCAGGGAATATTCAAATCGAGCAACAGCACATCATAGCGGCAGCTCTTCAGGGACTGCATGGCGGTCATGCCATCGCGAACCCAGTCGGTCTCCATACCACGGCGCTGTAGTACGCTCTGGATGCCATCACCCAGCATTTCGTCGTCTTCAACCAACAGTAGATCCATAACCCCTGACATACGCTTTTCTCCGATATACAAGCACTGACAACTTCCGACATAGGCAACTACGCCCCGCCGATAGCTACACAGCGCGAGGTGTCAGCGTTCCCTCTGGATATGTGCCCTTCCAAAATCCCGACAGGCGATGACGGGAACAACATGGGCGATTTTGTGGGAATTATAGACCAAATACTAAAAAGGCAGAAAGGTGCAGAATCGCAAACTGTTAATACGCAGTTCTCAAATTAGAAGAAAAAAGGCGACAGCGGCCGCCGTCACCAGGCTGATAGTGGTCGGCATGGTCACCAGCATGACGCCGGCCCCCAGCATAAGATAGGCGGTCTCCACCACCAGAATCGCCATCGCAAGCCCCAGCGCACGCGGGGTCGGCACCCATTTTGTGATACCGGCCAGGGAGATGAGAGCCAGACCGAGCAGTGCGGCGCCCATCATCCCGGCAAAGGCCTGGTTGACCGGCTCCGCCGTGAAAAAGCCGGCCACCAGGTAGGGGTCGACGATCAGAATCAGCCCCCAACTGGTAAGCATGACGATGGCAAGTATCAACGCGAGCCGTTGCAGAACCCGATTAGGCATTACATTCCCCAAAATATCTTTTAATTATCATACGAATATAGAGAGTTTCCCGATCAATTACAAAGCGCGTCATGCGATTTTGAACGGTCAATTCTGGATCGATGTATCCGCTGTGCGCACATCCGGCAAATCGAATGCATGCACCGCGAGCCGATCAATTCATCAGGACAAAATTCGCAATCCACCACTTGACCCGTTTACAGTTCTCCATATGTTCTATACTCTAGGGCGTCAGGACAGAACATTAGGAGAACAGAGATGTTGACCCCGACTCAAGACCGCACCCTTGCCTTCATCCGCCGCTACCTCAAACGGCGGGGCTACGCCCCTTCGCTGATCGAAATCGCCGAGGGCATCGGCATCACCTCCAAGGGTACCGCCCACCGCCATGTGCAGGCACTGGCCGACGCAGGACGCATCCGCCTGATCCCAGGGCGCAAACGCGGCATCGCGCTGGTCGACGACGAGGAGGCAGCAAAATCGAGCCTGCCCCTGCTGGGCCGTATCGCCGCCGGTCGGCCGATCGAGGCCATCACCGGCCAGGAGCGCCTCGACCTGAGGGACCTGCTCGGCCCTGACCGCTACGCCCTGCAGGTACAGGGCGAGTCCATGATCGGCGCCGGCATCCTCGACGGCGACCTGGTGGTCATCGAGCGCTGCGACACCGCCGACGACGGCGCCATTGTGGTAGCCCTGATCGACGATGAGGAGGCCACCCTCAAGCGGCTCAAGCGGCTCAAGAGCGGCCGCATCAAGCTACTCGCCGAAAACCCCGAGGTGCCACCCCTCACCTACGCGGCAAAGCGGGTACGCATCCAGGGGGTGCTGGTGTGCCAGATGAGGCGCTACTGACAGGTAGAGATCCTTGAGTTTTGAGTTGAGGCGTTCGCTGCGCTTCAGAGCTTGTTAATCCCCCTCTCCCTGGCCCTCTCCCGCGAGGGGCGAGGGGACGCAGGAATCAGGAGCGGATGTAACCAGAAAGTTTGTTTCTACAACCTGACTGGAAGTGTTCACTGCACTTGAACAGAGCTTTCCCTCTCCCCTCGCGGGAGAGGGGGGGATAAAAACAGCATAAGCAAAGCGAACACCCCATGCGAAATTCAACAGTAAAAATCCGGAATCAACCCGCAGTCATGCACTACGACGACAACCATCCCGAAGCCTACTGGTCCCGCGCCATCATTCTGGTGGACATGAACGCCTTTTTTTGCAGCGTGGAGCAGATGGACCATCCGGAGTTGCAGGGGCGTCCCCTCGGTATCACCAACGGCCCTCAGGGGACCTGTATCATCACCAGTTCCTACGAGGCGCGGGCCTACGGCGTGCGCACCGGCATGCGCCTGAAAGAGGCGCAACGGCGCTGTCCCGGCTTTCTGCAGGTGCCCGCCCATCCGGAGCGCTATGCGGAGGTCTCCTCGCGCATCATGAAGGCCCTTGAGAACATCAGCCCCGACATCGAGATCTTCTCGGTGGACGAGGCGTTTCTCGATGTCACCCGCTGCCAGCGGCTGCTGGGCACACCGCAACGCATCGCCCGGCTGGTCAGACAGACGGTGCTGGAGGCCTCCGGCGGTGTGCTCTGCTCGGTAGGAGCCAGCGGCGACAAGACGACCGCCAAATACGCCGCCAAGCTACACAAACCCAACGGCCTGACGCTGATCCCGCCAGGCCGCGCCCGCGAAACCCTGGCCAGAATCCCGGTCACCGAGCTGTGCGGCATCGCCAACGGTATCGGCCGCTATCTGGCAGAGCGCGGGGTCTACACCTGCAGCGACATGCGCCGCCTGCCCATCGGCGAGATCGGCCGCCGCTTCGGCAATCCGGGACGACGCATCTGGCTGATGACCCAGGGCCTCGATCCCGATCCGATACACACCGGAGTGGACGCCCCCAAATCGATCGGCCACGGCAAGGTCATGCCCCCGGACACCAAGAGCCGGGCCGTCATCGAGGTCTTTCTGCTGCACATGACAGTGAAGGTCGCCGCACGCCTGCGCCACCACCACTTCCGCGCCAGCCACTTCAGCATCGGCGTGCGTGTCGACGAGGGCTTCCTGAGCCGCAAATACCGCTGCGATCCGCCCACCGACAACGCCCCCGACATCCTCGCCCTGTGCCAGCACTTTCTCGACAACCACTGGGCTGGCCAGGGCTGCCACCAGGTACAGGTGACCGCCCTCGATCCCCGCTACGCCGACTATCAGGTCGACTTCCTGGAACCGACCCACCAGCGGCGCGACCGGCTCAACCAGGCGATGGACAGTGTCAACCGGCGCTACGGTGAATTCGCCGTGGCGCCGATGCGCCTGCTCGAACGCTCCCGTATGCCCAATGTCATTGCACCGGCCTGGAAACCGTTTGGCCATCGGGAGACGATACTGCAGCATCCGAGCGCAACGGTGAGTCCTGGTTATGAGTCATAAGTTGATGTGTTCGCTACGCTCACGGGTCTTATCCCCCCTCCCCCCTCGCCAGCGAAACGCCGCAGGCTGAACCATGTGCGGCGGCGTCTACTACATCATCGACGGCCAGGAGGTGCGGACCTACTTCCCCAACCCCAAGGCCACCCTGCCGGTAAAAACCAAACAGGGCGGCCTCGAACTGCTGCCCTGGGGACGTCGCCAGAACCAGACCGGCAAACTGCCTCTGGGAGGTTGGGCCAGGCTCGACTCGATCTATGGAGGACGCTGGGACCGCTGGCGGCCGATTCCGGTCAAACTCGCCGTCAGCCAATTCATGGAGAAGGACATCGAGGGCGTCAGCCACTGGTTCGACGTTACACCGGGTAAGTGGATTCAGGGGCTGGTGGCGCGCTGGGAGCATGAGCGTCGAGTCTATGTAGTGACCATCACGCCGGAGCTGGAGGACGCCGTGCACGACCGCTGGCCGAGGATACTGAGTGGCAACCAGGCGCCACGCGGATGAGGCCCGTCATGGGTCGTCTCTAACCCTGCAGGTCACTGAAAAGGCCTGCACCTCAAATTTTGTCATGTCGGAAAAGCCGATAGCGACAAGGGCCACTGCAAACCGCAAGTGACAGCGTTGGCCCTTCAGCCAACGCCTACTAAAGAATTGCCGACACAGACCGCTAAGCCTCACAAGAACAAAAAAAGTGAAAGGGAACTTCGCAGTCAGTCATTTAATTCCCTTCACAACAAAAATAACGAGAGTCTGCACTCTGACCCGTAGTAGGGAATATCAATAAAAAAGACGCAGACGCCACTGGAACAGGCAAATTAATACCAGGTAGCGACCATGAAAAGACTCTTCAACAGTTTCACTATCCGCGTGAAATTATGGATCGGATTCGGCCTCATCCTCAGCATCCTTTCGCTCAGTTCCGCTGTGACGCTGATCAGCCTTGGAAGTGTCGGCGCCGATGTCAACGAAGTCGTCAACGAGAGACAACCGACGCTGGTCCTGGCGAAAGAGCTGGCAACCAGTCTGAAGCAGGCTGCCGGCTCCCTGGGCTTCTATCTATTGACCAAGGAGAGTCTGCATCGGGACGAATACAATCACCAGCTCGAGCAAGCGAAAAGCACACTGCTACAACTACAGAAGATGCCGCCTGTGAGCCAGGACAGCCGATCAACAGAGCTGACGGAAAACCTGCAGCAAAAGCTGCAAGCCTTCGAATCCATCGGCCAAGAGCTGTTGAACAAGTCGGCTTCCAACGAAAACAATTTTCCTGGCATCGCCTATGCCAACAAACAGATCAATCCACTCAGCCGTGTCCAACTGCAACTGACATCGCAGATGATGATGTCGGAAATGGAAGAGGAGACCAGCAGTGAACGGCGGGAGCTACTGACCAATCTCGCCGAACTGCGCTATGCCTGGAGCAACATCATGAACGGCATCCGCGGTTACCTCGCCTTTCGCAGTGATGCCAATATCAAGGATATGACACTCTACATCGAACGCACCGATAGCCTGCTTGAAAGATTAAACCAACAAGGCGATCTGCTGACATTCGAACAGACCGATTCATTAGAGCAATTCACCCGGAACATGCAGCAGTTCAAGACGCGCTATAGCAAAATGCTGGAGATTCATGGCAGCGAAAAGTGGCGCAGCGACGCCTGGCTGGTGCGTAGCGAACTTGGACCACTGCTAGCGAACCTGGACAGCGATCTTGGCAGCCTGGTTGAGTTGCAGGGAACGGCCATCACACAAACCAGTCAGCAGCTGATCGAAGGCGCCGATTCTGCCGATCGGCTAGTGATCGGACTGCTGGTATTCGGCCTTGCGGCCGGGTTACTGATCAGCTGGCTGATCTCACACGTCATCCGCGAGCCCATCGTGCTGGCCGCTGACACCATGCAGGATATCGCCAACGGCGAAGGCAACCTGATGATCTCTCTCGATAGCAGTGGCAAGGGTGAGCTAAGCAACCTGGCTGAGGCCTTTAATCAGTTTGTTGGAAAGATACGCCACCTGATCCAGCGCACCGCTCACTCCACCGAGTCCGTAATCACGGCAGTGGCGCAAACTTCGGAGAAAACACAGCAGATCATCCAGCGTGTGTTAAAGCAGGAACAAGAGACCGAACAGGTCGCCACAGCGATGAACCAGATGACTGCAAGCATCACTGATGTGGCAAAAAACGCCGCCGTTGCTGAAGAGGCGGCAAGTGGCGCCAACCATGAAGCCCAGAGTGGACGCAAACTGGTTCAAGAGAGCGCCGCCTCAATCGACGAATTGGCCAGGGAGGTGGAACAGGCGGAACAGACGATCCAGGAGGTGGAACAGGAGAGCGAACGTATCGGCTCCGTCATCGATGTCATCAAGAGCATTGCAGAGCAGACCAATCTGCTGGCACTGAATGCGGCCATCGAGGCGGCGCGTGCGGGAGAACAGGGGCGCGGTTTTGCCGTGGTGGCGGATGAGGTGCGCAGCCTGGCCAACCGTACCTATGAATCGACAGGTGAGATCGAATCGATGATCCAAGCCCTGCAAAGTGGTACCCAACGGGCCGTCTCGGTGATGGCTGCCGGTAGAGAGAAGGTGGATCGCAATGTGGTTCAGGCCGGCCAGACACTCGATTCGTTGAACGAAATCAGCCAGGCGGCGGAGACCATCAATCGCATGAATTCACAGATCGCCACCGCCGCAGAGCAACAGCGCGCCGTGGCCGAAGAGATCAAGCAGAGCATCTTCAGCATCAACGACCGCACCAAACAGACGGCAAGCGATGCCAAACTGACATCCGAGGCGGTCAGTTCACTCGGCAACTATGCCGCCAACCTGCAGGATGTGATTGCCCAGTTCAAATTCTCCGGAGACAGCGGACTCGATTTCAGTGCCGCCAAATCGGCCCATCTGGCCTGGAAGGCACGTGTGCGAGATTTTCTCGATGGCAACAGCTCCCTTTCACATGACGAAGCGGTCTCCCACCGCGACTGCATGCTCGGTAAGTGGTATTACACCGAAGGCTTGACCCGCTATGGCCATCTTGAAACGATGCAACAGATTGACCCACCGCATGAGGAACTGCATACGCTGATCAGAAAGATCATTTCACTGAAAGAAGAAGGCAGACAACAGGAGTCGGAGAGTCTCTATGCCAGGATAGGAGCACTATCCGAAGAGATCATCCAACTGCTCAACAACGTCGAGGCGACTATCCAGTAGATCCTTCTGCTGTCACGATTAAGAACAGCCACATGCAGTGCACGGTCAGCTGCAACGGCTGGCAGCATCCAGCGTCGACAATAAACGATCAGACAGGCGACGACACCATTGATGTAAAAAAGCGGTTTGGATATTTTTGATGCCAGAGCCATCTGGATACGGCAAGCTCAACCAGATGACACTCTAACCTTAGAACAGGGGGTCACCGGCTCATCAAGGGCTGAGCAGCCTGTTAATCCATCCCGCTCTTACCGCCCCGCTTTTTCCATAAAGAGACACCCAGCAGAGTCAAACCGAGCGCCACACCGGTCGAAAGCACCATGCGCGCCAGCCACTCCGGCCAGGCAGGCTGGGGCGTGATGAGAGCAAAGAAGCCGACAACGGTCAGCCAAAACGCGACTTTTCCAAGTAGTGCAAATTTCAACACGGAGTGATCTCCAATACGCAAACGTCAGGAAGCGGCTAAGTGATTGGCCATAAGGTATGCACGCGTGACAGACCCAATTTTATCGGGCGGATCAGGCCAGATGCTTCTCCACGTAGTCTACCATGCGCTGGCGAGTGGATGGATCAGGCAGTTCCCCCATGGCGGCCTGCAGGTTCTCGCGCATGTGGTCGACACGCGTGGTCGCCGGGATGGCACAGGTGACTCCCGGATGCGAAAGAATGAACTTGAGAAAAAACTGTGACCAGGCGCTGCAGCCGATCTCCGCCGCCCACTCCGGCAAGGGCTTGCCCTGGACCCGCTCGAACAGCCCACCACGGCGGAATGGCCGGTTCACAATGACAGCAATACCCAGATCCCTGGCCAGTGGCAACAGACGAGACTCAGCCTCCCGATCGAGCACGTTGTAGGTCAGTTGAACAAAGTCGAACGGCGCCTTCTGCAAGGCCGCTTCCAATTCGGCATGACGACGCCCATGCGAGGTGGTGATACCGATATAGCGTACCCTCCCCTGCGCCTTCCACGCCTTCAGTGTCTCGATATGGGTCTGCCAATCGAGCATATTGTGGATCTGCATCAGATCGAAGCGTGGCACGCCCCACAACTTCATCGATGTCTCCATCTGTTGCACCCCGAGCCAACGGGTCGGCGTCCAGACTTTGGTAGCCGTAAACAGCTCAGCATGATCGTCGAGCAGTTCGAGACAGGCACCCACAGCCTTTTCAGAGGAACCATACATGGGCGAGGAATCGATCATGCCGCCCCCTGCCGCGAAAAAGGCTTGCAGTACCTGGGCCCGCTTGGCGATCAGTGTCGGGTAGTTTGCCACATCGAAGGTGAGCCATGTGCCCATGCCGAGAATGGGGATAAGTTCGCCGGAGGCGGGCACAGCCCGACGCATTACCCTCTCTCGGTCGACAGCCATCGCAGGCAGACTGGCGCTGGCCGCCAGGGCCGCAACACTCTGGAGCAGGGTGCGTCTACTCAGACGATAACGGAAATCAGACATGGCTCTCCCCCATGACTATGCCTTGGGATATAGCGCCGACGAAGATAAGATCATAAGGATTCTGAACCGAAAGCGACTCGGTGGTTCCAAAGCATTGTATGCTTCAGAGAACTTCCTGATTAATTCCGGATCGAGTGTGTAATGCCCCATCTCTATACCATTCACGACCCGATGTGCAGCTGGTGCTGGGGTTTCCGGCAGGCTCATGAGCAACTGCTGCAACAACTGCCTGACGGCGTCAGCCACAGTCGCCTGCTCGGCGGTCTGGCGACGGACACCGACCAGCCGATGCCTGAAGAGATGCGCCAGAACCTACAGGCGACCTGGCGACGCATTCAGGAGAGAGTGCCACAGACCCGCTTCAACTTCGATTTCTGGCGCCTCAACACGCCCCGCCGCGCCACCTACCCTGCTTGCCGTGCCGTCATCGCCGCACGGGCGCTGGAGCCTGATCGGGAGGAGGCGATGATTCTCGCTATCCAACAGGCCTACTACCTGCAGGCACGCAACCCCTCCGACCCTGCAGTCCTGATCGAGCTGGCACAAGCGATCGGCCTCGACCCCATCGCATTCGAGAACCGCTTGAGCGAAGCGGCCACCCAGCAGCAGCTGGAGGAGGAGATCGCACAGGCAAGAGCGATGGGGGTTAATAGTTTTCCCTCCCTGGTGCTACAGGTGGGTGAGAGCCGCTGGCCGGTGCCGGTGGATTATCAATCGGCTGCCGCCATGCTGGAGACGATAGAGTTGATACTGGCCTAGCAGGCTGTTGAAAAACCCTCTGGCGGCGCCATGCGGCGTTGGAAATGGGCTCAAAATGCTCATGTACACGCCAGTACACTGCGCTTTTTCTTGTCTGGCATCCACCAGAAACTTTTTCAACAGCCTGCTAGGCCGGGTAGCGGCCGGTGATTGACTTCACCCCGGTCACAGGTAACACTCCGGCCCCATGCTGACTCAAGAGACACTCGATAAACTCAGGCGCGATATCGTCATCGATGCCGATCTGGCCGGTGAAAGGCTGACCCTCCACTCGACCTGGGGTATCTTCTCCCCGCGTGAGGTCGATGAGGGTACCCGGCTACTGGTGGAATGGCTGAAGATCACCCCCACTGACGACTGCCTCGACCTCGGCTGCGGTTATGGGCCCATCGGTCTGCTGATGGCGCGCAAAGCGCCACAGGGGCAGACCCTGATGGTGGACAAGGATTTCATGGCGGTGCAGTACGCCAACGCCAATGCCCAGCGCAACAACCTGTCGAATGCGCAGGCGATGTTGAGCAACGGCTTCGATCACATCGACCCGGCACTGCGCTTCGATATCATCGCCTCCAACATCCCGGCCAAGGTCGGCAAAGAGATGCTGAGCCTGATCCTACACGACGCCCACGCGCGCCTGAAACCCGGCGGGCGGCTCTATGTGGTGACCATTAACGGTCTGCGCCAATACATGAAACGCAATCTCAACGAGGTCTTCGGCAACTACGACAAACTCAAGCAGGGCCGAACCTACACCGTTGCCCTCGCGTTGAAAGAGTAAGCGATGGGTACAACGCCTCACCCAGCCGCACGCTGGCGCCGCCTGCTCGCTTTCGCCATCGATATCGCCATCTGGTCACTGGTGCTGATCCCGGTGTTCCGGGTATTGATGAGCGGGGATGAGTCCCACATCGGGGCCATGATCATGAACAGCTTTACCGGTTGGGTCGGCGTCATCGGCATCAATCTCTACCTGCTGCATACCCGCAGTCAGACGATCGGCAAGTGGGCGCTGCAGCTGCAGATCCGGCGCAGCGACGGCAGCCGAGCGGGTCTCCTGCACAAGCTCCTGCTACGCTATCTGCTGCCCGGCCTGCTGTTGGCCATCCCCTATTTGGGAGCGTTACTCCTGATCGCCGATCTGGCGAGCCTGTTCTTAGCCGACCGCCGCACCCTGCATGACCGGCTGGCCGACACCCAGGTCACCCTCTTCCCGGCCGCCAAACCCGCCTGATCTCCCATCGGCTACCGCTCAGCGATGCGCTTCAACACATGCGACACCGCCACCAGCCCAAAGCTGGCGGTCACTGTCATGGCCGAGCCGAACCCGCCGCAGTTGAGCGAGCCTTCGATGGCACTCGGCCGATCGAGACAGATCTGCCCCTCGCCATCGGGGTAGGTCTGCTGCTCCGTGGAGTAGACGCAGGGCACATCGAAGCGGCGCCTGGTATTGCTCGGGAAGCCGTATTCACGGCGCAAAAGCTTGCGGGTCTTGGATAACAGAGGGTCCTGCTCGCTGCGACTCAGATCAGCCAGCCGGATACGGGTCGGGTCGATCTGACCACCAGCGCCGCCGACAGTGATCACCGGCACCTTATGTCGACGACAGGCGGCAATCAGCGCAGCCTTGGTGCGGAAACTGTCGATACAGTCGAGTACATAGTCGAAGCCAGCCTCAGTCAGGAGATTGAGGTTGTCCGTTTCGATGAAGGCCTCTACCGGTGTGACCTGACACTCCGGGTTGATCGCCATCACCCGCTCCTGCATGGCTTTGACCTTGGCCATGCCGAAGCTACCCTCCAGCGCATGTAACTGCCGATTGACGTTGGACTCAGCGATATGGTCCAGGTCAAACAGGGTAAGGGCGCCGATACCACTGCGGGCCAACGCCTCCACCACCCAGGAACCGACACCACCGACACCGACGACCGCCACCTGGGCGGTGGTAAAACGCTGCAGGCCCTGCTGGCCATAGAGCCGGGCAATACCGCCAAAACGGCGCTGGTAATCCATCAGGGTAAAGAAAACTGGCTGAAGGTGACTGGGTAGATGAACATGGGATCTCTAGTGTGGTGTCTCATATTGTGCACAATGCGGGAGGCTCGGCAAAGGAGCAAAGGTCATCCTGAAAAGACTTTTTTCTGCGGCTTTGATTCAGGCAACTCATCTTGCTGCAACCGCTCGATCAGTTCGATGAAACGATCCCGCATCACCTCGATTTCAGCGATCCGTTTCACTGCCTCAAGCCTGAAGCCGTGACTGGACATGTAAAAAAGCTCTTTGCCCAGTTCATGCACCAGTTCGTGATATTTTTTGATTTCATCATAGATCGGCAGATGTCCATAGTGCAGGTACCCGATACCGTGAAACCATCGTCCAAAGGCGCAGTGGCGGCTATCGAACTGAACTGTAAAATCCGAACCATCCTGCTGAAGAGAGCTGATCAACCTCTCCACCCACTGTTGATGACTGGCAATGGCGGCTTGAACATCAACATCCTCGTTCCGCGCAAATCGGCTCTTGAGTTCCTGCCACTCCTGGTCTGCTTCCCAGCGCTGCTTCCAGCCGCATAGCTCTTCGAGCGGCATGGGGCGCGCAATCCCGTACCCCTGCCCCAGAAAACAGCCCAGCCTTAACAGGGCCGCAGCATGTTCCAGACTTTCGACCCCTTCGGCGATGACCGGATGCTTGAAGGCCCCCGCCAGTCGCACCACACTGTCGACAATTGTCAGATCCTGAGGATCTTCCAGCATACCCTGTACAAAGGTCTGATCGATCTTGAGGCTATCCACCGGCAGTCGATGGAAGTAGGCCAATGATGAATAGCCTGTGCCAAAATCGTCAAGCGCAAAATTGACCCCCATACTTCGGCAGCTGATCAGAGTGTGAAAGATATTGCTCATATCCTCTATGGAGGAAGTTTCGAGAATCTCAAACTCCAGATCACCCTCCCGCTGTAGAGGCTGCTGCTCTAGCATGGAACCGATCTCCTCGGTAAAACCGGCATGTTGCAGATGATAGGCACTGATATTGACACTGACCGGAAGCGCCAGCCCTGCCTCGCGTAATTCCACCTGCTGTTCCAGCGCCCGACGGATCACCCAATTCCCGATGGCAATCTCCAGTTCGCTGTCGGCCAGGTAGTGCAGAAAATCACCAGGCATCTGCAGTCCCTTCACAGGGTGGTTCCAGCGAATCAGCGCCTCTATACCGACCACTTCGCAGGTCAACATGTTCACCTTTGGCTGATAGTGCAGGACAAACTCATTATCAGCCAGCGCCTGCTGCAATCGCTGGAGCTTCTCTTTGTGAGCCCTGACCTGCTTGTCCTCTACCGGGTCGAAGAGATGGTATTGATTCTTGCCATTCGCCTTCGCTGCATACATTGCCTGATCGGCATGCCGGAGCAGAATATCCGCGTCAGCAGCATCATCTTCCGGATAGATCGTCAGCCCAATGCTGGCACAGACCTCTAACACTTGATCGTTGATCACGATAGGTTGTGCGATAGCCTCAAGCACCCGGTCCAGAATCAGGCAACATTGCTCCAGACCAGAGAGATCCGAGAGGATCAACACGAACTCATCGCCACCGATGCGTGAAACCGTATCCTCCTCGCGTACTGATGCCTGCAGGCGGATAGCGGTTTCGACCAGGATCAGATCGCCGACATCATGACCATAGGTATCATTGATCGGCTTAAAACCGTCAAGATCGAGATAACAGACTGCCACACTGGTATCGCTGCGATGGCAGCGGGCGATCGCCTGTCGCAACCGGTCGGCCTTCAGCAGACGGTTGGGCAGACCCGTCAACGCATCATAGTGCGCGATACGTTGAAGTTCCGCTTCGGCCAGTTTGCGGTCCGTGACATCGTGGATAATGGAATAGAGCACTGGGCTGTCATCCCAACTGATCGGTCCGGAATGGACCTCCACATCCCTCACCTCGCCAGAGGCCAGCTTGTGCCGAAAATAGAAATGGTTGCGTGCCTCCTGATGCGCACGCTTCATCTCGTGCGAGATCTCCTCACTGGAGAGCATATTGATGTCGGTAATCTTCAATTGCAGCAGTTTTTCCAACGGGTAGCCGTAAAACTCCACGGCAACCCCATTGGCAGCGATTAGCTGGCCATCACGCGGATCGATGATCAACATCACTGCCTTGTTCTGTTCAAACAGCATTCTGAATCGCTCTTCGCTCTGCTTGAGTGCTTCCGATAATTTGCGTTCACGCTCTAGCGCCAGTTTCAGACTGCTGTTGCTCGATTCAAGAATGTTGTTGGTCTGCGCCAATTGTCGGGTACGCTGCTCGACCTTCTCCTCCAACAACTGGCCACCACTCCTCAACGCCTCAATCTGCTTTTTAAGCGTAGCGCTCATACGTACCAGAGAGCCGGAAAGAAGACCTATCTCGTCCTTGCGATTGAAGCGCACGGTCTCGTAGGGAACTGCCTTGGCGATCGATTCGGCATATTTCGACAGCCTTTTAATCGGCGTGATCACCTGCCGGTGCAAGAAGAAGTTAAGCAGAATCGCGATCAGCGTGAAGGTAATGATCACATTGGCCAGTTGTTGTTTGATGGCCAACATCACTTTGTCATCGATCACCGACGAGGGAAAGCCGAGACGGATCATCCCGATTCTCTGATCACCATCGAACAACGGCACATCGATATCGATATACCTTTGTCCATCACTGTGAGTGTGACTCAGCCAGGTTGGTTCATTGGCCTGACCGGAAATCAGATCAGCTGCCTCCGCCTGAGGCAGGCCATTTTCATCATGCCGATTGGAAAAAACCACCTTTCCAGTCGCATCCATAACATAGGCCAATGTGATGTAGTCGTTCTTCTCGACCACCTCGGTCAGTTTTTGGTCCATACCCGAGAGGGAGTGCAGCGGCAGTCCCAGCGCCAGCAGTTCGTTTAGCAGACTCTCGATACTATGGGCCACACCGAAGCTGCCGGTGACCAGGGCATCGGTATAGTGTTTGCGGAAATTCTGAATACTCACCACCGAGCTGATCAGCAGCAGGATGGCCAATATGCCAGTAGTAAAAAGGACTATCTTGCGTTTGAGTCGCATCGCTTCAGCACACAAAGAAAGAGGATTGATACGACTTCATCGGACGATATTCCCCCCTGCCAATTGGAGTATCCCGACCGGAACCCTGACACCCAAAGCCTGCGCCCGGCCCAGGTCCACGGCATAGCCGAAGCGCTCCGGCCATTGCGGTTGGATCTCGCTGAGCGATCTGCCTTCGAACAGGTCACGCACCATCTCGGCCGCCGACCGACCGATGCTGCCATGCTGGGGAAACACTGCAGCCACCGCGCCCCAACCCTCCATCACATCGTTTCGCACCAACCCGATCAATGGCTTGCTGGCATGCCTGGCAAACAGTTTGGCAAACTCACTACGTGAGCCCAGCTGATCATTGGGTGCGATGAAGGCATCCACCTGAGCATCCAACTCCTGCAACAGCGGCAACGCCAAGGCTGCCATCTGCTGATCGCCCTGCTCTCCCTTGATCAGGGGTACGGAGCGAAACAGGATCTCAAAATCCCCGAACAGAGGTTCCTCTTCAAGCGCACGTCGGAGCCAGGCATTGTAGCTTCGTGATTGCGGCATATCGGCATAGATCAAGCCGAAACGCCTGGCCTCAGGCAGCAGGTGGTGGATAAAACGCAGCCGCGCCTTGATAGGCACCGGGTAGCAGACACCAGTGAAGTTGGCTTTGGGGGGATGATCAAAGTCATCAATGACACCGATACCGACAGGGTCGGTCGTGCCGGCAAAAACCACAGGCAGCCGAGCGCCGAAAAAGACCTCTCTGGCCGCAATCGTGGCCAATGTGCCACCCACATAGATCACATCGGGATTTGAGTCTTGTTCGGCCTCAAGTAAGGCAATACCCCGGGCGAGATCGTTTCCCGAGCTTTGCTGGGTCAGGTGCAGGTTCTCCCCTGCCCGATAGCCGAACTCCGCGAGGGTATCCAGCATGGCAATGCGAACCTCCTCATACGGGCTACCGGCCTGGGAATCGAGAAGCAGCAAACGATAGACGCGCCCGGGTTCCGGTGCCGCTTGGGCAAAGTCAATACCGAGCAGACCTATCAGACAAAGCAGTAGTGTGACTCGCTGTAACATTTTCGCCGACAGTAAGTTCGACCTCGCATCCGGGCACCAAACAGGCATTCCCGATCCTCAGGATCAGACTCTCATTACTGCAAACAAAGAACGCCGTCCCTCGCCAAGCGGCCGACTCTCAACCTGTATCATCTTGCTATCAGGCAGAGGTAGCGTCTTGCATCGACGGGGCCGGCTGGACCCGCCAATCGAGGGAATCACCCGACCCAAGGACCCGAACCACTTCAGGTATCCACAAGGTTGTTTCCGCTATTCAATAAATATTACAAATTCAATCAGGTTATCGACCACCGTTTGTCAAGCTTGAAGCCTATCGGCTCAACGGCTGGCAGGAGAGTTCACGGAGATCCCTGGAGTTTGTGGCAGGAGCTGGAAAAGTTGGCAACTTCGAGCATAGAGTGGAGAAATAGCAGAAAATGGTAACGAACCAGCGAGTCAGCCCGACAACCGAATCAAATCCCTTTCAAGGCTGCTACGCCTTGTCTGTCTTGCGATCAGCCGCCAGGCAGGGAGATACCGGTCACTTTCTTGTATAAGGACACCGCATAGGAATCGGTCATACCGGAGACAAAATCGGTCAGTCGTAGCAGACGGGTGTAGTCATCCGCCGCCGGTTGATGGCCAGGCCCCAGGAACTGCTCTGGAATCAGGCGGATCATCATCTTACTGCGGGGGCTGGCCGCCTCGCCATGCTCCGCCACATCGTCAATGATCGGAATAAAGCGCTCGAGCAACTCGCTGATGACCTGGAAGCCGGCGGTCTCGATCTCGATCACCTCGGGAGCGACATAGATCTTCTCAGTGGCCACTTCGATCAGCTGATCCATCTCACGCCGATGGGGAATTCGGCTCATCAGCGGTTCATCGAACCGACCGCTGAGGATCTCCTCTTCATGGTCGAGAAAGCAGGCAAGAATCTCGCTGATCGCCTGGCTGATCACCTTGGCGCGCAGAAACTCGATCTTCTCCTTCTGACCGCTGATACGCTGGAGGCGGTCAGCCTGCCCCGCTGAATCGGACAACACAGCGCAGAAGAGCTCCATCGCCTCATGAAAGCTAAGGTGGCCGAGGCGGAAGCCGTCCTCGATATCGATGACCCGGTAGCAGATATCGTCCGCCGCCTCCACCAGGAAGGCCAGCGGGTGTCGATGCCAGACCGCCAGCACCGGGTCGCGGCGGATCAACCCGACCGTCTCGGCCACCTCGCTGAAGTTGGCCTGATCCTCAGCGGTGAAGCCCGGCTTCTTGGCCCCCACCCCGTCGAATCGTCCGTTACCGATGCACGACTCCCGGGGATACTTGGTAAAGGCCGCCAGGGTGGCGCAGGTCAGTTGCAGACCGCCGGGATTGTCCCGATTCTGCAAGCGGGTGATGACCCGGAAACCCTGGGCGTTACCCTCGAAATTGAGAAAATCCTCGCGCTGACTGCGCTGCAGTACCGCCACCCGCTGCTTGCCGTATTCGGCGCAGGCCGCCCAGTGGCGTATGGCATCCTCCCCGGAGTGGCCGAAGGGGGGGTTGCCGATATCATGGGCCAGGCAGGCGGCAGCACAGATATCGCCGAAATCGGAGGCCTCATGCCCCTTGAGCGCATGACGGCCAATGATCTGCTCGCCGACCAGAGTACCCAGGGAACGACCCACGCTGGAGGATTCCAGGCTGTGGGTCAGACGAGTGCGCACGTAGTCGACCTTCGACAGCGGAAAGATCTGGGTCTTGTCCTGCATACGGCGGAAAGCGGATGAGAAGACGATGCGGTCGAAGTCGCGTTGAAAATCGGTGCGGGTGGCGCTGCCCGAAGGCAATTCGCTCGAGCCCAGCCTTTTACGCGACAGCAGTTGAGGCCAATTCATCGACATACATCAGTTCCCACGACATCCAGAGGCGGCGAATCAGCCGCGATCGGGCCATTGTATCAGGGTCTGGCCGGATCGCTGACCAGCGCTTCTCCGGCTCGCCTCCCTCTTCGCAAGGCCAGAACACCCGCCAATGCAATCAACGCCGCACCGACGACAAACTGCAGGCTGATCGTCTCCTCCCAGAAGAGGTAACCATAGAGGGCGCCGAACAGCACCGAGGCATAGGTAAAGGGGCTCACCGCTGCTGCACTGGCAATGGCGTAACCGCGGGTGAGAAAGAGTTGCCCCAGGGTGCCCATCAGACCGACCAAAGCGAACAGACCCCACTGGGTCAGATCGGGTGTCTGCCAGTGCCAGAACATAGGCAGAATCGAGATCAGCGTACTCAGCAGGGCGAAATAGAAGACCACCCGCAGCGAAGGCTCGCTACGTCCCAAGCGTCGCAGACTGACCTTGGCCAGGGAGGCCAAGACCCCGCCCAGCAGCCCGATCAGAGCGACAGTATTGAACTCACCTTGCGGATTGAGCACCAGCACGACGCCTACAAAGCCGATAGCGAGAGCAACCAGTGTGCGCCTGCGTAGCGCTTCACCGAGCCACAACAGGGCAATCAGCGGCATGAACAGGGGCGAGGTCATCTTCAACAGCATGCCGTCGGCCAGTTGCAGATGGGCCAGGGCATAGAAGAAACAGTACATAGCGGAGACGCCAGCCAGCGAACGCAGCAGGTGAATGTGAAAAATCCCGGTTTTCAGACCATTCAAGCCTCTTCGCCAGACCAGCGGCGTCATCAGCGCCAGACCGAACAGGTTGCGCATAAATACCGCCATCTCACTGGGCAGCTCGGCAGTAACCATTTTCACCGCAGCCCCCATGGAGGCGAAGAAAAGTTCAGCCAGCAGGATGAAGAGTGCGCCGAGCAGGAGATTTTGACGGTATAGCATGTTGGGTCGTCTGTGTGATTCAAGGCTCGCAGGTGGTTGAGCCGACTGCCCTGCC
>JARRNY010000061.1:0-34110 GCA_037384445.1 Candidatus Thiodiazotropha sp.
GTGAGCTGTCCATTGTTCTGATTGATAGAGAAGAGACTGACGGTGTTATCGCTCTCATTGGTCACGCTGACGAACTGGCCAGTGGGGTCGATGGCGATCGACGCCGGCATGTTGCCGGTGGCGCAGGTCTGCGATCCGCCGCAGTTGCTCTGTACCAGGGTGCCGTCGCTTTGAATTTGAAACAGGGAGACACTGCCTGGCGCCTGCTTGCTGATCATGTAGAGCCACTGTCCGGTTGGGTCGACTGCCAGTGCCTGGGGCGTCAGGCCGGTGGTTAACAAGGCGCTTGTGGTATTGGGTACCAGCAAGCCGGAACCGTCCACGGTGAAGAGGCCGATATCGCCGGAGGTGCTGTTGGCGACATAGGCGAAGTTGCCGTCCGGCGTGATGGCGATATCAATCGCTCCACTCCCTCCGGAGGCGACCGGAGAACCGGTCACTGATGACAGGGTGCCGTCCAGAGAATTGATGGCGTAGAGGGTGACATCACTGGTGGTGTCATGCACTGCATAGAGAAAATCGCCGCTTGGATGGAGGCTGAGTTTTACCGGGTTGAGGCTGCCGCCTGTGGTGTCGTCGACAGGTGGCTGCACGGAATTGACGTCGCCAAGGGCGCCGATCGATGGGTCTTTCTGATGCACGGTGATCCTATTCGAGACCTGGTTCGCCACATAGGCGAATGAGCCGTTCGAGCCGAATACCAGGGAGACGGGTGTGCCTCCCGTACCACAGCTGGTGTTGGATACCGCATCGCAGTCAGCCGCCGTTAGCGTGCCCGCCAAACTGTCGATGGTGAATAGACTGATGTCCTGGGAATTGCTGTTGAGCGTATAGGCAAACTGGCCGCTGGGATCGATAGTCAGGCTAGTCGGGCCATCGCCGGTCATGGCATAGCCATGATGACGCAGCGAACCCGTGGTGTTGTCGGCGAGATAGACCGATACCGTGTTGTCACCCGTGTTGGCGACATAGGCAAAGCGTGCAACCGGCGTGGACGATGTGGGAGGCGGTGTGCTACCGCCACCACCGCCGCCGCCACCACCCCCACAACCGGCCAGGGCCGTCAGCAGGCCGGCTACGATAAGAAGGGTGAACGTCTGTCCGGCGCTTTTGGGCATACACATATGCAACATCTCTCATCATCTCAGGTGAAGTGACTGAGGGGAGAAGACCGCTGCGCCTGATGGCGCTGTTGAAGGGTGTCCTCTCCCATCCCGTCTGATCGTCGACAGGCGTAATTTCACACACAGCCTGCCGGGTCTTTCAAGACCGATTTTTGCTGTCGAGTATAACCTATGGTCAGAGGGATGGCAGACGCGGCGCGTGAAAACTTGAAGAGAATCAGTTGTCTTAATTGAATCTTAAGAAGGTGTGCTATGGCCTGGTTAGTCAGGTTTGATGGGCCAGGTGCGCGTTTCGTTGCCCAGAGTTTAAGCGGCATGGCTATCCGGTCGGTAACGAAAACATTGCCTCGCCGGCTGATTGCAGGGGTAAAGAATATCGCATCAATCAGGCTCCATGTGAGCCTGAATAGCACCCATCATTGGTATGAGGGTTGGGTTTTTTCAAGCGATTTATACAGCCTGCTAAGCTTATCTGCATGATGCCGAGCCTATTCACGAATGTCGTCAGGCGGCTCATCCTGCTCTGCGGGATAGTCCTGGCCGGGTGCACCGGCCTCCCAAAGGGGGTGGTGCCGGTTGATGGTTTCGAGCTGGAGCGGTACTTGGGGAAGTGGTATGAGATTGCCAGACTCGACCATGCTTTCGAGCGCGGACTCAGTCGGGTCACTGCGGAATATGAACTGCGTGACGACGGCGGTATCGATGTGATCAACCGGGGTTATGATGTGGTCAGCGATAGCTGGAAAGAGGCCCAGGGACGAGCCTATTTCGTCACCGATCCCGCGCTTGGTCATCTCAAGGTCTCCTTCTTTCGACCCTTCTACAGTTCGTACGTGATCTTTGAACTCGATAAGATCGGCTATCGCTACGCTTTCGTTTCAGGTCCGGACCGGGACTACCTTTGGTTGCTGTCGAGAACGCCAGAGGTGGAACCCGCACTGTATGAACGTTTTGTCAGGCGGGCGACCGAGTTGGGTTTCGATACGGCAGGCTTGATCAGGGTGCAGCAGGAGTGAGCGGTGTAGTTTGATCGCGTTCCTTCCGGTGTTCCTCTGTTAACCGAGCATCGCCACACTCTTCACCTGCGCATAGAGCGCCATCCCCTCATGAATTCCCAGCCCCATGGCAGAGCGCCGGGTGATGCGCGAAAGCAGGGTCTGACCGTCTTCCAGTTGCAGGCGTATCAGGGTTTGGGTTTTGCTCACATCGTGGGTGTCGATGACGTGTGCCGGCAGGATGTTGAGAATGCTGGTGTCGGCATGGGCATGCAGGGAGAGGCTCACATCGCGTGCCTGGATCTGCACCCGCGCATGACGGCCCACCGGCAGATCCTCGCGGGCGACGGCGACCCGGTTGCCCTGCAGCGAGATCCAGGTCAGGTGATAGGTGTCGTCGTGGGAGCTGACAAATCCCTCCAGCAGAGCGGAGGCATCGTCGTAACCCGACAGGGGCAGGTCGAGCCGGGTCAGCAGAGGGGCAGCCTCGCCCTCGGCGATGACATGGCCCTGCTCCAGCACCACCATATGGTTGGCCAGCCGGGCCACTTCGTTGGGATCGTGAGAGACATAGAGCGACGGGATGCCGAACTCGTCGTGCAGGCTCTCCAGGTAGGGCAGGATCGCCTGCTTGGCGCCGTGGTCGAGGGCCGATAGGGGCTCATCCATCAGCAGCAGGCGCGGGCTGGTCAGCAGAGCGCGGGCGATGGCGACCCGCTGACGTTCACCGCCGGAGAGGCTGAGAGTGGCCCGTGTCAGCAAGCTGGAAATGCCGAGTAACTCCACCACATTGTGAAACGGGATCTGCCGCTGCTTTTCGGGCACCCGGCGCAGGCCGTACTCCAGATTGCGCCGTACCGAAAGATGGGGAAAGAGGCTCGCCTCCTGGAAGACATAGCCCAGAGGACGGCGGTGGGTCGGCAGGAAGCGTTTGTTATCCTGCCACACCTCGTCGTTGACTCTTACCACCCCTTGCGGTGTACGGACAAGACCCGCGACCGCGCGCAGCACACTGGTTTTGCCCGATCCCGAGCGTCCAAACAGAGCGGTGACGCCGGTGGCCGGAGCGGTGAAGTTCACATCCAGTTCGAAGTCGCCGAGACGGCTCCTGAGTTGCACCTCGATTCCGCTCATGGCTGATGGCTCCGGTTGAGCCGGCCATTGACCAGATAGAGGGTCATCAGCACCAGAAAGGAGAAGGCCAGCATGCCGGCGGCCAGCAGATGGGCCTGGTCGTACTCCTGGGTCTCCACATAGTCATAGATCGCCACCGACAGCACCTTGGTCTCGCCGGGGATGTTGCCGCCGATCATCAGCACCACACCGAACTCGCCGACGGTATGCGCGAAGGAGAGCACGGCGGCGGTGAGAAAGCCGGGACGCGCCAGCGGGATCACCACGGTCATGAATCGGTCCCAGGGCGAGGCGCGCAGGGTGGCGGCGACCTCGATCGGCCGGCGGCCGAGGGCCTCGAAGGCGTTCTGCAACGGCTGTACCACAAAGGGCAGGGAGTAGAGCACCGATGCGAAGACCAGTCCGCTGAAGGTGAAGGGCAGGGTACCCAGGCCGAGGGCCTGGGTCAGTTGTCCCCCCACCCCCTTGGGCGAGAGCAGGATCAGCAGATAGAAACCGAGCACAGTGGGCGGCAGCACCAGGGGCAGGGCGACCACCGCCGCCAGCACCTGTTTGTACCAGCACCGGGTGCGCGCCAGCCACCAGGCGATGGGGGTGCCGATGATCAGCAGCATCAGGGTGGTGGTGCCGGCCAGCTTGAGGGTCAGCCAGACGGGTTGCCAGTCGAATGCCATGCGTTGCTCCGTGGTTGGGTATTACGTGGCGGGGCTCTGCCCCGCCTTGATACGTCTTGGATGCAGTCTCACTCTACCCCATATCCAAACCGCTTGATGACTTCGCGGGCCGCATCGCTCTTGAGGAATTCGAGGTAGGCTTTGGCGGCCGGGTTGTCCTGACCCTTCAGTAACAGGACCGCTGCCTGGTCGATGGGGGCATAGTAGTCCGCCGGGATCTCCCACAGTGTGCCGGTCTCGCCCTGCCAGCCCTTGATCTGCGCCAAGGCGACAAAGCCCGCCTCTGCGTTGCCGGTGGTGACGAACTGGAAAGTCTGCGAGATGGAATCACCCTTCACCAGTTTGGCCGTGAGCGGCGCCAATACGCCCAGGTGCTGCATGACCTCTACGGCTGCCAGGCCATAGGGTGCGGTCTTGGGGTTGGCCAGGGCGAGGTGGTCAAACGCGCCGGCTTTGAGGAAGGCTTCGCCGTCTTCGAACAGATCGGGTTTGGCGCTCCAGAGTGCCAGTTTGCCTTTGGCATAGACGAACCGGCTGCCGCTCACCGCCAGTCCCGCATTCTCGGCCTTGATGGGGCGCTTGGTATCGGCGGCGAGGAAGACCTCAAACGGGGCGCCGTGCTCAATCTGCGAGTAGAGCTTGCCGGTGGAGCCGAAGCTGATCTTGGTGGTGTGGCCGGTGGCCTTTTCGAACAGGGGGGCGATCTCACGGGTGGCGTCGGTAAAGTTGGCGGCTACCGCGATTTTGACTTCATCGGCCACTGTCTGATGACTTAACAAGCTGAGTCCCAAGAAGGTGGTGAGAACGATGGATTGAGCTGATTTCATGACAATACTCCTGGTCATTAAAGTAAAAAAAGTTGTTCAGTTGACGCCGAGAATGACGTGCGATGCCTTGATCAGTGCGCAGACCGGGCTGCCCTGGTCGAGCCCCATAGCCTTGGCGCTCTCTTCGGTGATGATGGCGGTAAGGATCTTGCCGCCATCGAGTTCGATGATCGCCTCGCTACTGACCGGGCCGTGGCGCAACTCCCGGATGGTGCCGCAGAGACGGTTGCGGGCACTGCAGATGTAGTTGTCATCCGCCGGCGCCAGGATGATGAAAGAGGCCTTGATCAGCGCGTAGGCCTCACTGCCCAGACTGAGCCCGAGCTGCTCGACCGATTCACTGGTGATGATAGAGGTGAGGCGGTCGGTCTCATTGATGGCCAGGGTCACTTCACTGTTGATCGGGCCTTCGCTGATCATCTCTACTTTTCCCTGGAACTGGTTTCTTGCGCTGGTACGCATGCTGAGTCTCCTAATGCTTTGTTGAAATTGTTCGAAATCGTCCAGGTTGCGACTGAGGCTCTCGGTAAAGCGCCGGTACTCATCCAGCAACAGTTTGAAACCGTCGATCAGTCGCCGACCCTCTGGGGTCAGACGGGTGCCGCCGCCATGCGCGCCACCAGGCTGCTTGGCTACCAGGGGTGACTCCCATAGGTTGTTCATCTCGTCCACTGCATCCCAGGCGGAGCGGTAGCTGATGCCCAACTGCTTGGCAGCGGCGGAGATGGAGCCCTGGGCGTCAATCGCCTCCAGCAGTTCGATACGCTTGGCGGTGATGTCGCCGCCCTGTTCCCCGCTAAGGCGCAGGTCTCCGGTGACGAAGGTTGTACGGTTGCTCATCGGTTTCATTCCTGAGGCGTTTTTCTCTTAATCCCGTCCGGTCATTGAAAAGGTCGCGTTGTAGCGCCGATTCGATATGCATATCCATTGCATAACGATGGCCGGAAATCTATTGGTGATTTTCGTTATGCAATCACGATGCCAGACGGAAATATCTAAGATTTACAATGATCTAGTGTAGTTGTTTCGGGGGCGGGGGGTGTAAGTAATACGACATTTGTCGTATCAGCAACAGCATATGGCATGGCTGATTGCTGACTACAGGTACGCCGATCGGCTTGAGCTGGGAGAAGGGCGTGAACAGGTACGCTGCCCCTGGATGCCAAGGAGCGACAGGTGGCCAGCAAGCCGGCGCAAGGGTACCGATCAGGGTGTCGGGTTAGTCTGTCATGTATCGTGTTTGTACACGCCCAGTGCTGATTGCAACGGAACCTTCATCTCCTGCAGGAAGGTAAAGAAATTGCGTGTCACCTCTTTGTCCATGTCGATCAGCATCACGCCGGCAGATTGATGGTCGGTGTGAATCACCAGGCCGCGCATGACTTGCTCCTCTCCATTCAGCCATAGCCGCATGTTGATCAGATCATTGTGTTTCACCAACGGCTGCTGGTTGTACAGCATCATGCCGCCGAGGCTGATGTCCTTGGTCTGTGCACGACCGAGATGTTGATCTCTTTTGAATAAATCGACCTCTAAGGAAACTTGCATTCTTGGATAGTGGCGGTGTTCCATGCTCTGCTCCGGTATATTTAAAGTGATATCGCTTGGTGTGTGCACTTCCCTAGTGCTGCGCCGTTAGATGTGACTGTTAAGTTCTCCTGTTTTCCATGTTGTTTTCAGATGAACTGACTCTGCTCCCTATGCTGAAGAGCTACACCCCGTGGAGTTGGTCCGGGGCGTTGTTGCGTCAGTTTGCGACTGCCAAACAATGTGTCCTGTAGTTAGTCGGTTGGTCTATGTTGCGCAGGATGCAGTTTGGTTCCATGCAAAATTGATCGGCGTATTTATTGCGTTTATCTCTATGGATTATTGTTCTTTGAGTTTGCTGAGAGATGCACAATAAGCACCGTATTTTACGTGGTTTTGTTGCATCACAGTTCCCACTCCAAGTATGGACGTCAAAGCGAAACATGCCACTCTCTTTTATAGATTTAGATCATTTATTTCGGGTAAATGTGTTTTTATGGCGAAGAATTTTTTCCTTGTTTGATAAAAGAAGGAAGGCGGCCTGATGACGTATGAACAGAAGTCATGTGATCAGAGTAAATGGCACCAAGCGCGGATCTACCTATTAATAGGTATACGTGGGACATGGTGTAACCCCGCAAGGGGATTTTGAGATGTGATAGTTGCCTATCATGCGTTTTGTAAAAAAGTCGTTCCGACTTTTTTATTTTTCCTGGATAACAAAAAAGAGGGATCTGTGGGGAATGGTGCTGACTTAATAGTTGTTGGTGGGGCAGGGCCCCACCCTACACTCCGGACCACAGGTAGGGTGGGGCTCAGCCCAACCATAAGGTGCTGGATATCATCCCAAACGCCTTTAACTAATTAGCATTAGATTCTGAGGGTTTCGACTTACACGGGTCAGCAATTCTGTGGCAGATAGTTTGAGTCTGTGTTGGTGATCTTTAGGTTGCAGTCCATAGAGGACATGAAATCTATCAGGACAATAGCGCCCTTAATCCTTCAGCTGACAGGATTAAGGGGCTGCGTTTTTGCCGCCAATATCACCCGATGGGTAGGCTCACTCTGTGAGGGTCTTGATAAAGACCTTCGAATTGCGCCGATAGTTATAGAGTTCCCGCTTGCGCATCGGCAGGTCCTTTAGATCACCCTGTACGAATCCCCGCTCGCGAAACCAGTGGGCGGACTGGGTGGTAAGGATGAAGAGCTGGTCGATGCCCTGCGTTTTGGCAGTCGTCTCCATATGTTCCAGCAGGCGATCGCCCCGGTCTCCTCCCCGGTAGTCAGGGTGGACCACGACGCAGGCCAGCTCCGCCATCGACTCCTGCGGATAGGGGTAGAGGGCGGCGCAGGCGATCGCCATACCGTCGCGCTCCATCAGGGTGAAGCAGCCGATCTCGGTCTCCAGCAGCTCACGTGACCGGCGCACGAGTATCCCCTTCTCCTCCAGAGGTTCGAGCAGTTCCAGCAGTCCGCCCACGTCATCGATACGTGCGGTGCGGGTCTCTTCGTAAGGTTCGGCGGTGATCAGGGTGCCGATGCCTTCCCGGGTGAAGAGCTCCTTGAGTAGCGCGCCGTCGAGCTGCCGGTTGATCAGGTGGACCCGCTTGACGCCGCTGCGGCTGGCGCTTAGCGCCCCTTTCAAATGGTGCAATAGGTCTTCCGGGAGCTGTTTGCGCCGGTTTAAGAATTCGTCCACCTCCCGCGGCACCATGTGTGGGATCAGCCGCTGGCGCGAGTCGGTGACTCCCTTGGCCTCGACCAGGCTGATCAGTTTGTCAGCGCCGAGGGCGCAGGCCACAGAGGCGGCAACATCAGCCGCGCTCAGATTGAACACCTCGCCGGTGGGGGAGTAACCCAGCGGCGGCACCAGGGCGATGGCGCCACTGGCCAGGCGTTGCTCGATACCCACGGCATCGACCCGCCGTACCAGGCCGGTGTGACAGTAGTCGATGCCGTCGCGCACGCCGATGGGGCGGGCGGTGACGAAGTTACCGGAGGCGACGCGGATACGTACGCCGGCCATGGGTGAGTTGGCCAATCCCATGGAGAGCAGGGCTTCGATCTCAACCCGCACGGCCCCGGCGGCCTCTTTGACACAGGTGAGGGCGGCATCGTCGGTGACGCGCAGGCCATTGATGTACTGCATCTCCACGTCGCGCTGTTTGAGCCGCTCTTCGATCTGCGGCCGCGCACCGTGGACCAGCACCAGACGGATGCCGATGCCGTGCAGCAGAGCGATATCGTGGACCAGATTGGCGAAGTGCTCATCGGCCACCGCCTCGCCACCGAAGGCGATGACGAAGGTACGTCCCCGGTGAGCGTGGATATAGGGGGATGAACCCCGAAACCAGTCGACGAAGTTGTCCGGAATACTTTTCGTGCGCTTGCTCATGCGACCTGATTAACTCTTTGGTTCTAAACAGAATTGCTTGACCAATGACTGTATCAGGTTGATCCCCGGATGGATATGTTCCAGCGGTAGATACTCATCGGGCTGATGCGCCTGATCGATATTGCCCGGTCCGCAGATGACGGTCTGCATGCCGAGGTCGTTGAGATAGGGACCTTCGGTGCCGAAAGCGACTGCGCCCGCTTCCACGCCGGTGAGTTTTTCCAGGCTCTGGATGATGGCCGCATCGCGCGGTGTCTCCATCGCCGGGATACCCTCGAACACCGGTACCAGCTCCCACTGCAGGCCGCTCTGGGCGAGCAGTCGGTCGAGCCGTTGACGCAGTTCGCCACGCAGGGTTTCGATCTGCATGCCGGGCAGCGGCCGCAGGTCGAACTGCAGCTCGCAGTGACCGCAGATGCGGTTGGGATTGTCGCCGCCGTGGATGTGGCCCAGGTTGAGGGTCGGCACATCCACCGCGAAGGCGGGGTTGCGATAGAGACGCTGCAACTCCTCGCGCCACTGCATCACCTCGCCGAGCACCCGGTACATGCCGTCGAGCGCATTCACGCCGAGGGCCGGATCACTGGAGTGGCCTGCCTTGCCGGTGAGGCGGATCGACTCCATGGAGATCCCCTTGTGCATGTGGATCGGCTTCAGACTGGTGGGTTCGCCGATCAGCGCATGGCGGCCAAGACGCCGGTGCAGGTCGGAGAGCGACTTGGCGCCGCACATGCTGCTCTCTTCATCCGCAGTGGCGAGGATGGTCAGGGGTTGTTTCAGCCGCTCGAGGGGCAGCTCCTTGATGGCTTCGATGATGAGCGCGAAGAAACCCTTCATATCCGCCGTGCCGATGCCGTGTAGACGGCCATCGCGTTCGCTGACCACCAGCGGATCGCTGGCCCACTTCTCCGCATCAAAGGGTACGGTGTCGGTATGGCCCGAGAGCACCAGCCCCTGGTCACCGCTGCCTGCGTGAGCGATCAGATTCGATTTGCCGGGATAGCCGGGGATGGTGATGACCTCGGTTTTGAAACCGAGCGCGGAGAACCAGCCTTCGAGCAGCTCGATGACGTTGGCGTTGGCCATGTCCCAGGCGGGATTGACACTGCTCACAGACGGGGCGGCAATCAGGGCGTTCAGCATGTCGAGAAAGGAGGGTGTTTTCATGCCACGATTCTGTGATCACAGGGTGGTGTTTGGCAACCGCTATTTCATGCCGCCGCAGAACCGGCAATCCCGCATGGGCCTGGCTGATGATATGCTACGGGTGATTGGCGCGGGCTGTCCCAAATGCTACTTGGATGAGTGCGCTTGGGATGATTTTCAGCACTTTTTGGTGGGGCCCTGCCCCACCAAAATGGCTTAAGTCAGTGCCATTCGGGCCCGACCCCATCTTAACCGAACTTGGCCGAAAGCAACTGATGCCCGACTGGCGAAACCCGCAAGACTACGACTTCACACAAACCCTGACTGCCGAACAGTGGGCGTGGGAGTTTCTGCGCCGTAATCCGCGCTACAGAGAGGAGTGGCAGCGTTTCATCACTCTCTGGCGTGCCCTGGAGGCGACATACGGCAAACCTGCACAGCGCAATGTCACCGCGTGGAAGCTTGACCCCCGGGCCTGGGTGCCTGCCGAGAGCTGTCGCGAGAGCGACTGTGTGATCGACGGCGACAAGGTGCTGATCGAGTGTGCCCTGGGCGCGAGCTGGGGCTTTTATAAATTCCCCCCCGATCCGATGGATGACGACCCGATTGGCGGCGGCCGGCTGGTCTGGCGTGAGGTACCGCAGGAGATGCCCCTGTTGGCGGCCGGGATGGCCGCTCCCGCCAGCGTGGAGCAGACGGCGCTGGTATTTGATCTGGGATTGCCGTTGACGCCCCAGCTGGAGCAGGCCAAGCGCCGCTTGCAGATCGAACGGCGCCGACGTATCGCGGCCGAAGGCATGCTGCCGCCGCGTATCGTCGATCATGCGCCGCGACTCACCCGGTTGCTGCGACTGCTCGATGGCTTGCAGCAGGGTGCGCCACAGTCCGAACTGGTCAGCGGCTTGTCGCTAGCGGCCGACAGGCTAGAGAGGCTGACGAGCGAGGCGCTCGCTCTGCGGGATGGTGACTACCGTCGCCTGTTGCTGTTGGATTGATCTGTCGGCTCTGTAAAGCTTGCAAAACAGGTAGGTGTTTGCTTTGTTTAGGAAACCTGGAGCCTTTTCAGGGCGAGGAAAGAGCGGTATGCGTCTCTACATCAGACATCCCTCGGATGTCCCTATCGATTACCAACTGGGTGGACGTGCAAACGCCAGCCGCGATCAGCTGACCAACTACAGCGAGGGGGGGCTCTGTTTCGTCGCCAGGCAGAGGATCGAACCCGGTACGGAGATCCATTTCGCCATCCCCATCACGCCGCCTCAGTTTCACGCCACCGGGGTCGTGGTCTGGTGTCGCGAGGAGGAGGGTGAGTTTCAGGTGGGGGTCAAGTTTACCGAGGAGGAGACCGCCTATGCGGTGCGCATGGTGGAACAGCTCTGCTATATCGAGCACTATCGCCAGAGCATTCTCGAGAGCGAAGGCCGCATCCTGAGTGGAGAAGAGGCAGCGCTGGAGTGGATTGAAAAGTTTGCCGGGAATTTTCCGCACTGAATCGAACGAATCGGCGCTCACTGCGTCTTACACTGTTAATCGGCTCTGGTTAGTCAGAGCCGGGACGCATACATCTGGTTGCAATAGAAGAGGAGCCTCCATGCGCCGATGGCAACTTGCCCCGTTGCTGATGGGGTTATTGACCTCCCCGATGCTGCTGTTGGCAGCGGACATCATCACCGTTAAGCGGCTAAGTCCCGATCTTGCACATGAGATGGTCAAACAGGCGGTCGAGGCCTGTCGCGCCCAGGGCTATCAGGTTACCGCCGTGGTGGTGGCCAGTGATGGCGCCGAGGTGGCGTTGATGCGTGATGTACACGCCAGCCGCTTCACGATTCAGATCGCCCGTGACAAGGCGAATGCGGTGATTCTCTCCGGTATCGCCTCCGGTGCTTTTCGCGACAATCGGCGCGATATCCAGCAGGAGATGAATCATGTAGAGGGTATACTGGTTCTACAGGGAGGCCTGCCCATCGAGGCGGCCGGCTACCAGCTGGGCGCCATCGGTGTCAGCGGTGCGCCAGGCGGCGACCGGGACGAGGTGTGCGCGCGTAAGGCGCTGGAGCAGGTGCAGGAGCGGCTGGAGTTCGCCGAATAGTGAGACAGGAGAACGCCATGGCGACTCAACTGAGTGAAAGTGGATACAGTGTCGGCGAAGAGATTGCTCATGCCGTATCCCACGGTATCGGGGCGCTGCTCAGCATTGCCGGTTTGGCGGTGCTGGTGGCCTTCGCCTCCCTTTACGGTAATGCCTGGCACATTACCAGCAGCAGTATCTACGGCGCCACCCTGATTCTGCTCTACACCGCCTCAACCCTTTATCACGGGATTCCCTATCCCTCGGTGAAGCGGGTGTTGCAGCGTATTGATCATGCGGCCATCTTTTTGCTTATCGCCGGTACCTATACCCCGTTTACCCTGGTCAATCTGCGCGGTGAATGGGGCTGGACTCTGTTCGGGCTGGTGTGGGGGTTCGCCATCCTCGGCGTGCTGTTGGAGACGGTGGTGAAGCGCCGCATCAAGTGGTTGTCACTGACGCTCTATCTGGGCCTGGGTTGGCTGGTAGTGGTCGCCATTGAGCCGTTGATCGAAGCGGTAGAGACCGGCGGACTGGTGCTGCTGTTGGCCGGTGGACTCTGCTATTCGCTGGGAGTGATCTTCTACGTCTGGAAGCGACTCGCCTACCACCATGCAGTCTGGCATCTATTTGTGATGGCTGGCAGCCTGCTCCATTTCTTCTCTATCTTTTTCTATGTGATACCGCCGGCTTCCGCCTGATCAGTGGCTATTTCATAAAGAAAGCCAGGGTGAGTGAGCCGATCGCGAGCAGGAAAAAGAGCACCGCTGACGATTTCCACATGGTGTAGCTGAGCATTTGGGCATTCTTGTTGCGCAGCACGATAGCGAGCACCCCTGCCACTGTAAATATTCCTGATGCCACATAGGCGACGATTTGTAGGTATTCGACCTTAATCTTAGTGGAGCCCTGCACACCGCCACCAATGGTTTCGAACTTGTTGGCAAGCAGCGGTTCGCAGAAGAAGAGGCCAGCCAACAACAGCCAGGGAAGAGTAGAAAGTGCGCGGGTCAAGGCAATTCTCATGGGCTTTATCTCTATACCGTCATTTATCACAGTGAGGCTTGTATGATTCAGGTGTTGAGCATAACGCTAGCCCCTGATTCTAATTTATAGACAATAAGTGATTATCCGGCATCCTGTTTTTATGTTTTTTATAAAAAATGAGTGGTTTTTACAGTCTGTTTAGTGGAGTGACGGTATAGTTATACTTGTCTCGGGGGATAGGGCTCTAACCCGAATGGCACTGACTTAAGCAAGTATTTGGTGTGGCAAGCCGCACCCTACCCGTAATTAAGCCGTAGGGTGCGGCTTGCCGCACCGCTATTCTTTGACCAATCCGGCACAGTTCGCTTAAGTCAGTGCCATTCGGCTCTAACCCTGGATGTCTCAGTGGTCATAGGGGGCCATCAACTGCCATACTTCGAAGTATGTTCGTCGCAGATTGATCAAACAAACTAAAAGAATACAGTGGACGCTTTCAACCGATACCGCTAGAGGGTCACACTGTTCCAGCGTGAGGAGAGTTTTCTATGTACAGTTTTTCAACCACATTGACAGGCAGTCTTGAGGCCATCGAAGAGTGTGTCGTGGATGCGCTGAAGGCGGAGGGCTTCGGCATCCTGACGGAGATAGATGTGCAGGCAACGCTGAAGGCAAAACTCGGCATTGACCGGCGTGCTTATCGGATACTCGGTGCCTGCAATCCGCCCATGGCGCACAAGGCGATCGATGCCGAGCCCGATATCGGTCTGCTGTTGCCCTGTAACGTGGTGCTGCGTGAGGAGGAGAGTGGCGAGATCACCGTGGCTTTTATGGATCCGGTGGCGGTGCTGCAATTGGTCGATCGCCCGGAGGTGAAGGAGTTGGCCAACGAGGTGAAGCAGAGACTGCAGCGTGTGGAAAAGGCGCTTCACACCTAGCCCGGATGAAACATTCGGGCTAGCAGGCTTTTGGAAGAACGCTTAGCATCACTGCCGCCCTATATATTTCGCAGGTGATGACTCTCGAACCCTGTGTGGCTTGGTTAGTGAGTGCCATTCTCGCCGGAACCTAATGGCACTGAGTTAAGCGAAATAATGGCGGGGCAGGGCCCCACCTACCGCTTCATTCAGAGTGTAGGGTGGGGCCCTGCCCCACCATAAGGTACCGGATATCATCCCAATGGCTCTTTACTAAGTGGCATAGGCATATCAAATGTCATGGCCTTATGCCGTCACGCTCACTCCATGTAGCGACAGGCGGGCAGGAAGCTCTCGATGGTCGGGTAGTCGTGGGTGACGCAGGTCCATTCGGCGATCTCGCCGTTTCGCACCAGCGGCAGATAGACCAGCACGCCGCCGTCAACGCCTGATCGGGCGTCGAGTTCAATGCGGATAGCGCCGCCCTGCTCGTAGCTCAAGCGGCGTATTGCCGTTCCCTCCAGTTCCTCGCGTGAGGGCAGGATGTTGTGAACACTGTTTCCCAGCGCTTGGGCCAATCTCTGCTCTTCCTCATTTCTGTGCGCGAGCCGAACGGCTAGGGTGTAGGCTTGGGCGATAGCGGTCTTGTGCAGGGCATCGTTGCCGAGTATCAGCGAAAAGAATTCATACAACCCAATGATGAGTACGATAAGAATCACCATTCGGGTAATCGGGCGCACGGGTCAGAGAAACAGCTTGAGATCGCGCAAAGCGGCATCGATGGGAATGGCGCGTTGACTGCCGTTGTAGGGTTTGACGGTAATGCCGAGCAGCGTACCCTCTTTGTCGAACAGCGGTGTGCCGAAATCTCCCCTCGGTATCTCAATGTCGTGCAGGAGGTAACCGGCAGGATCGGGCTGCTGGCTGCGGCCCCCATACTGGCCGGCATAGACAGCGTCCTTAGCGACACCGGTCAGAGCGAATACAGGCGTCTTTTCCTGCAACTCGTCCGGGTCGCCAATTGCCGGGTGTTTGCAGGGTGGGCTGTCGAGCAACAACAGCGTCAATGGATATTGTTTGCCTACCTCGACGATGCGGGCGTTGGCGACCCGGTTATCCAGGTAGACGCGATACTTCCCGGCCTCCTCCAGCATCTCTTCGCTCCTGTCCAGCTTCTGTCGGGCTTTGGCCAGTGACTTTTCGATCTCATCGACCTTTGAGATATAAGTGCTGAGCTTGGTTTTCATTCGCTGTTCATCACAGACTTTGCAGGTATTGATGAACTGGATGCGTTGTTCGTCGAAGCGCTGCTTGGCTTCGTCAAGTTCCGCTGCAAGTAGATCGTAATTCTGCTGCAGATTACTCTTATCCTCACTGTACTTGGAGGCGTACTTATTCGACAGATCGCCACTGTAGATCACATGACAATCATCGGTCACGACGATGCCGACCCCATTGAGGTCGCCGGTCTTGACCAGCTTGGTTGCCAGTTCGGTCAGCATGGGTTGCCCCGGGGTCGGTACCCAGCGTAACTGAGTCCCTTCGCGCTCCCAGTAACCGGGGGTAGTGCCGCGCTCCCAGGGATAATATTCACCAGAGCGGTCCCGGGTAGTGGACGCAGTGGAAGGTTCACTCGGCGTGGGGTCGGAAGAGAAGAGAAACAGACTTAATGCCAGACAGCCGGCGAGGATGCCGCCGCCTATGATCAGCCACTGCTTTTTACGGCGGTCCTCCTGCTCCCACCGCTCCTGTTCCAGCTCCCGCTGTCGCAGCTGAGACTTAACATATTTTTCAAAGATGATGCCGCAATGGGTACAGCTGACATTCTGCGAATTTTCCTGTCCGCACTTTGGGCAAATCGTTCGAGTCATACTTCGATCCTGCGAATGCTTTGAATGGTGGTAAGGCTTTAGGGAAGATGCGGGAAGTGCTTTCTGTAGTTTGTCTCAGACATTGAGCCCACGGCCGAACAGAGCATTTCAAAGCCGATGTGATGACAGGGATAACCCTGCGCAATGAATCGGGTCGAATGGTCGGAGAGAAAGCGGTGTGGCATGCGTGCGTCTTCCGTGAAAACCGAGCAGGAAAATTAACACATTTTTTGCACGGCATCTCTGATTCCAGGAATAAGAATCTCTTTGCGGCCTGATGCGAATGGCGCTTACTTAAGCAAGTATTCGGTGCGGCAAGCCGCACCCTACCCGTAATTAAGCCGTAGGGTGCGGCTTGCCGCACCGTTATGCTTTAACCAACCTGGCAGATTTCGTTTGAGTGAGTGCCATTTGGCTCTGATCTGTTTTGGAAAAGAGTGTGAAAGCCCAGGATTTACCCTGCCTGCGCAGGGTTGCTCTGGTCTGGGATTAATTGCCGCTGTTGAACAACGATCCCGGCACGATCATCGCGTTCCCGAGTTGTGTCACTCGTTGTTGTCCGGTACGAATTTCAGCACATTGCCGTTGATGCAGTAGCGTTTATGTGTCGGCGCTGGGCCGTCGTCGAAGACGTGTCCGAGATGGATGCCGGAGCTGGCGCTGCGAACTTCGACCCGACGCATGCCGTGACTGTTGTCTACATGCTCGGTGATGGCGCCATCCACCGGGTTGAAGAAACTGGGCCAGCCGCTGCCGCTCTCGAACTTGGTGTCGCTGCGAAACAGGGGCGCACCGGTGACCGGATCAACAAAGGTGCCGGGCCGCTTTTCGTCCAGATGTGAGCCGGTGAAGGCACGCTCTGTACCCTGCTTGAAGGCGATGCTCTGTTGCTCAGGTGTTAACAGTTGGTAGCCGAGCCATTGCCAGAAACGGGTCTTGTCGCCGTTGTAGCCGGTATAGCGAGAGACCTCCTTGCCGTTCTCGAACAGGACGATGGTCGGTGTCGCAAACAATGCCTTCTCCAGGCTCCATCCCTCGGGTGGCTGATGATTGAGGCTGCGGGCGACAGCCACATCCGACTGCCACTGGTCGAGCACCTCGGCCTTGAACTGTTTGCAATAGGCGCACTCTTGCGCTTCAAACACAATCAGCTGCTGTGCTTGATTGAGTGTCTGGGCATCGAGTTGTGCAGGCATGGGTAACTCCTTATTGGATGATGCAGTAGCGCCGGGATAGTCGACCCCTGTACCACCGAGACCACAATAGCCGTTGGGATTCTTCACCAGATAGTCCTGATGATACGCCTCAGCGGGGGTGTAGTTATCAAGCGCTGCGATCTCAGTGGTGATGTTAGCAAAACCCTTCGCGCTCAGGGCCTGTTGATAGCGCTCACGGGTTTTCTGCGCTGTCGCCAGCTGTGTTGCGCTATGGGTATAGATGGCGCTGCGGTAGTTGGAACCGACATCGTTGCCCTGGCGATCGCCCTGGGTCGGATCGTGGCTCTCCCAGAAGCGGATCAGAACCGATTCAAGATCGGTCGCGCGGGTATCGAATGTGACTTTCACTACCTCTGTGTGGTTGCGTTTGTCGGTAAGCCCCAAACGGCGACGGGATTCATGGGCCAGAATCGTCCGGTAGTCCGCTTCGATCTCGCCGTTGGCATAGCCGCTCTCCACATCGATCACACCCGGCAGTGATGACATGCGTTTCTCGGCACCCCAGAAGCAGCCCATGCCAAGGACGATCGAGTCGTGATGGGCTGGGGCTTGCTGAGTGTCAGCGGCGTAAAGAGGGGAGGCTGTCAGGAGCGCCACTAAGAGTGATGCGAGGTGAATGATAGTCGTCGGTTTCATGTCCTTCTCAACTGTTGTGGTTGGGTTAGTAAACAGCTTACCCAGAGGGTTGGACAGAATTCTCGCGCAAATGTCACGAATGCATCACGCTTGGCATTGGAGTGGAGATGTCATCCGCAGGCGGTCTCGTCTCTCCTCGCATTGGTTAGTATGCCGTTGTTGGGGACGGCCTGTTGTGTGCTTGAGAAGGGAAGCTGCTCATCGATGAATGCGAGCAACTCTCCCGCGTAGTGCTGAAACAGCTCAACCGAGTCGTGTTCCGCTTCGTTGACGGCAAGAATGCGGATCGGATATCCGCTATTGGCATTGGCTTCGATCAGACGCATGTCGCTGATCGGCACCACACGGTCAGCGTTGCCATGAGCGAGGAGGACCGGACAGCGGACCTGAGGGATGCGATTCATGGGGGCGATATCGTCGAAGCGAAATCCGATGACCCACTGGATGTAGTTCATGATCAGGGATCGCAGAAAACGCGGTAGCCATGGACGGTCCAGGTGGCGGTTCATGACCAGATCGGGATGCGCGAAAGCAGAGAGTCCAATCAACAGATCGATATCGTCACGGCGTGAAGCGGCAAGGATAGCGGCAGCTGCACCTATCGAATGTCCCAGTACCAGGAGACGATGGTCCGGACTGCGTTGCTTGATCCAGTCCAATGCGGTGTCGAGGTCCTCCGCGAAGCGGGGCAGGGAGGAGAAGCTGTCGCGGTCGCTCCTGCCATGATTGCGCGCATCATAGAGCAGTACATCCATTCCGGCTTCATGAAAGGGCTGCGCCAGGGGCAGCATCATCTCGGCGTTGGCGCCCCAACCGTGTACAACAACCAAAGTACAGCGGCTGGCATGGGCAGGTATCAGCCAGGCAAAAAGACGCTTGTTATTCAACCCGGTCAGTTGGTGCTGGGTGAAAGGCATGCCGTGCTGCTCAGGGGTGGATTGTTCCACTACCCGTGGGGCGCGGTAGACCCAGTGAAGAAGTAAGGGGAACAGCAGTAGCAGAGATATTAAACCGATGCTGACAGCGGCAAGTGTTTGCATGAGTTTTCCAAAGAGACTGTTCGTGCGTCATGAATAAGCACGGCCTGGAAAACTTATATCAACCTGTGTCGATGGGGTGCAATGAGAATTGTGGTTATCCGTCACAACCAAAATCGCCCTTGCACCGATCTCGTCGTCCAGCTGCGGTATTGGCTCAATCACCAATCCGTATCTGAACAACGATCTCGGCACGATCATCGCGTTCCCGGGCCAGCACACAGCTTTGGACTGTGGCTGGCTCTGGCTCGGCGCTATGCAGCAGGGGGTGGTCAGGCGCGCTTTCTTTCGCCCACTGAAGCGAACATGGTGATCGCGTCTTGCGACTTTTGCAGCATCTCTGGCAGATGGGGGTTCAGGGCTTCGGCCGAAAGACCTGTTAGCTCCCAGGCGGCAGGCTCTATCGCCCAAAGCATCTCGTCCAGGGCAAAACCGGCGAGTTGGCCGCGAGCGATGGCCAGTGCGATATGAATGATAGCCACGTCGTGCTCATGACTGGGTGTCAGATGGGGCTGATGGTGGTAGTGGGCTATGTTCTGCAGACTGTCGGGCAGACCCCAGGATTTGAAGAGTTCGGCCCCTACATCCATGTGGCTGAATCCCAGGATCTCCATCTCCGTCTCGGCCAGAATCCACTCGTCCCCGCCGGTGATGTAGAGAACCTCCTTGGCCTTCTCCGGTAGGGTGAGGTAGATGACCAGTCGGCCCAGGTCATGCAACATGCCGCCGACAAAGAGCCGGTCAGTGTGAAGAGTGTCACAGTATTGAGAGATGGCCTGGGCCAGGACGCCGGTGGTAACGGCGTGACGCCAGAAGAGGTCCATGTCGACCAGCTCCGCAGGAATGCCGTTGAAGCGGCGCATTACCGTGGTGGCCATTACCAGATTTCGGATTTCGTTCGCTCCGGCCAGAGTGACCGCCCGCTGGATAGTGTCGACCTTGGACGGCAGACCATAGAAAGAGCTGTTGACCAGCCGCAGTAATCGGGCGGAGATGTCCGAGTCGTGGGCAATGATATCGGCGAGGCTTGACGAAGTGTAGTCACCCTGCGACAGCAAGTGGTTGATTTTGATGCTGACCTCGGGAAGCGAAACGAGTTGGTCAATGCCTGCGACTAGAGATTCTGGTGTGGTGTTCACTGCGTACTCCCGACGTATTTTTAGCCCTGAAAGGATTGATCTGTGTTTTATTTATAAACATGAGAGTCGGACTTCGTGATGCCCTGTTGCCTGGAGTCCGGACTGCCGCTGATGTGGGTAAACGGCGTGGCGTGGACTCTGGTCAATTCGAATGGCACCACGAACTGTTTTGAGTGTAGGCAGCTCTTCGCCTCTTCTCAAGAAACGGTAGGTGATTTCTGGACGGAGATTGGTGCTATGACTGCTCAGCGAAATCATCCAAACTTGTTGAAATATCAGCATAAAGTATCACTATTTCAGGTGATTCGCCATAGCTCGGTTTAGTTTCTGATGACGGTTTTTGAGCTGCCCAGCACAGCTTGCGAGATATGACTGGTGATCGATCGGGGATTCCTTCTCCCGGTGAGTGACAAAGCGACAGGAAGTCCCGGTATACGCATCAGCTGTGATGTAGGCGTTCCACAGATATGAGTGCTCAATAGGCGGTATGAGAGTTGTAAAACGCAGGGCTGGAAAGCTGTTGAAAAGACGCGTGGCTGGCTCATGGAGCTGCAGTCGGGTCTGTAGCCCCCGACGATAGAATGAGTGCCGTGATTTTTCACGAAGCAAGTCCCTTTGAGCTGGCTATCCGTTGCTGTCTCGCTAATTAGCAGCTGAGATTATGAGTCCAGTATTGTTCAATTCCCTGGTTAGACCAAGTCATGTTCCGGCACTCAGGAATAGCATTCCTATATCGGCACTCGCGCCACTTTTTCCGGGAGGATTTCACTCCTTACTGGTCGCAAGCCTGGCGACGATATCATGCAGAGCCATTTCCGCGTTTTCGATGGTGACCGAGAGCTCCTCCATGGTGGTATGGCCCTGTTTTGCGTTATGCAGCCCATTTGCGATTCCTGTCATCAATTCCGAAATGACGTTCAGCGCTTCATCGCCCCCCACGCTGTAGGCTTGGGTGACGGCATCGGTGATCTGGTTGTTGACGCTGGTGGGAAATGCCATTTCAAACTCCTTCAATCCGAAACTGGGAATAGGGTAAGGGGCGGGGAATATATCCCGGTTTAATTGTGTAAATATTATCCTGTCATCGGAAAAAGTATACAGGATCATGCCTGCTTTAGATCAACTACGTCGGCTATTTGCGACTCACTGCGTGGCATTGGCGAGTAGGCTCAGGGGCCTGTGAAATCATCGCTGTGAAACCGACGCTGTCAGGTCTTCCCGCTCTGTGGGGTTTGCGACACTGCTTGAAGGCACAGCATGCTCCTTGGTGAGAAACCTTACAGCCAGGCCGAGTCATGCCCTGTCAACCTGTTGCATTTGTCATGGCGCGCGCTTTGCATGCTTAGCTTGCTTATCGGGTTGTAAGCGTATGAGGTGACCTGTTGAATCCGCAAATCGAACACTCCCGTCGGGCACGCTTGGCGGTTGCCAGCAAAGAAGGGTTGGCAATCAGCGAACATTTTGGCCACGCCAAAGTGTTCTGGATCTATGAAGTGGATGAGAGCCAGTGCCGGCTACTGGAAAAACGTGAGGTGGAGCACTACTGCCTCGGTAATAGTTCGAGTCAGAGTGCGATGACAAAGATCCTGCAAACCATCAGTGACTGCCGGGCAGTTTTCATTGCGCGCATCGGTGACGGGCCGACGGAAAAACTTTCCGCAATCGGTGTGGAGGCAGTGGTCGATTATGCCTACGAGGCGATTGAGCCATCGCTGACCGACTATGTGCGCAGGTCCCAGAAGATATGATGAAGTTCTACATGACGCCCGGTTCATGCAGTACCGGCATACATATCCTGCTGGAGGAGATCGGCCTGCTCTTCGAGGTTCATCCAGTCGACCTGCTGGCGGGCGACCAGTTGAGTGAAACCTACCTGGCAATCAATCCGAAGGGCACCATCCCTACCCTGGTTCGCGAAGACGGTCGCGCTCTGACCGACTTTCTCTCCATCGCCTGGTGGTTGGCGCGGAGCTATCCGAAGCAGGGATTGCTACCGCAGACTCCCGATGAAGAGGCCATGGTACTGGAGGTGATGAGCTATGCGGTACACACACTGCATGGAGAGGGCTTTGCGCGAATCTTCGTTAGCGGGCGCTTTGCAGTGCGGGAAGCGGATCACGAGCGAATAAAACAGCAGGGGTTGGAGATCCTGCAGAAAGGCTTTGCTGTCGTCGACCGCTGGCTGGCAGGGAAAGACTATGTGACAGGCCGCTTTGGTATCGCCGATGCCGCGCTCTTCTATGTGGCGTTCTGGGCGGACAAGACCGATGTGGCGCTACCGCCGAATTACCACGCCCACTATTTGCGAATGTTGGAGCGTCCCGTCGTGCGCCAGGTGTTGATGGAAGAGGGGTATGGGCGTGCAACTTCGGGCGGTCATTCACTGTCATAGCTTGACGGGTCGGTTGATGGTGCAGGTGACTGCACAAGCCAGCCTTACAAATCGGCAGTGAACCGAATGCTGCTCAGGCAAGCGATTTGATGCTGGGGCAGGGCCCCACTCTACGCTCCGGACCACAGGTAGGGTGGGGCCCTGCCCCACCATAAGGTACTGGATATCATCCCAAACGCCCTTAACTAAATAGCATTAGGCAGTGAACCTATTTTTACCGGTTAAATCTGTTGGTGAGAGGCGGCATTAGAATGGCTTTTCAGGAATCGATATAATCCCCCTTTATTCAGTTTAACTTCAGATCAACGCCCATCGCTGGCAAAGGATCGATACTATGGAATATCGCAAGCTCGGCAAGAGTGATCTCAGCGTCTCCGCTGTCTGCCTCGGCACCATGACCTATGGTCAGCAAAATAGTGAAAGCGAGGCGCACAGCCAGCTCGACTACGCCATTGAACAGGGCGTGAACTTCATCGATACGGCTGAGATGTACCCGGTACCGCCACGCCCTGACACAGTCACCCGCACTGAGAGTATCGTCGGCAGTTGGCTGAAGAATCAATCCCGGGATCAGATCGTGCTGGCAACTAAAGTAGCGGGGCCACGCCGTAGCATGGATTGGATACGCGGTGGGCCGACGGCTTTGGATCGGGCCAATATACGCAGCGCCGTCGAAGGCTCACTGCAGCGTCTGCAGACCGATTACATCGATCTCTATCAACTGCATTGGCCGGAACGCAACGTACCGATGTTTGGCGAAAGCCAGTTCGATCCGGCGGAGGAGACCGATGCGGTGCCGATCCGCGAACAGTTGGAAGTGCTTTCCGAACTGATCCAGGAAGGCAAGCTGCGCTATGTCGGGCTCTCCAATGAAACGCCCTGGGGAGTTATGAATTTTTTGCGCATCGCCGATGAACTCGGCCTGCCTCGGGTCGTCTCCATTCAGAATGCATACAACATGCTCAACCGTACTTTTGAGTATGGTCTGTCGGAGATCGCCTTCCGCGAACAGATCAGTCTGTTGGCCTATTCGCCACTGGCCTTCGGTTATTTAAGCGGCAAGTATCTGCCGAGTGGAGACGGCAAGGGGCGAGCCACCCTGTTCTCGGGCTTCGCGCAACGCTACCAGAAACCCTATGTCGAGGCTGCCGTGAGCGACTATGCGGAGTTGGCGCGTGAGCATGGATTCACTCCGACTCAGTTGGCGCTCGCCTTCGTCTACCGGCGCTGGTTTGTTACCAGCACCATCATCGGGGCGACCAGCATGGCGCAATTGAAGGAGAATCTGGATGCCTGGGAGCAACCCTTAACCGATGCCGTGTTAAGTGAGATTGAAAACGTCCACCGGCGATATACCAATCCAGCTCCCTGACAGACTGCACTACCCTGTAATCCAAGCATTCAGAAAGTTGCTAAATCAGGTGATCGCTGCTGCTGACTTTTGCTCAGTTTGGATCTGCTTTAAGGTAAGCGGCTTCTACGGTTACCAGTGCTTGCTGATCTGAATGCCATAGATGTCGCCATCAGCGACCGGAGACATCTCCATACCCTTGTAGGGTTCAGTGAAGTAGAAACTGCTTGCCACACCGATAGCGGCGCCAGCTATTACGTCGACCCAATAGTGCTTTTCCGCATGTACTCTGGTGTGTCCCACATAGGCGGCGCTGATATAGGCAGGAACCGCATATTTCCAGCCATAGCGTTCATGGATGAATGCCGCGCCCATGAAGGCGGCAGAAGTATGGCCAGAGGGAAAGGATTCACAACAGGCGCCGTTGGGCCGCTCTTTGTGGGTGATTTTTTTGAGTGCGACGGTAGTCAATTCGGAAGTGGCGAAAGATTTGAGGAATTGAAGGCTGCCTTCGTAACCCTCTTCGTAAAAGATTGTGCTGCCGAGACCAATTGCCGGGAGCAGAACCGCCAGCGCATCGCCGCTTTTCTCAACGCTGTCTCGTGCTTCTGTACTCTGGCTGCCGACGATGAGCGTTAGAAACCCAAGGGCGAATAACCAATGCAGTTGGGTGGTTGATTTGATACGCATGGAATAGTTCCAGAGATTGATGGTCTATGGTGTTCGAGTCTGGATAGTACTGTATCCAGATGAGAGTTACTAACTTATTGTTTAGTGGGCGCATGAGGTTATTTCGGCTAAGTTGCAGCTTTATTTCTCTTATGTCAGTGCCATTCAATTCTGAAGTCGCATAACCAGAGTTAGTCAAAAGATGACGTTGCGGTATGCCGTACCCTACGAGTTGATTACGGGTAGGGTGCAGTTTGTCGCATCAAAGCAGACAATGGTGTATGGCGTAGACGTTTTCCATTGGCTCTGAGCAACCAGGGTCTTGACGCCAGGATGCATCTGCTCCGACACCTCTTAATATTTATCGGCGGGATGTTCATGCTAAACTCGCGCCCAGAAATACGGCATTTCGCCGGGACGGCACTATGGCAACAGTCCGAACAAGCCAGACACACCCTCTTCAGATTGCAGCTGTACGAGCCAGCCCGAAACATGGACGGATCGGGATCACCTTTTGTCCCGGCAAGCATGACCTTTTCGCGCAGACGGGTGCCTGGAAACGAGACCTCGAAATCGATTTGGACGCCATCGCCGCATGGGGATCGAAGCTAGTGCTGACGTTGGTGGAATCAGCAGAACTCAAAGCACTCAAGGTGCCGCATCTCGGTCAGGAAATTGAGCATCGAGGGATTGCCTGGCGCCACCTGCCCATTGCCGATTACTCCGTACCCACCGAGACCTTTGAGCAGCAGTGGATCACCCACGGCCATGAAATCAGAGAGATGTTGCGCAATGGGGATGATGTCCTGGTGCACTGCAAAGGGGGGCTCGGTAGAGCGGGCATGATCGCCGCGCGACTGCTGGTCGAGTTGGGCATGGACCCCGATGAGGCGATCCGATCCGTGCGCCACGCACGCAAAGGGGCTATCGAAACGCCTTCGCAACTGGCCCTTGTACGCCGCACGGTGGCCATTCTCTGAGTTGAGCAGAGTAGTGAGTGACGACAGCTTTTTGATCGATACCTCCACCATGCAGCGGGTAAGTGGCCAATTGGGCACCAATCCGGCAGGCATCTATCAGGACGAACGCGGACGACGCTACTACGTGAAGACATTGGAGTCGCAAGCGCATGCTCAGAATGAGCGCATCGCCGCCAGTCTCTATCAATTGGCAGGCGCTCCGACCTTGACCTATGTGCAGACCAAAGCACCCGAGCAGATTGCAACCCAGTGGATAGAACTCGATAAGAGGTGCGTTGCACATCTCAACGAAACCGAACGCAAAGAGGCGCAGCGCTGGTTCGGTGTTCATGCCTGGACGGCCAATTGGGATGTTGCCGGTTTCGATGGCGACAACCAGGGTGTTGCCGAGGGCAAGGTGCTGACGCTCGATGTGGGTGGTGCATTGGCATTTCGGGCTCAGGGAGATCCCAAAGGTAAAGCCTTCGGTGATTGCGTGAATGAACTGGATGTGATGCGAAGCGATGAAGCCAACCCGCATGCTATAAGGCTTTTCGCTGACATGACGCCAGATGAGGTCAAACAGGCCATCAGCGTTGTGCTACGAATTCCCGATGAGCAGGTCTGTCAGGTTGTTGCGGATAGTGGCGGCAGCCGAAAACTGGCTGAGAAAATGGTCGCGAGAAAAGCCGATATGGCCGAACGCTTACTGAGCTTTGACAGGTTATAAGTTTTAAACTTGCAAAGGCATTTGAGTGAATGATTTTACCTGTCAAACCAGCAACAGCGTTATTCATCTTTGTGCAACTGTTGTCCTGCAGTAGTAAGTAAGGGCTGTCACGAATGTTACTTGGTTAAGCGATTTAATGGTGGGGCAGGGCCCCACCCTACACTCCGGGCCACAGGTAGGGTGGGGCCCAGCCCCACCATAAGGTGTTGGATATCATCCCAAACGCTCTTAACTAAGTAGCATTCTGGACTGTTCTGAATGGCGCGTGTTTTATTATAAATAATCGGTGCGGCAAGCCGCACCCTACCCGTAATTAAACCGTAGGGTGGGGCCCAGCCCCACCATAAGGTGTTGGATATCATCCCAAACGCTCTTAACTAAGTAGCATTCTGGGCTGTTCTGGATGGCGCGTGTTTTTGTTATAAATAATCGGTGCGGCAAGCCGCACCCTACCCGTAATTAAACCGTAGGGTGCGGCTTGCCGCACCGCGATGATGCGCAGCGCGGGGATATTATGCCGCGTATCAGCTCAGATCAAAGCGATCAGCATTCATTACCTTGGTCCATGCGGCCGCGAAGTCCTGTACAAACTTCTCCTGATTGTCGTCCTGTGCATAGACCTCAGCATAGGCGCGAAGGATAGAGTTTGATCCAAAGACAAGATCGACCCGGGTTGCCGTCCACTTGACCTGATCCGTGTTGCGGTCCCGGATCTCGTAGAGGTTGTTGCCGGCAGGCCTCCAGGTGTAGTTCATATCCGTCAGGTTGACGAAGAAGTCATTCGTCAGTGCGCCTTCCCGCTCAGTGAACACACCGTGCTTCGTGCCGCCGTGGTTGGCGCCAAGCACCCGCATGCCACCAACCAGAACGGTCATCTCGTGGGCGGTGAGCCTGTTCCACACCCAGGTTACCTGCCAGAACGATGACATCCGCAATGCTGGCGCCGCTCTCAGTCGCGATACCTTCGAGTACGCCAAGCACCCTGGCCAGCCGTGCAGGCTCGTTGCCTTGCCAATCCTTTTGCGGTGCGAGACGGATACGTGCCCCGTTGGCGCCGCCGCGCTTGTCCGAACCACGAAAGGTTCTTGCGCTGTCCCAGGCGGTCGTCACCATCTCGTTGATACTCAGGCCACTGGCGGCAATTCTGTCCTTCACCGCTGCCACATCGTAGTCCCTGTTGCCGACGGGAACCGGGTCTTGCCAGATCAGATCTTCCTGCGGTACATCGGGGCCGATGTAGCGCGCTTTCGGCCCCATATCGCGATGGGTGAGCTTGAACCATGCCCGCGCAAAGACGGCCGAGAAGTATTCGGGATCGTTGTAGAAGCGCTCGGATATCTTGCGATACTCAGGGTCCATCTTCATGGCCATGTCTGCATCAGTCATGATCGGGTTGTGCCGTTTCGAAGGATTTTCCACATCGACCGGCTTGTCCTCTTCCTTGATATCGATCGGCTCCCACTGCCAAGCACCGGCCGGGCTCTTCTTCAGTTCCCACTCATGGTTGAGTAGCAGGGTGAAGTAACCGTTGTCCCACTGGGTGGGATTTGTTGTCCATGCTCCTTCAAGACCGCTACTCACCGTATCACTGCCGATGCCGCGCTGGGTCTTGTTGAGCCAGCCCAGGCCCTGGTCATCGATCCCGGCGGCTTCGGGCTCCGGTCCGAGCCGTGTAGCGTCGCCGTTGCCGTGACATTTACCCACCGTGTGGCCACCGGCGGTGAGGGCGACGGTCTCCTCGTCGTTCATGGCCATGCGGGCAAAGGTCACTCGCACATCATGGGCCGTCTTCAGCGGATCAGGTTTGCCGTCGACGCCTTCCGGGTTGACGTAGATCAGCCCCATCATCACGGCGGCCAACGGATTGTCCAGATCCCGCTCACCGGAATAGCGGCTATTGGGGTTGTCGCTGGGGGCAAGCCACTCCTTCTCAGAACCCCAGTAGGTGTCTTTTTCCGGATGCCAGATATCTTCACGACCAAAGGCGAAGCCGAAGGTCTTCAGTCCCATGGACTCATAGGCGATGGTGCCGGCATAGGCAATCAGATCGGCCCAACTGAGCTTGTTGCCGTACTTCTTCTTGATTGGCCAGAGCAGGCGCCGCGCCTTGTCCAGGTTGACGTTGTCCGGCCAGGAGTTGATGGGCGCAAAACGCTGATTGCCGGTAGCGGCTCCACCGCGACCGTCAGCGATACGATAGGTACCCGCCGCATGCCAGGACATGCGTATCATGAGGCCGCCATAGTGACCCCAGTCCGCCGGCCACCAGGCCTGGCTGTCGGTCATCAGCGCATGGAGGTCCTTTTTGAGCGCGGCCACATCGAGTTGCTTAACCGCCTCCTGATAGTTGAAACCGGCATCCATGGGATTGGTCTTACTATCGTGTTGGTGCAGAATGTCGAGGTTCAGGGCCTTTGGCCACCACTCCATGTTCGACATGCCACTCTCCGTGGCGCCGCCATGCATCACCGGGCATCTGTTCTCAGGCATCATTGAATCTCCAATTTTGTACATGATTAAGGGTTGTTGTCAGTACAGCTTGTGAATCTCTTGATACCTACTATCGAGCATAAGTAACGATATGAGAAATCGTTTAATATTAATGTGGCAATAGTAATTGCCTATCTATACATTTTGGCGGTTACTAATGGACCGGTGGGGCAGGGCCCCATCCTACACCTCGAATTGAGCGGTAGGGTGGGGCCTTGCCCCACCATCAGGTTGCAAAGCACTCAATGGTAAATAGAGATAGGAAATATCTCCGGTGAACTGCTAATGGTCTCTCTGAGTGCTTTGTTGTTAACAGGGTGCGTTCAGATGGTCGCTTCGTTCAGCCATAGGTCATGACGATTACAGAAGCTTGTAGCGAAGATCTTGCCCGTATAATTCGATGGGAGTTCATATTCGGAAATTGGTTTTTCCTCGGGCGTGAAGGTGGTTGAACCGACTACCGTCCCGTCAGCAAGCAACAAGGTATGGCGGACGATGTAGTGTTCATCTGACTGTGCATGTTTGGTACTTATCGTAATCTTTCCATCGGCCGCCTCGATTCTTGGGAGATGCGAGCCCTTCTTAGCTTTCCATTTTCCGGCATTGTCATTGGTGAAGACGATATTCTTGGGTGGTAACGATGTGCTTCCGTCATTGGCGTGGACGGTCCCACTCATGGTTGCAGCGACAGTGGCGGCAGCAGAGCCAATCAAAAAATTTCTACGATCCATTTAGAATTCTCCGTTATTTGTGTAAATCGATTCTGAGGGATGTTGGTCAATGACTCGCTTGACTTGAGTGTAGTCATACCGAGCATCAGGATAGATGACATTGTGCGTTGAGATGAGTTCCAGGAAGTCGTTCAATATATGTGTTGGTTCCTGATGCTCAGTTATTGAATCACGGTGTTGAAGATAAAGAAGCTGACGTTAACCGATTGATAATAAAATGGTGAGTCATCTTTATTGCTCAGCAAAGATGCCCGATTGCAGGACTCGGTGGCATTTTCTGTGTCAACACGGTTTTTACCTTTGAATTAGTGGGGGCTTTCATTTTGCAACAACCCCGCTTTGTCAGCCCTTGAAAATATAAAATTAATGAATGCTTAACATGAGGCAAGCATGTTCTTTGTGTGAGACGAAGTCGGTATACGATTGTTCGTGTGTCGTATGCTGGACTCTATCTGAATCACATGTATAGCCATTAATATTATTGATCAGTAGCCGTTTTCAGTTTGAATTCACATGCGGTGGCTAACGTGAACAAAAGGCGTGTTGTTTGCAAGCAAGCGCGACCGCTGCGCAGTCTGCTGTCAGACGGCAAATATTTCTATATTAATCAATAAGGAAACAGTAATGACATCACAACAGGAGCTTTTAGAAAGATACCCGGTCTGGGATAGAACAGTTCGTGTTTTTCACTGGTTCAATGTGTTGTTAATCCTCGGAATGATCGCTATAGGAACTGTGATTTTAAATGCCAAAGCCTTAGGTGTGAGCGTTGATGGTAAAATTCTACTTAAGACTGTGCATGTCTATGTCGGATATGCGTTTATTGTGAATCTTTCCTGGCGACTTATATGGGGATTTATTGGCAATAGATATGCTCGTTGGAAAGCGATTCTTCCAATTGGTGATCAATATAAAAAGCAGCGACTAGCATTTACTGACGGCATAAAAAAGGGCAACTCCGTTGCTTTCATGGGCCATAATCCATTGGCAAGGTGGATGGTCACACTCTTGTTTGTACTGTTATCAAGCATGGCCGTAACAGGGCTTGTCGTTGGTGGTACAGACGTTTACATGCCTCCCTTTGGAGGATCGTTCAAAACATGGATAGCTGAAAGTCCTGCAACCGTAGATATAATCAAGCCTTATTCTGATGAAGGCGTAAATAAGCAAGCCTATGAGGGAATGAGGGAGTTTAGAAAACCATTTATTACTGTGCATTACTATGGCTTCTTTATCCTGTTGGGCGCGATTATTTTGCATCTGCTTGGGGCGGTTGTTTCTGAATTTCGAGAACGCAATGGCCTCGTGTCAGCAATGTTTACCGGAGAAAAGGTCTTTAAAGAAAAACCCATAGATATGGACGATTAGCCAGTTTGATCATGATAACTGGCTGTGATAGGTCTTAGGAACCAAGCGGTACTTACTTTAGCGCCAGGACGACCCTTCACGTTGGTTTAAGCAATGGAGTTTGGTGGGGCATGGCCCCACCCTACCGTTAAATTCAGAGTGTAGGGTGGGACCATGCCCCACCAGAGTGGCTTAAGTAAGTGACATTCGAGTCAGTGTCCATTTGCACTAATCACATTTATCGCACTTAGTTTAAGCCGTCGTCAGGGGAGGGACAGGAATCTGTGGTTTTGTCACCTATCACTAGACTCATGCTACCAGTTTGGCGAACTCGGCAAATATTGTCTGCGGGTCGTTGTGCTGATATTTCCAGGGATAGGCGTGCCATTTGGCGCCAAGCTCGGTAGAACTAATTTGGCTCTTTTGTTCTTACCGCGAAGAGAATAAACCATCGCCATGTTGTTGAGAGCGGCGAAACGTATGTGCCGGCAGCTAACATCGTCACCGTTTGCAGTTCGTGTACTCGCATCTACGGCTGCCAAGGCCTTATCCACATCTTTGCTCTTTAGATAGTTCTTCTTTTCGTCGTGCATATCATGCTCAATGTGTGCACTCAATTTAAAGTAATAGATCAAATTCTGAAGCACTGGCGAGCTGGTATGTTCGGTCGATAGCTATTTGTTATCAGCATGTTGCTTGTGTTCGGGGTATAAGTTACTTCAAACTGAACCCTATGGTAATTATTTGGCATTTATGGTGGGGCAGGGCCTCTGCCCTACACCCTGAAACTGAACGGTAGGGTGGGGCCTTGCCCCGCCAACAACCGTAGATCATCAAATTAGACAGCAGGTCTTCATTGTTCAAGCGTTATTCGACTCTGATCCTGTGTCGGTTGATCGAGACTATTATTGTTCGTGTTGAGCCCAATATTCGATTACGCTGTTTCGTTTTTAGTATAAACATAGTGTACAAGTCAGGATTATAGTGTTTTTACACTCATTCTCGTCTATAGGGTGAAAAAGCAAGGGGAATTGACCCCATTTATGTTTATTAAGATGAAGATTGATTAAGACTTGTTACGCAGTAATAACCTGTTGATAATTCACAATGCCGGTGATCGTCATGTCAAGCTATGGTTATCGGATCTTATTAAGGTATGTTTCTGTTACTTCAAGTGAGGAAAACAATGAAAAAAACGACTGTTATTCTATTAGTTGCTCTTATTCTCCCGTTCACTACAGTCGATGCCGCAAGTCCGGGAGGTCAAGGCCAATTCATGAAACATATGGTCTATGCTAATCCCGTACCGAACTATGTCTCATATATAAAGAAAAATTCCAAAGCATTGAACTTGAGCAAAGAACAGATGGATCAAGTAATGGCGTGGAACAAAGAAAATGGTCCGAAGATGCACGATATGGTGATGTCGGTCCTGGTAACTGAAAAGATGATGGTAGAGGCATCCATGAATGGTGACAGTGCAGATAAGATCATGACCATGGCTAAAGAGGTCAGTAAGACGCGCTTGGACATTATTGCCGGAAAAACCCGCTGTCGGGATCGCATGCTGGAAATTTTAAATGAAGATCAGTGGAAGCAGTTAACCGCTATGGTTAAAGCCAAGTAAGGCCATTAACGACGTTAATCAGCCGCGCGATCTTTTGCGTCGGCTGCATTAGCTTCGATTGAAGACGAGTTGGGTGACCAGGATTGGGTGCGAATCTGACGAGTTAGCATGATTCCCAGCATATCGAGGCTACTAGCCTGATTGGTCAGAATAGCCACACCCGACTTACTCTCTGCATCGATCGAAAGATAGGAAGCGTACCCTCCCACCATTCCGTTGTGCCAAACTACACCCTGGTTGCCAACGAATCGATCGACAAACGAGGGTTGCATCCATCCAATACCCGTATCTCCATTAAACTGTTTCTTGCTCATCTCCAACAAGAGTTGTGAGGCCAACCCGTTCTCTGCGACACTGGCTTGAATGAACTTTGTCAAATCTTCAGCGGTGGAACTATAGGCACCGGCTCCGCCAAGCGCTGCAAAGGTCCACACTCGTGTGGGTAAGCCCTTTGCGTTATACCCCTGAGCAAGCTTGTCCTTGAGCTCAGACGAGAGGGTAATAGCGGTGTGGTGCATGCCAAGAGGGTGCAGGACCTTATCCCTGACCATGGACTCATAATCTTCACCCGTAACCACTTCGAGAACATGTGCCAACAGTCCCATGCCGTAATTGGAATAGTCGAACCGACCCCCTTTTGTTTTTCCCTCTGCAGTGGCCAGGTAGTCGAAAACGTAGCTTGGACCCAGGTGGCTGTAGGGGTCAAGCATCAGGTCGTCTTCACCTGCGATCTCCTTGACTTTGTTGAGAAGTGATTGAGGGACACGAGGAAATCCTGACGTATGAGTGACAAGCTGTCGCAGCGTGACACTATGGACGGATGGCGAAAGTGCCATCGACTCACCTAGGAGATCACCCAGTGTGGCGTCGATCGATACAACGCCTTCATCGTCGAGTCTCTGGAGCAGCAACGCGGTCAGTACCTTACTGACTGACCCTATCTGAAATACTGTCTCGTCATCTGGCCTTTGCGAACTGTTCCTGTTTATGACTCCATAGCCCTTAATAAGCGTTCTGCCATCCTTGTATACGCCTACAACAATTCCCGGAAACAATCCGCCCTTCATGCTCTTTTCGACTTCAGTATCGATCGTCGCCTCAAGATTCTTCTTGTCGGGCGTATTGATCATCCGATATCTCAGGTAAGCGACACCGGTAGTCGCAAGACCTAGTAGTACGACAATGATGAGAATGGCAATCTTCATTACGGTAGTACAGCCTTCCAGCGAATACAAAAATATATGGATGACTCAACACTGAGTCAGTAACAGGGTATAGGCAGATTTAGTGTGAGAGATCAGGGTGGTAATTTGTTTTACGCTAACCCATGATCTGTTCGTATAAATCTCTCTCTTTACATCTGGATGAAAATGGGAACGTTCTGGCCTGGCATTAGAATAGGTATCAGAGGTCCGCAACCTGTACAAGTATATTCACTTGAGGCAATCTCCGAGGCGTGCTCTCCAGTAGCATACTCTAGCCATACTTTGACAATTTTACCGGAAACTTCACCATTCAGTAGATATTTACGATCTTTCTCAGCAACCAGCTTAAGTGGGATCTGGGCGACGAAAGGTCCAGATTTAGTTCCGCGATTAAAGGTGACATCAATAATGAGATCATGTTTACCTTCGGTTAATCGCGTGGAGCTTTTCTGTTCCTTTGCTGTAGTTTCGATTATTTTGTCCGGATCTTTATGGGTTATCGAATAATCGACTATCGCGTCGTCAACTGCAACGAGAATGTACCTCTCCCAGGCCCATTTGCTGTATTGGCTCTGGTGTTTCGTATTTATAATTACAGGTAAATCATTATTATCAGGTTCTATATATCTAGGTTTAGATAGGGTTTCACATCCAGAAAGTATACTGACTGCGAGAAGGAAAACGGCTGTGGTTCTTATAGGATGTTTATGCATCTCAGCTTCCTGGCTGGTTCTTATAGGGTTTAATGGAGGTATATAGGTTTATCAGGTTTCGGTAGTAAACAAGGGTTTAAAGACCTGGCGTTTATCATAATTGAATTCCGTGTTGTATAGAAAGAGCGTTTGTAAGTGCAGGGAGGTCAGGTTGCGTTAGTGTACCGAGGTCCCCATGAAAAGTAGACACCTCATCCCCAACTAA
>JARRNY010000062.1:0-16661 GCA_037384445.1 Candidatus Thiodiazotropha sp.
GACATTCTCATACTCGGCGACTTCAGGATCATCACCGGCTGGTCGAGTATCGACTCAGCCTATTGGCCTGACTATCATCTCCACCTCTACAACTGTGATACCCAGCGCGCGAGATACGCAGTCTTCAAACATCTAACCCCCTCCAATCGGGATATCTTCCCGTTTCAACAGGCAATCAACGAAAGAACCATGCGTTTCCTGAGCGAGTCCCGCTGGATTGTCAACAGCAATTAAGCTGTGGCACCAACAAATCGCTCAACTACCTCGACGATGGCACCCACACCTGGGAAGTGGTATTTTTATACTTTTCCTAAAAATCAAAACTCCGCCGATATGGATATTAAAGACAGACCAAATGGATATGACATTGCCCCATTCTGGAACAGAATTCCGGCCTTTTTCCTCTACGGGCTGAAGCCCATTCCTCTACTTCTGTCGATCCTGTCGGGCATACTGCTCTACGTCACCTCCAGCTTCTGGGTCTTGCTCATACTCTATGCGGTCGCCGTCAAATACAGCATGACCCTACGGGGCGAGTTAACACCACCGCCTCTCAACAGCGAGGTTGTCGTCAAGGGCTACGAACTCCCGTTGGCTCTGTTTTTCATTCTACTGATCTACACCTCCGCCCTGACTTCGATCGCCTCCTCGTTCAGCCCTCTTCTTGCAATAGTGCTGCTCCTGCTTGGGCTCTTTCTCTTCCCTGCTTTGGTCATGTGCCTGGGAATCAGCGAATCTTTCACCTTTTCGCTCAATCCCCTGAATTGGCTGTCCTTGGTAAAGACTATCGGCTGGCCTTATCTGGCGCTCTACGGCCTCTACATCTCTTTCGGTGGTGCTCAAGCCACGGTGGAGTACCTCACACTGGATAGCGTATCGAGTGCATCGCAGGCCCCCGCCTGGCTAGTGATAAACACGCTATTCATGATCATCAGCTTCCACATGATGGGTTATGTGGCGTTGCAGTATCATCGTGAACTGGACATCCGACCAACCGCTCTGCAGGACGATACTGATCGACCCGACTCCCCCTTGCTGCATCAATTCATAGAGACGGGCAACAGCGCGGCCGCTATCGAAGAGATGCTCTGCCTGATCAATGATCACCCCAATGATATCGAGCTGCGGAAGAAGCTCCACAACTACGCAATGCTCAACCAGGAACATGCCGTCATTGCCAAGCAGGCGCCAACCTATTTGCGCATGCTGACCCAGTCGAACAACTACAATGCGGCAGCGCAAGTGTTCTGTGACTGCCAAAAAACAAAATCCCCCTGCTTTCCGGATAACCCTGAACACTATCTGCCGATATTCGATATTCTAAGGCAACGGGGACAGGTCAAGGATGCCGTCGCCCTGACCAAGAACTTTCATACGCGGTTTCCCGACAACGATTTCACTCCGCCCATATATTTCGAGTTGGCCAAACTCTTCAGTGAGCATATGCAGCGGGACGACCTAGCAAAGAAGCTGTTGCGTTTCCTGGTAAATAACTTCAGTACCCATACCGCGATTGGACAGATACGCCAGTATCTCCAGCTATTGGATAGTTTTTAGGGATCCTGCCTGAAGAGACTCTTCATTTGCTGCCACCAGTGACATCTGGCCGGTGAAAATTGTTACTGCCTGGGACTGAATGGCTCAGCTCAAACAGGGCAAGTACGCACGGTGAAACATTCTGCCTAGACGCGCTTTCTCTTAAGCTCTCGACGACATACCTCTGTATAACGGTCTGAAAGATTAAATGCATCGGGGCAAGACAGCCCCTTTTTGCTTACGATCGACATCAGCTTGTCCGCTTCAGCGCACCACCGCTGTCCGATAAAGCAATCCGCCAAGCGGCAGATCGTTTCTGTATTAAGTTTTGGTCCCGGACGAGCCAGCTTGAGATACTCGTGATAGGTCTCGCGAATGAGTTCCGCAGTCGCCCTGTCACGCTCAGGAATGTTTAGTAGTGCCTTCGCCGATTTGTGGTAATCCGAACTCTCGGGGGCAATTCTGCTGCACTGATAGTAGAGATAGATCGCTTCGCGTTCCCGGCATCCCTCCTGGATCAGGCGACGCAGTATGAGCAAGGCCTTTTGATACTCCATATTTTGGTAGAGCAATCGCGCATCGGCGAGATTCCGCTCGCTCTTTTTATCCTGCTCCTCGGCTTCCAAGTGGCTTAAATCGAAAGGCGCAATCGAGTAGTTCATCACCATGGCCAGCGACGCACCACTGATCAATCCACCCAGGTGCGCCAAATAGTTGATATTGCTCTCGGTGTAGAACCACAGTTGAAAGAGTTCGTTGCCAATCCATAAAGGCAGCAACACAATGGCGGGTAGTGATACGTAATCGAAGTAGATACCGATGGAGTAAAAAAACCGTATACGCCTGAATCCATAGATGACCGTATACATGCCCATTAGGCCTGCAATCGCGCCAGAGGCTCCAATACCTGGCAGCAAGCTGTCTGAAGAGAAGAGGATGTAGAAACCAGCTGAACCCAACCCGACCAGCAGATAGAAAGCAAGAAACAACCCTCGTCCCATCAGATCCTCGATCAGCAGGCCAAGGGCGAAGAGAAACAGCATATTGCCGATCAGATGCCCGAATCCCGCATGCAAGAACATATGCGAGAAGAGGCTCACGAAATCCGGTTGTCCGGCACGCAAACCGAAGTGGACATAGGTAACCGACTCGTAGAGCGATTCGAAGTGATCCCGCTTCTTTTTCCACTCGGGATAGATCTCGTCGCTGGTCTTGATCACTTCACCGGCGTGAAGTCGTCGCTGAAACTCTCGATCGGACTGAATACCGAAAAGCTGGGTCATCGCATCCGCAGCGGTATTCTCGGACTCATACTCGCCAGTCAGGTAGTCAAGATCATTGATCTCATCAAGGTAGGCTAAAAATCCGGGCCTTTCGATCTTGTACAGGCCGGATTCCTGATAATAGTCGAAAGCCTTCTCCAGCTCTTCGCTGTCATCAAGCTGTGTCGACAGAAAGATGAGGATGTTCGCAGCGACGATCAGTAGCGTGACGATGGGAAGATTTTTCCAACCGATTCGGCGGTGGAGAGGAAGTATTAACATGCGCGTTTCTCATGCATCCTGCTGATCACCTGTCTTGATCGAAGCCGATCTCCCTGCAGGAAAACTCTGCTTAATCGTATTCTTTATCTTTCCATTGTCGTAAGGCAGTGAACACGGCGGTATCGTTTGCAAGTGAAGCATCCGCTGCCTTTTCGATCATCCCTTTGACGCTCGGGACGCTCGTTCTCAGGAAGGGGTTGGTCTGTAACTCCAGAGCCAAGCGGGAAGGTAGCGTTGGCAAGCCAGCCTCACGCTGCTTCTGCTCCTGGATAATCCGCTGGCGCAATGCCTCGCTCTTCGGCTCAACCCAGGAGGCGAAGCCAAGGTTGTCGAGAGTGTACTCATGGGCACAATAGATAAGCGTTTCAGGCGGAAGCTGCGCGATTCGCCGCAAGGAACTGGCTAGCTGCTCGAAGGTACCATCAAAGACCCGCCCGCAGCCGCCGGCAAACAGGGTATCACCACAGAACAGGGCGCCCTCGCCATAGTAGGCGATATGTCCTGCCGTGTGACCGGGGACCTCCAGCACTTGAAGCGATGACTCACAGCCTGATATCGCAACCCTCTCCCCCTCCTTCAGGGGATGGGTAAGGCCCCGGATCGATTCCCGGGCGGGGCCGTAGACAGGAATCCCCGGGTAGGCCTGGATCAGTTCAGGTATCCCGCCCGTATGGTCGTAGTGATGGTGGGTGATCAGGATAGCGCCCAGCCGCTTGCCGTGGGCCTGCAGCCACTCCAGCACCGGTGTTTCGTCACCGGGATCGACCACCAATGCGAGATCACTGCCTGGAGCGGCGATCATCCAGATATAGTTATCCTCAAAGGCCCTGACGGGAGTGATTTCCAGCATCGTGTGGTTTACCGATTGTTCAGATGGAGCCTTTGACAACCTGCAGGGCACTCTCGCGCGTCGCTTGGGTTATCGATTGCAGGATGCCCGGCAGATCGAGGCCTGCCTCGGCAAGCTGTTGATCATGACTGGCGTGGTCCTGAAAGCGGTCAGGCAGACCGAGATTCAGGATTTGCACGGGATGCGAGAGGTGGTGGAGATACTCGTTGACGGCTGAACCCGCCCCGCCGGCCAAGGTATTCTCTTCGATCGTGACCAGCAGTTGGTGCCGATCAGCCAGATCCCGGACCAGCGCTTCATCAAGCGGTTTGACAAAGCGCATGTTGGCCAGCGTCGCATCGAGCTGCTCCGCCACCAGGGTGGCAGTGGAGAGCAGGCTGCCGAAGACCAGCAGGGCTACACGTTGTCCCTCACGCCGGATCTGGCCGCGCCCGAAGGGCAAACTCTCTACATCGGGGACGACGGCCACACCGGGTCCCGAGCCACGCGGGTAGCGTACCATCGCCGGCCCTTTATACTCATAGGCGGTCTGCAACAGCGCCGCGCACTCATTCTCGTCCCCCGGCGCCATGATCGCCATATTGGGGATGGCGCGAACATAGCTAAGGTCGAAGCTGCCGGCGTGAGTCGCCCCATCAGCGCCTACCAGACCTGCCCGATCCACCGCCAGGGTGACATCCAGGTTCTGCAACGCCACATCGTGAATCAGCTGATCGTAGGCACGCTGCAGGAAAGTGGAGTAGATCGCCACCACCGGCTTCAGGCCCTCGCAGGCGAGTCCGGCGGCAAAGGTCAGGGCGTGCTGCTCAGCAATACCGACGTCGAAATAGCGCTTGGGAAAGCGCTTGGCGAATTCAACCAGTCCCGAGCCCTCGCACATGGCCGGGGTGATGGCCACCAGCCTCTCGTCCTGTGCGGCGGCATCGCACAGCCAGTCGCCAAAGACCTGAGTGTAGGTCCTGGCCTGGGTGGTCTTCTCCATCTTGCCGGTGGCCGGATCAAAGGGGGTGACACCGTGGTAACCACAGGGGTCCTCTTCCGCCGGTTCAAAGCCTCTACCCTTCTGGGTCACCACATGCAGCAGGCGAGGACCCTGCATCTCGGACATGTTGCGCAGCGTACGCACCAGGGTATCGAAATCGTGGCCATCGACCGGGCCGATGTAGTTGAAGCCCATCTCCTCAAACAGGGTACCGGGCATCACCATGCCCTTCATGTGCTCCTCCCACTTGCCCACCAACTCGGTGAACTGGTGCGGCAGGTGGCTGAGGGCCGACTTGCCCCCCTCGCGCACACTGGTATAGATCTTACCGGAGAGCAATCGCGCCAGGTGGTTGCTGAAAGCGCCCACTGGCTTGGAGATCGACATGTCATTGTCGTTGAGGATGACCAGTAGATCCTGATCCAAGGCCCCCGCCTGGTTAAGGGCCTCGAAGGCCATGCCGGCGCCCATGGCGCCGTCTCCGATCACCGCCACCACCTTGCGGTTCTCCCCCTTCTGCTTGGACGCTACCGCCATGCCGAGAGCAGCGCCGATGGAGGTACTGGAGTGGCCGGTACCAAAGGTGTCGTACTCGCTTTCGCTGCGTTTGGGAAAGCCGGAGAGCCCGCCCTTCTGGCGCAGACTGCCCATCTGTTCACGCCGACCGGTGAGTATCTTGTGGGGATAGGCCTGGTGGCCCACATCCCACACCAGACGATCATAGGGGGTGTTGAAGACGTAATGCAGGGCGATGGTCAATTCCACCACCCCCAGCCCGGCTGCCAGGTGGCCACCGGTCTGTGAGACGCTCTCGACGAGGAAACGGCGCAGCTCACCCGCCAGGGGGCGCAGCAGCTTCTCATCCAGCTGACGCAGATCGCCGGGCAGCTCGACACCGCTGAGCAGCGGGTAGGCTTCCAGCCTCTCGGTGTTCTGGTCTGAACTGCCCTGGTCTGACATGGTGTGAGCGACTCCGCTAAGGACCTGAGATAAGTCTGACAATCTCTCGACAAGATTGTTGATTTTAACGCATCCCTACTTTATTCGCATTCATACCGGTTCATCCCTGATCCGTTGGGCTTCGTTGAGGACAAAGTCGTGAAACGCCTTAGCCGCCGGTGAGAGGCGTTTGCCCTTGCGGTAGACCATGTACCAGTGACGTTGCAGGGGAAAGCCCTCTACGTCCAGCACAATCAGACGCTTGGTCTCCACTTCCAGTTCGATGGTGTGGGTTGAGACCAGTCCCAGGCCCATCCCGGCACGCACCGCCTGCTTGATCGCCTCATTACGCGTCATCTGCATACCGGCGCTAAAGGCAATATCCTGCTCGGCAAAGAAGCGCTCCATGGCCAGTCGGGTGCCCGACCCCTCCTCACGCATGATGAAAACCTCCTCGGCAAGACGCTCCACCGGAATATTCAAAACCCCTTCCAGTGGATGTCCCGGCGGCGCAATCACCACCAGCGGGTTCTCCATGAAGGGCTCGTACTCAAGTTCGATATCCTCCGGCGGCAGTCCCATCAACACAATATCGATCTCATTGGCCTTTAGCAGACCCATCAGTCGCTGCCGGTTGGTCACATCGAGATGCAGATCGATGCCGGGGTAGCTGCGGCTGAAGGCGGCCAGCAGCCGCGGCGCGAAGTAGTTGACGGTACTCGCCACGGCGATATTGAGCTGGCCGGTACCCAGCCCCTTCATCGCCGCAATGACCTCCTCCATCTCTTCGAAGGTCTGAAATATGGTGCGGGCATACTGGTAGATCTCGCGCCCCGCCTCGGTCAGCTGGATCTTTTTCCCCGTATGCTCGAACAGGGACAGGCCGACCGATTCCTCCAGCTGTTTCACCTGCATCGACACGGCGGGCTGACTCAGATGCAGTACCCGCGCCGCCCGCGTGTAGTTGAGCTGTTCGGCGACGATCTGGAAAACCTTCATTTGTCGTAGGGTTGTGTGCATCGTCCGTCAGCTCCTGTGATTCATCCACACGCCAAGCGTGGCAGCGAGAACCCACTCGAACAAGCCTTTGATGGCGCTTTTCGATTCTCATAAAACATCAATAAATCTACCATAAATCCTGGAATGTATAAGCTTTTATTTATGATCTCAATTAAAACATATGATTTCACTTGGTCTTTCATCTCGCCAATACTTCAACCACCTCGAACACAGACCTCGTTGAGGCATACCACCCTACTGGTGGAGAAAGATGAAAGGGAGATTCGCTTTCATCAATGATCAATCCCAATTTTTGGAGGAATCGCAAAAATGGCCAAGAAATATGACGCGGGCGTAAAAGAGTACCGCGAGACATACTGGATGCCCGACTACACGCCAAAGGACACCGACATCCTGGCATGCTTCAAAGTCACCCCTCAGCCGGGCGTTCCCCGCGAGGAGGTTGCAGCCGCTGTTGCCGCTGAGTCCTCCACCGGCACCTGGACCACGGTCTGGACCGACCTGCTGACCGACCTGGACTACTACAAAGGGCGTGCTTACGCGATTGAAGACGTACCGGGCGATGACTCCTGCTTCTACGCCTTCGTGGCCTACCCGATCGATCTGTTCGAAGAGGGTTCTGTTGTCAACGTAATGACCTCTCTGGTCGGTAACGTCTTCGGCTTCAAGGCCCTGCGCGCCCTGCGTCTGGAAGACATCCGCTTCCCGATTGCCTACGTCATGACCTGCAATGGACCACCTCAGGGTATCCAGGTAGAGCGTGACCTGTTGAATAAATACGGTCGTCCCCTGCTCGGCTGCACCATCAAGCCGAAACTGGGACTCTCCGCCAAGAACTACGGGCGCGCCTGTTATGAGGGTCTGCGTGGTGGTCTCGACTTCACCAAAGATGACGAGAACGTCAACTCCCAGCCCTTCATGCGCTGGCGTCATCGCTTCGACTTCGTCATGGAAGCGATCCATAAAGCTGAAGCCGAAACCGGTGAGCGCAAGGGTCACTACCTGAACGTTACCGCGCCGACCGCTGACGAGATGATGCGTCGCGCCGAGTATGCCAAAGAGATCGGTGCTCCCATCATCATGCACGACTACATCACCGGCGGCTGGGCAGCCAACACCCAGCTGGCCCAGTGGTGTCAGGACAACGGCATGCTGCTGCACATCCACCGTGCCATGCACGCCGTGCTCGACCGTAACCCCCACCACGGCATTCACTTCCGCGTACTGACCAAGATCCTGCGTCTGTCCGGTGGTGATCATCTGCACTCCGGCACCGTTGTCGGCAAGCTGGAGGGCGATCGCGACGCCACCCTGGGTTGGATCGATATCATGCGCGACTCCTACATCAAGGAAGACCGCTCACGCGGTATCTTCTTCGATCAGGACTGGGGCGCCATGCCCGGTGTTATGCCGGTTGCATCCGGTGGCATCCATGTCTGGCACATGCCTGCACTGGTCTCCATCTTCGGTGACGACTCCGTACTGCAGTTCGGTGGCGGCACCCTGGGTCATCCTTGGGGTAACGCAGCGGGTGCAGCGGCCAACCGTGTGGCTGTCGAGGCCTGTGTTGAAGCCCGCAACCAGGGTCGCGAGCTGGAGAAAGAGGGTAAAGACATTCTCACCACCGCCGCCGCTTCAAGCCCTGAGCTGAAAGCCGCGATGGAGACCTGGAAAGAGATCAAATTCGAGTTCGACACCGTCGACAAACTGGACGTATCGCACAAGTAGCGGACCGAGGGGAGGAGCAGGGGCCCATCGAAGATGGGATGCGACCCCCGGCGGTCCGCTCTCGACGGCAGTTCGGACTCTCAAGTTCGAACGGGATATCGCCGGCGTGGACCGAGGGGAGGAGCAGGGGCCCATCGAAGATGGGATGCGCCCCCCGGCGGTCCGCCCGCTTAAGTCCGCTTTAAAGTCAATCAAATTCAAAATGATTTGAGGAATAGAAAATGAGTGAAATGCAAGACTACCAGTCGAGCCTGTCTGACAACACCAGCCGCAAGTTCGAGACCTTCTCCTACCTGCCGGTGATGAGCGCGGAACAGATCCGCAAGCAGATTGAGTTCATCGTCTCAAAAGGCTGGAACCCGTCGGTTGAGCACACCGAACCGCAGAATGCCAGTGGCGCCTACTGGTACATGTGGAAGCTGCCGATGTTCGGCGAGACCGACGTAGACGCCATCCTGGCCGAGTGCGAGGCCTGCCACCAGGCACACCCGGACAACCATGTGCGTCTGCTGGGTCTGGACAACTACGCTCAGTGCGCCGGTGCCTCCATGGTTATCTACCGCGGCACACCGGCCTGATTACCGCCAGGTAATCATCTGTCAGAGCCCCGCTCTCCTCTGTGGCGGGCGGGGTTCTTTCAACAGGTTTCAGTTTTGAATTATGGATTTAATGTGACGCCGGATTTTCGTGCGAAAAGAGAGACTGAAATCACAAGTCCCTAACTCAATACGCAAAACTCCAAGCAGACCCGGAGAGGAAAATGAGCGATATCGACAGCGATCAGTACACGATCAAACAGGAGCCTTATTATCGCCCCGTGGCAAATGAGGTTGCGATGTATCAAGCCGCCTACGACGCTCGCATGCCAGTCATGTTGAAGGGGCCTACCGGTTGCGGTAAATCCCGCTTCGTCGAATACATGGCGTGGAAGCTGCAAAAGCCGCTGATCACCGTCGCCTGTAACGAAGACATGACCGCATCCGATCTGGTCGGACGTTTTCTACTCGATATCAACGGTACCAAATGGCAGGATGGCCCGCTCACCGTCGCCGCCCGTATCGGTGCCATCTGTTATCTGGACGAGGTGGTTGAAGCGCGCCAGGACACCACAGTGGTGATCCATCCTCTGACCGACCATCGTCGCGAACTGCCGCTGGAAAAGAGAGGCGAACTGGTTAAAGCCCATGCCGATTTTCAGATCGTCATCTCCTACAACCCGGGTTACCAGTCCCTGATGAAGGATCTGAAACAGTCCACCAAACAGCGTTTTGGCGGCTTGGATTTCGATTACCCCGAGACTGGCATTGAGACTGAAATCGTCGTCCATGAGGGCGGCGTCGATCAGGCCACGGCTGAGAAGCTGGTACAGATTGCCCAGCGCTCACGCAACCTGAAAGGACACGGACTTGATGAAGGCATGTCCACCCGTCTGCTGGTGTACGCGGCACAACTGGTAGCCAAGGGCATCGATGCCCAGTCCGCTTGCCAGATGGCGCTGGTCACCCCGCTGACCGACGACCCCGACATGCGCGACACCCTGAGTGCTGCGGTCAATACCTATTTTTAATCTCAACATCTGATCAGCGTGTAGGGTGGGGGCCAGCCCCACCACACCAATCTGATCTGGAGAGATTTGGTGGAGCTGAGCCCCACCCTACTGAAGGCCAACCAGTTGGGATCAATTGGGAGCAGTTTGGACCCACAATGATTTGCGTCCTTCGACGCTAAATCTGCGGACAGATTACAGGCAGCCAATGAGCATCGACTTTTCAGAATACGTCAACTGCCTCAATGAGGATGATCACGAGCACGCTGAAGCCCTCGAATCCTCCTATCATGAGGCACAGCGCGTCATGTCCCCGCGCGGGCTACAGAACTATCTCGAGGGGATGCGCGCTTTCTGTACGCTGGGCCGCGGTCAGGATCTGGTACTGACCTATGTGCAGGAGATGCCGGGGGTGGCCAAGGAGGTTGGCGAAGACATCATTCCCGACATCGTCGAGGCCATGATGAAGCTCGCCTCTCACACCTCTGGCAGTGTCATCACTCTGATTATCGCCAACCTGCCGCTGGCCGCTTCCCGCCTCGGCGACGCAGAGGTCATGCGTGGTTTCCTTAAACTGCTGCACCAGATGACCGGCAAGGCGCCTCGCGGCCTGCGGCCGATGATGGAAAACCTCGACGAACTGCTGTCCAAGCTGACACTCGGCGGCCTGCGTCGATGGGTCATGTGGGGTGCGCAGGCGCATCAGCGCGACCTGGATGGCCAGCTGGCCTATTTCGGCCTGCAAAGCCAATCCTCAAAATCGATCCTGCAGTCAGAACGACGCGGCACCCTGTTCATCGACAATCAGCGCAAACTTAATTTCTATCTGCGTGCGCTCTGGGCGAGAGCGTTTTTCATGCGTCCCACTGCCGGTGACTTCGAATCACGTCAGGGTATTCGACCCTATATCGAGGAGTTCCAGATCCATGTCCCTGATGCCTTCGATCCCTTCCGTGGAATTGATGGCATGGAGGTCTATCGCGCGACAGCAGCCCACGCCGCTGCGCACATGGTCTACACCCGCGAACCCATCTCTGCAGAGCAGCTGTCTCAAGCGCAGATGCGCATGATCGAACTGTTCGAGGATGCCAGGGTCGAGTATCTCGCCTACAGCGAGTTCCCTGGTCTGCGTAAACTCTGGCTACAATTCTTCACCGCCCAGCCGGGTGACAATGACGACATGGGTAGACCCCACGAAACCATGGACCTGATGATGCGTACCACCCGCGCCATCATGGATAGAGACTATCGCGACGAGCAAGAGGTCATTAACCGGATAGCCGACGACTTCGTGACAAAGTTGGAGCAAGACCCCTACGACCCACGCCTGTCCTGGATGGCCGGTATCGACTTCTACAACAAGATGCTCGATATCGCGAAAATCCCCAGCGTGCGTATCCTCTCTGAATGGCCAATCCCTTATCGTGACGACAATCGTTACTTCTGGGATTTCTCGGAGAACATGTTCGAGACCCAGGGTGCAGACTACCTGCCGAGTTCACAACAGTCGGTTCGCCGCTATGTGAGTCTGATGGAGTTCGTCAACGACCTGGACTCAGAGATGACCCACGACAACCCGGATGAGATCCTGGTGCTCGCCAGTGAGCTGTTCCCCTACGAAGACATGGGGGTCAGTTACAACGAGATGGAAGGTGTGGAACCGGCCTCTGATCCCTACCACTACAGCGAGTGGGACTACCATGTGCAGCTGGCGCGTCCCGACTGGTCCACCGTCATCGAGCGCAAACAGGGCCGTGGCGATCCCGAAGTGATGGACGAGATCCTTACCAAGCATAAGCCGATCGCCTCACGCATCCGTCACCTGATCGATGCACTGCAACCCCAGGGCATTGTCCGCCGTCGGGGTTATGAAGAGGGCGAGGAGTTGGATCTGAACGCGGCGGTACGCGCGATGATCGACATCCGTCGCGGCGTCATGCCAGACCCCCGCATCAACATTCGCATTAGCCGCCATATCCGTGACCTGTCGATTGTACTATTGCTCGACCTCTCCGAGTCGACCAACGAAAAGATTGGCCATATCGCAGAGGGCGAAGCGGGTTATGAGGATCAGGACAGTATTCTGGACCTGACCCGCGAGTCGGCCGGTCTGCTCTCCTGGGCCATCGACTCCATTGGTGACAACTTTGCGGTACACGGCTTTGCCTCCGACGGCCGCCACGACGTGCAGTACTACCGCTTCAAAGATTTTGAACAGCCCTATGATGATGAAGCCAAGTCGAGGATGGCGGGTATGAAGGGCGGCCTCTCGACCCGCATGGGCGCCGCTTTACGCCATGCCGGCTGGCATCTGACCCAGCAGAATGCGCAGAAACGGCTGGTGCTGCTGGTCACCGACGGCGAACCATCCGATATCGACGAACGGGATCCCCAATATCTACGCCACGATGCAAAGAAAGCGGTGGAAGACCTGGCGATGCAGGGTGTCTATACCTATTGCCTGACCCTCGATCCGGACGCCGACCGCTATGTGGCACGCATCTTTGGTGAAAACAACTACTCCATCGTCGACCATGTGGAACGACTGCCGGAACGTCTACCCAATGTTTTTGCCGCGATCACCGGAGGCTGACCGCGAACGTCGGTCAGTTTCGCTGCTATGATCTGCCGTATTATCAACGGGATATCTCATCCGACCGGTTAGAGAAATCTAACCTGAAGATTTGGCAAGGCACTCCTTGGATAAAAACAGCACTGGGCGACCACCCATATTTTTTGCGACGTATGTCACATTTTGCGTTTTCGCCGTACTATTCAATATACGAGAAGCCGTCGGAGAGACATAACGCTCAACCATCAAGTACTGAGAGAGACTCTAGAGCATGTACTCATGTGTATAGGGCTCTACCACGGATTGCTCAATGATATGGACACGCTCGACCTTGCGACGGCCTCCTGAGAAAGGAGCTGTTGAGGACATATCGATCGCCAAAACCACACGCTATCAGGCACAGCAAAGACAGGAAAACCTTGGCACTTAGGACCTGTTGACAGCGACTTGCCCGAGCAAACTGAAAGCAGTGAAAACCGGAGAGAATGGGGTGTCGCCCGGACTCGGAGCGGTCAAGCTGTCGCTTTGCTTTATCGAGGACATACGTAACATGGGCACGGAGGATTTAGGCAGTGAACAAAGCCTAACGTTACTGCAGAATCAACCAGACCGGCACTCGTTCAGCTCTCTGATTGTGCCGTCACCGGGTCTCACATCTCATCACATGCTGAATTTTCCAACTCTGACGAGTCTTGAAAAGACCGGCAATGCTCATAGATATGTGAGACTGCGACTCACTGTACACAGCCAGGCAAAATCTGCACTGGGCCAACACTCCGAAGCACTCAACAGACCCAATCCGCCAGCACGATTCCCGGTATCCAGACTCTGCGCAGCCCACTTCTTCGGCACTACGGAAATTGGCCAAAGTGAGAGAGCCAGCTGCCTGCTGACACCGCGCGACATGAGTAACATCGTCGTGGAAGTCAATTGGACAGAGCTATCAACAGTGACCGATCTGAGTGAGGGGAACGAAGATAACCAAGACAACAATGTCTTCGCACTGAATCGCTACACATTTGAGAGTTCAGTCATTTCGCAGCAGCCGGCAGTCGGCCAGCAGATGGATGTTGAAAGTCTCAGACGAACGCTGTTTGAGATGCAGCATCTGTTCAATGCACAACTCAAACAGCGGGATATTGAAAAACACAAAAGCCAGCCCCAATCCCAGCAGACGCAAAACGATCATGAACGAGCCCAAAATGAGCTGACAAAACAGCTGGAGCAGAGCGAGTCCTCTCGAAAACAGTTACAGGAAATCATTAACCGTCTCTCCGAAGAGCGCTTCGAACTGGAATCCTCGCTAAACGACTTGCGCAATAAGCACAGTGGGGATAAGTCTATCGAGCAGATGCAGATTGATACCCTGCAGCAGTCCCTTGACGAAACACAGCAAGCACTTGATCAATCCAGGACAGCACATCAGAAACGGGAGCAGGAGCTGCTGGCGTCGCTGGATGAGAAGGCTCGCAGTGCTGAACAGTATGCACAAGCGTTAGAGACAAGTCGCACAGAGCTTGCCCGAGCACAAGCCAAACAGCAGGAATGGGAGTTGGACCTGCTGGAGGCATTTGCACAAGCGGATCGAACTCTTGATGAAAATCAAGCGCGTTCCAAGACTCAGATCGATACCCTGCAACAACAGATTCAGAATCATGAGTCCCTCCATCAGCAACTGCTCCAGGAAAAAACACAGCTGACTAACGGCTTACACACCGAGAGTCAGCGAGCCTTGGATTTCATAAAGCAGGCGCAGTCTCTGGATGAACACAAGCATAGCCTGGAGAAGAAGCTCGAAACACTCCAACAAGCCTACAACGAAGCAAATACCCAACACCAGCACGACACGGCATTGCTGACAGAAGAGTTGAATCAGGCACGTCAGGCTATCGATGAACTGAGCCAATCACGACAACAGCTGGATGAAGCGTTACAGCAGGCAGAAACCGAGTCGCAGGCCCATCAGGAACGGGAGCGCGGTCTGCAGGAGGCTCTGGATGAGTCACACAGCAAGGCTAAGCGTACTGCGGAGGAGTTACACAGCGAGCTCAGGCAATTACGTCAGAACCAGGCCCAATTGCAACAAACCCTGGAAGAGAGCCGTACTCAGCTCACCCAGACGAATGCCGAACATGAACGCAGGATATCGAGCCTGCAGTCGGCTCTCGAAGATGCGAAACGATCAGCGGATGAAGACATAGCCAGTTCCACGGCAAAGATCTCTACCCTGCAGCACCGGATCCAGACCCAGGAGTCGTCCCTGCAGAAGCTGGTGCAGGAGAAGGCGGAACTGGCCGCCTGTCTGCAATCAGAGTCCAGCCACACCAAGGAGTTGGCGCAAAAGGTCGACTCCATAGAAGAACTCCGGCGGGGCCTGGAGCATGAGCTCGAGACGACACGGAATGACTTCGACAAAGCCAGAGTTCATCACCAGAAAGAGATGACATTACTGAAGGGAGAGTTGAAACAAGCACGGCATACCATTGACGAGTTGGAACAATCCCGAGAGCTACTGGACACAACCCTGCAGCAGATGCAATCCGATTTCCTGGCAGAACAGGAACAATTGAACCGATCCCTGGAGGCGCAAAAACAGCATGCCGAGCAGGAGAAGTCTCGCTTGAGAAAGTTGGCCGGACACTACAAAAGCCAGGCAGAATCGATCCGTGTCAAGGCAATCCGGCAACTGAAGAAACGGCATAAGCTCGAAGCCACGCTGGCAGAGGAGCAAAAGTCATCCGAACAACTCAAGCATCTGATGAAGACCACCGAGGAGAAAGCGGAGATTGCAAACAACCGCTGTACAGAGGCTGAACGGATCCAGCAGGAACTCATCACCGAACTGGAAAAAGAGATCAAGGCCACTCAGGAGGCGTTGGAGAAGTCGTCGGAGACCGAGGTCGCTTTGCAAATGGCCAAACTGAATCACGCAACAATCTTAGATGAGCGGGAACAGGAGATAGACAAACTGACGGCACAACTCGAACATCATGAAGAGAGCCAAAAAGCTATTCTTAGTAAACATTCAGAGGAGAAAGCACAGCTACAGCAGACACTAGAGGAGAACCAAACCTCGCTCAAGGTGGCTGAAAACACCATCCGTACTATAAAAAGAGACCGGGAGTCGATACGTGAAACCAAATCTCAAGCGGATGAGCAGCTTTCCCAGCTGAAGGCGGAGTCGCAAAAGAAAGAGGCGGAACTCATTGCCGCATTCGAATCGAGCCAGCAACAAGTCGCTTCATTGCGACAGGAACTGGCGGATACAAAAAAACTGATGACGAAACCAGATGAGGTGGAACACCTTCGCCAGACACTACAACAGACGGTGGACGAGAAAGCAGCACTGAAACGCGAGCGCGAAGTCCAGGAGGCCGCCGTCGAGATGCTGAGTGCTGATCTGGATGCACTGACCAGAGAGAAGGCGTTACTGGTGGATGAGCGAGACAGGCTACACAAAGAGCTGAACGACATCCGTACGCAGCGCAAGGTCGACACCAAACAAAATAACAGCGACGACTAGAATCAAACGACATTCTCAGACTCCCTGATGGCGGCACCAGGCATGCCGTCGATATATCTACTCAGCTCAAGGAGCTTGTATACCGAGCGGGCTCATGTCAGGAATCTCATTCAGATGCTGATTTGCCATCGAGTCATTTCCCCAAGGAGCATGAATCACAGAAAAAACAGTTCAGCATCGAACAATTAATTAACCTTTATACAAATTATTTCTCCTGATATTTCTGAGTGTTAAATACTCTCGGCCGTTTCCCTCAAGCGCTACTTGAAATTTAATTGTCATGACGTGATATTTTTCTATATTATCAAGTTTGTTGATATGCTAGAAAACCCAAACAACCTATACCTACAAGACAGAGATCTTTGTACGAAATAAACGACTTTTCAAAGTAAGACCTCCCTACTAGATTCCTATGCCCCCC
>JARRNY010000063.1:0-13820 GCA_037384445.1 Candidatus Thiodiazotropha sp.
TCGACTATCTCAGCGGACTGGGATTGGACGGCTGCGAGCTGATTAAGCTCGATCGTCCCGGTAGCGGGTTGCTGGCCTGGTTTGACGACACTGATCAGCTGATTCTGATCGATGCCGTACTCATCGACGAGGAGCCGGGACGGGCCAGTCTGTTAGAACCCGGGCAGCTCGAAAGCTACTCCTCAACCACCTCATCCCATGGCTTCGGTGTGGCGCAGGCCATCGATCTGGCACGCGAGCTGAATCAGCTGCCACGCCGTCTGCGGCTGGTTGGCATCCATACGGGGGCCGATCCAGCAACGATGCCCCCGCTTGATACTCCAGGGCTGGAGAGCCTGATTCATTCCTTGTTTTAGTGAGCGCCGAGATGCAGTAATCGGTGGGGCAGGGCCCCACCCTACACTTTGCCCGGTAGGGTGGGGCCTGCTCCACCGCCTTCCCAGCCAACAGATTCCTGCCAGGTGGCCGATAAGGGCGGAGAGGAGAAGATTTCCATAAATAAGATATGGCGTTAAAACAGATCGGACGATTTCAGGTGGGACGGGTACTGGGTTCTGGGAACCAGGGTACGGTCTACCTTTGCCACGATACCCAGCTGGAGCGCCGGGTTGCCATCAAGCTGCTCAACCAGTCGTTGAGCGAGAGCGCCTTCCGCGACGAAGCGCGCACCATGAGCAAGCTGCAACACCCCAACATCGTCTCGATCTACGAGGCGGGCCAGCACCGCAGTACCCCCTATCTGGTGTTCGAGTTTGTCGAGGGGGATCTGCTGTCGACGCTGATTCAGGGCAAGCCCCTGGAGCTACCCCGTGCTTTGCAGATCTTTCAGGGTTTGCTCGAGGGCGTGGCGGAGGCCCATAAGGCGGGCATCGTGCATCGCGATCTGAAGCCCGCCAACATCATTATCAACAAAAACCAGGTGCCGAAGATCATGGATTTCGGTATCGCCCGTCTGCTGGCGGAGCAGAGTGGGCCGGATCAGCAGTTGATCGGCACACCCCGCTATCTGGCGCCGGAGTATATTCAGCACGGCGAGGTGGGGCCGCAGGCAGATGTCTTCGCGCTGGGTCTGATCCTCGACGAGATGCTGACCGGCATGCCGGTCTTCAGCGGGCGGCAGCAGCAGGCGGTGATCGATGCCATTCTCAATCTCGATCCGGTGCCGCCCTCCCAGTTCAATCCGGTGATAGAGGAGAAACTCGACCGCTTCATCCTCAAGGCGCTGGCCAAGGACCCGGCGCTTCGCTACAGCAGCGCGGAGGAGATGCTGCAGGCCTACAATACCATGCGCAATCCGGGTGGCGGTGCGCTGAAACTGGATGAGGATGCCAGTGGCACAGTGGAGTTTCTGCTGCGGCGCATGAAGCGCAAGAGTGACTTTCCGGCGCTCTCCAACTCCGTGCGCAGCATCAATGCCATGACCCACGCCAGCGAAAAGGACGTAAACCAGATGGCCGGCGTCATCGTCAAGGATTTCGCCCTCACCAATAAGATCCTCAAGGTGGTCAACTCCGCCTTTTATGGACGCTTTTCAGGCAGCATCGGTACCGTCTCCCGTGCCGTGGTGGTGCTCGGTACCCAGGCGATCCGCTCGCTGGCCGCCTCGCTGATCTTCTTCGAGCACATCGAGAACAAACAGCAGGCGGATCAGTTGCGCGATCTGGTCTCCTCGGCCATGTTCCGCGCCACCCTGGCCCACCGGGTGGCCGACGAGATCGATCAGCGTGAGGCGGAGGAGTATTTTCTCACCGGCTTGTTGAAAGATCTTGGTAAGCTGCTGGTGGCCTTCTATTTGCCGGAAGAGTCAAAAGAGATCGAGCGCCTGGTCAACCTGGAGGGACGCGAAGCTGTGACTGCTCAACACGGCGTGTTGGGGGTCAGTTATGAAAAGATCGGTATCGAGATCGCCAAGCAGTGGAACTTCCCCAAAACACTGATCGACAGTCTCAAGGGGTGGCAGGGCGATCACAAGCCGGTCAACCGGGTGGAGAAGCGCCGTCTGGTCACCGCCTTTGCCGACGAGGCGATGCAGACACTGGTGGCCTCGGACTCTGATGGCCAGCCGTCGCTGCAGGGACTGGTGCAGAAGTACGCCAAAGGGCTCAATCTGAGCGAGAAAAAGGTCAACAAGCTGGCACAGAACTCGGTGGAGGAGTTCCAGGAGATGGCCAAGGTACTGGCGAGCGATATTTCGCCAGGCTTCGTCAAGCAGCTCTCCAAACTCAATGAGTCGAGCCCGGATGAGACGAAGGCGAAAGCGGCTGTGCCCCCAGCGCCAAGTCAGGAGGGGCTGGGCGAAACGCAGATACTCAATGGTACAGGCACCGAGACGCATGCCCTGGAGACCGAGGTAGTGGAGAGTGCGGGCGCGACGCCGGAAGATGCTGAGTCGCTACTGATGGATGGTCTGCAGGAGGTGACCGGGATGCTGGTGGGCGAGCACACCGTCTCGGAGATCTTCAACGTGGTACTGGAGACCATGTATCGTGCGGTGGGTTTTCAGCGGGTTCTGCTGGCCCTGCTGGATCGCAAGCAGGGTCGTATGGTCGGGCGCCTCAGTTTTGGTGATGCGGATGAGGATTTCGTCCAGGGGTTCAGTTTCCCGACCGCCTATAGTGTGGACGTCTTCCACGGGGCGTTGAAGAATGCGGTGGATGTTTATATCGCAGACACCACCAACGAGAAGATCCAGACGGATATTCCTGACTGGTACAAAAAGATATCAAGCGCCGGTTCGTTTTTGCTGTTTCCTCTCGTAATCAATAAGCGTCCTGTCGGGCTGATCTATGCGGATCACGCCGACCCCCATGGACTCGATATCGATAAAAAGCGCCTGAACCTGTTGAAATCACTACGCAACCAGATCGTGCTGGCGGTGAGATAAACAAGGGATGATTCGATCGTTGACTGAGGTCATAATGAGCTACAGATACGGCGCTGTACTCAAGGGTTCCTTGAGATTGCTTCGATCACCTGGTTAAGACTAGTAAACACTTTATGTCTGCCCTGATTTATGGCCTGAGTTTTGCGTTGATTCTCACGGTTCGGGTTAAGAGGCAAAAAATCCATTGTTGACCTGACTCTAAGTGAGCAAGACATGAAGCGAGGGTAGTGATGAGAGTTCAGGAAGGCTCGATGTGGCCGTAAAAAAGATGCAGGATGCGGTGCTGCGTAAGCAGATCGAACTGCTCTATAGTCAGAGTTATGTTGCCATGGGTATCGGGCTGGGTATCGCCAGTTTCGTTGGTCTCAACTATTGGCTCGTGGCGGACCGTGTTCTGCTGCTGAGTTGGCTCGGCATGATTCTCATGTTGAGTCTGGCCCGCGCGGTTCTATTGCACCAGTTCAAGCAGGTTAAGTATAAAGATTTTTCTACCGGGCCCTGGCTGCGCCGGCATATCATTCTGACCTTTACCAGCGGAATGGTCTGGGGGTTGTTGAGCCTGTTCTATGATTCGAGCTGGCCGATTCCCCATCAGGTACTCCTGTTTGTGGTGGTTGCGGGTGTTGGATCAGGCAGCATCATGGCTTACTCGGCGGTGCTGGAAGTCTTTGTCGTTTTTCTGATTCCCCTGCTGCTGCCGTTGGAGGTTGGCCTGTTCATGCGCGGCGATCTGTCCAGCAACTTTCTGGGTGGCTTCGTCTTCCTCTACGCCTTCGGTCTGCTTTTGTTGGCGCGCCGTTTCTACCTGACGCTGGTCGATTCGATACACCTCTCCCTTTCGCATCAATTTCTGCAGCAGGAGATCAGTAGCGGATCTCGACGGCTACTGATGACAGAGCGTGCCTTGCAGAGCAGTGAGGAGAAATTTGGACAGGTACTGGAGTCCTCGCTGGAGGGCTACTGGGATTGGGATCTGGTGAGCGGCGAGCTCTATCTTTCGCCTCGCTGGAAAGAGCAGATCGGCTATGCTGACGATGAGCTGCCAAACAGCTTCGACAGCTGGGAATTACACTTGCACCCCGATGAGAGCAAGGGAATGAAGCAGAAGTTGCAGGCTTTCCTGGTCAAGCCCTGGGGGGATTGGGAAGAGGAGTTTCGCCTGCGGCACAAGAATGGCACCTATCGCTGGATTCAGGCCAGAGCCAAAGTATCCCTCGATGACAAGGGTGAGGTCATCAAGATGACCGGGGTGCACATCGATATCACCGAGCGGGTGATTGCAGAGAGCCGAGCCACCTATCTTGCCTATCACGATAGCCTGACCGATCTGCCGAATCGACTGCTATTCCATGACCGGGTCGAAAATGCCATTGCACGGGCCCAATTCAATGGACAGCGGTTGAGTATCCTCTTTTTCGACCTGGACCGTTTCAAGCATATCAACGATAGCCTGGGACATCCGGCGGGCGACCGAGTATTGACGCAGGTCGCGACGCGTCTACGCAAAGCTGTCCGCGATGAGAATACCTTGGCGCGGCTCGGCGGTGATGAATTTGCGCTCTTGATTGAGAACGTCGAACGGGAACAGAGTCTTGCTGTGGTCTCGGAGAAACTGTTGGCCTGCTTCAAGGAACCCTTTGAAGAGGAGGAGCATGAGTTCTATCTGAACGCCAGCATCGGCATCTCTGTCTATCCCCGGGATGGTGAAAACACAGCCAGTCTGCTGAAAAATGCAGACGCAGCAATGTATAAAGCGAAGAACAGCGGTCGTGGCGGCTTCCAGTTCTATACCGAGGAGTTGACGGACAATGCCTACCACCATTTCACCCTGGAGAACAGATTGCGCCAGGCTTTGCACCTCAATCAATTCGAGATTCACTATCAGGCCAAGATCAACCTGGATAGTGGCCGGGTGGTTGGTGCCGAGGCGTTGCTCCGTTGGCATCATCCGGATATGGGCTATATCCCGCCGGATGAGTTCATCCCAGTGGCGGAAGAGACGGGACTGATTCGTGAGATCGGTGACTGGGTGCTGGTCCATACCTGCCGTGATGCGAAGGAGTGGTGCGACAGGGGTATCGACTTTGGCCACGTGGCGGTGAATCTATCCGGCGTCCAGCTGCAGTACGATGATTTCGTCGTTTCGGTCAGGCAGGTGTTGAATGAGACAGGGCTGGATCCGCGCCACCTGGAACTGGAGGTAACGGAAAATTTTCTCATGCTCGATGCGCAAGCCTCTGCCCGTTATCTTCGCAATCTGCAACAGCTGGGTCTGAGTATCGCTATCGACGACTTCGGCACCGGCTATTCATCTCTGGCCCATCTGACACGCTTTCCCATCAATAAGCTGAAGATCGATCGCAGCTTTGTGAATCATCTCAGCAAAGATGTGCAGAGCCGGGAGATCTCGCGCACCATTATCAGTCTCGGCCATACCCTCGGTATGCAGGTTGTGGCGGAGGGTATCGAGCAAGAGGAACAGCTCGAAATCCTCAGGCAGGAGGGGTGTGATGAAGGGCAGGGGTTTTATATTTCGAAGCCCGTACCCAAAGCGGCATTTCTGGCCCTTCTCGAAAAGGATTCGGCAGTCCCGCTATCGGCCGCGCTCAGCGACGAAGCCTGAGCGGCGTGTGCGTCAAGATCTATCGGCCTGCGCCAACACCTGTTGCATGAATGAGCGCCAGGCCTCATTGGGCTGCCAGATCTGCAGCATCTCCTCCTCCGCTTGGCTTGGCTGCCAACCCAGCTCGACGATGCGATAAAGGGCCATAAAGCAGGAGACCCGTTTGTTAGCGGCACAGTGGATGAAACATTTTTGTTTCGACAGTTGCCGATAGCGTTCGCGGAAAATGAAAAAGAGCTCGACCTCCGGCATTTCGAAATCCACCGGGATATGTTCATAACGTAAGCCGGATGACTCGACTATCGCTCGCTCATGAGTAACGGCATATGGCGCATTGGCCAAACCGAGATTGATCACCACTTGGTAACCGGCCCTGACGATAGCCTCTAGTTCCGCTTCGTCTGGCTGCCCACCGGTTGCCAGGGTTTCATCGAACTGCTTGAAGTTGTAGATCTGTTCTGGGGTTGCCATGACTGCTCTCGGAAAAGGAGTCGTCAGAATAGCAGATAGGAGACTACGCGTAAGGGGTGCCGATTGTCGTTGCTGTAGCTTGCCGTCCTGCGAGTCTGTCAACGACTTGTTAACAGACCCAGGTTATCTATTGCGCTTTTCTTTCATTCAACTGCTCTACATGGACAATGAGGGTGTCAATGGTCTCCTTGAGCAGATCAAGCTCTTCCATGCTCAAGTCGTTGAGTTGTTCCAGGTTATATTCAATGGTGTCGATGATCTGTTTGTGGGGTCTTTGCGTCGGCCGCATGAAATAGCCGGTGATAGTGGCAACGATGGCGCCGAAGAAGAGAGATGAGCCGATCACAATCCAGAGGCCACCGATGAGCTGTGCCAATCCGGAATTGGGCGTGTCGGCGATGCCGGCTGTGGAGAAGGCGGCGATTCCCCAGTACATGGCTTCGCCAAGGGAGGAGAGACTTGGATGGTCACTGCTCTGTTCAGCAAGATAGAGACTGCCTGAGAAGATCATCCATAGAACGATCAACAGCATCAGCATTTTAGCGAAAGGGGTATGGAGAAGAATGTCTTTGTAGAAACGCTTGAGCCGAGTGTGACGCTTGCCGGGACGCTTCATGCTGGTTCACCTCAGAATTTGTCTGTGTGTTTTCAACCCATTTGACACTATCTTTTTTCGCACTATCCCGGCATGTGAGGGTGCCGGGCAGATTGATTCATCGGCTGTTGGTGAATAGTGCAAGCTGCCCTTCCAGTTCGCGCAGGCTCGAAACCTTGAGCGTCGGTTCGATACCCCAGGGGTCGAAGACCTGATCTTGTGAACGTTGCAGCCATGCCCCTCGCATCCCTGCAGAGATGGCGCCGATAACATCGAATGGATTGCTGGATATCAACCAGGCATCACTGCCGGAGCTGCCTGAGCGGCGCAGAAAGTGGCTGTAGACCGCTGGGTTTGGCTTGAAGGATTTGATGTCTTCGACGCTGATGACATCAAGAAAGTAGCTGGCGATGTCAGCGGATGCGAGCAGATTGTTTACCGCTTCGGTACTGCCGTTGGAGAAGGCGAACAGGCCGTAGCCAGCGCCACTGAGCAGTCCCAATCCCTCTCTGACATCCTCGAACGCCGGTAATGTCCGGTAGACCGCCAGTAGTTCCTGCTTCTGGGAGTCGCTGAGCGGTTTGCCATAGAGGTTGCAGGTGTGGTTCAAGGCGTCCCGGGTGCAGACCGAAAAATCTTCGTAAAGCTGCATCAGTCCACGGCGGAAGGCGTATTCGAGTTGTTTGTCCCGCCAGGCCTGGGAAAATGCCTGCGCCTTGTCACCCACCATCCATTGTAATTTTTCGACCACGCCATGGGTGTCGATCAGTGTGCCATAGACATCGAAAGCAAGGGTAACCGGCATAATGACCACCAGGTAGACAAGGGTGAAAAAAGGTTACGCCGGATACCGCTTCAGCGTGACTCCCTGCTTGCAGGAAGTCGTTAACCCGAACATTTCACCTGGCCGCTTGGAAATGCGATTAATGCACTAATTCGATGGAATATTCCTGGAATACTGGCAAAGCACGAAGTGTTGCCGATCATCGCGTTCCCGGGTGAAACATTCAGGTTATGACACTAACACTTTAGCGGGCAACTGACTAACAGGCTTTTCAGCAGTCTGCTACCCCATGGTGTCGTTGAAAGGGGTGATGGTCCGCTCAAAGCAAACCCAGTACGCCTACCAGCCAAGGCAGAATGAAAGCGGTGGTGAAGGTTGCCAGCGCCATGGCCAGTCCGGAGAAAGCCCCCATCTCTTCGCTAACCTGGAAGGCTCTTGCGGTGCCGATGCCGTGTGCGGTCAGCCCCATGGCGAAACCCTTGATGCTGTCGTCGCGGATGCGCATCAGAGTGAACAAGCGGGTGCCGATGGCTGCCCCAAGTATGCCGGTTGCGACCACGAAGACTGCAGTCAACGAGGGCAGACCGCCGATCATCTCGGCGATGCCCATGGCGACCGGTGCGGTGACCGACTTGGGCGCCAGGGAGAGCTGAGCCAGCGTACTGACACCGAAGAGTCGGGCGAGCAGGATTGAGCTGGTGGCGCCGATAACCACGCCGGCGAGCAGGCTGATACTGAGCGGTAGCCAGAGGCGCTTCAGCTTGGCGCACTGCTGATAGAGCGGAACGGCGAGGGCGACGGTTGCCGGTCCCAAGAGAAAGTGGACGAACTGGGCGCCTTCGAAGTAGGCGCTGTAGGGTGTGTCGGTCGACAACAACAGGCCGATCAACAGCGCCACGGCAATGGCGACCGGATGTAACAGGGGGTTGGCGTTGAAACGGATATAGATGCGATAGGCGATGCCGTAGGCGATCAGGGTTGCGGTCAAGCCCAACAGGGGGGTGGTGGAGAGATAGACCCAGATGGCGTTGAGGTTCTGTTGCGGCATGATCAGGGTCTCCCCATCATCAGGCGCGTCGCCAGCCAGAGGATGCCCGCAGTCGCCGCCAGGGTAATCAGGGTGCTGAGCAACAGGGTGAGCAGGATGGGGAACCACTCGAGCGCGATGAGGTTCAGGTGCACGATGATTCCCACGCCGGCGGGTACGAAGAGTAGTGAGAGATGGCTCAGCAGGGTGGAGCTGGCTTGGTCGAGAGAGTCGTTCGAGCGAGCGCGTATGAGCAGTGTGACAAAAAGCAGCAGCATGCCCAGGACCGGGCCAGGGATGGGGATGCCGAGTCCCAGGACCAGTACCTCTCCGATCAACTGATAGATCAGCAGCAGGGTAATACCGTTGATGAATTTCATTGGACCTACCGTAGGCGTCTTCGTACTCACATCGTCAATCTCCGGTGGCGGAGTTGTCAACCGCTCACTTTGGATTGAGCGGCACTGGACTGTATCGTCCAGTGATCGAGGGTCCGGACCGATTCAGAGGTTTCTGCTGGTTTGTTCATTTTTCTCGCCCGATCGGGGCCATAGCCGAGCTGTTGTCGGGGCTTTCAGTTTGAGTTCATTTAACCCGACTAAAGTTATGGCTATCTTGTTAAACGAACCGGCTTCGCTGGGCAAAATGGTTGGATGATGACTGCAAGTAACTTGGTACTGATTATACTGCTTGCGACTGTTGTGCAGGTGATCGTCGCCGTATCGCTCAACGTACGGCGTCGGCGACGTGATGCAATAGAGGGCAATGACACTTCTCAGGCTGCATTGGCCCCGGCAGAGGTTTCTTCATCGCCAGATAGAGGCGCCTGGGAGGGGTTCAAAGCCTTTCGTGTAGAGCGTCGGGTCATCGAAAACGAGGCGGGCGATATCTGCTCATTCTATTTGAAGCCCGAAGAGCCATTCAGCCTGCCCGGTTTTAAGCCGGGACAGTTCCTCACCTTTAAATTCAATCTGCCTGCTACAGAGACGACGGATGCACGCACGGTGACCCGTTGCTACTCGCTCTCCGACCAGCCGTGTGCTGAGCGATATCGCATCACGGTCAAGCGCGTAGCGGCTCCGGCTGGCCAGGCCGACCTTGCGCCCGGGCTTGCCTCCAACTATTTGCACGATCGGGTTCACGAGGGTGATCAATTGATGGTGAAGGCGCCCTCGGGGCCTTTTCATCTGATCGAAGAACCGGCGCTACCGCTGGTGTTGATTGCCGGGGGTATTGGTATCACGCCGATGGTGAGCATCATCAACTCCCTGCTGGAGCAAAAGAGTGAGCGTGAGATCTGGCTCTTCTACGGCGTGCGTAATGGCCTTGAGGTGATTATGCACAAGACACTGCTGGCGATGGCGCAGAACCATGCCGGCTTCCATCTGCATCTTTGCTACAGCCGACCCACAGCAGAGGATCAGGCAGGTATCGACTATCAGCATACCGGACATGTGGATTTACCACTGCTGCAGAGTGTGCTCAAGCTGGGACGCTATCACTACTATGTCTGCGGCCCAACGGCCATGATGGATAGTATCGTTCCAGGTCTGGAGGCGTTGGGAGTGCCTAAGAGCGATATTCACTACGAGGCCTTTGGCCCCGCCACGCTAACCAAGCCGAAGGCGGTTGAAAAAGATAGCAAGCCACAAACGTCGTGGCAGATTGAGTTCAGCAGGAGCGGCAAGTCTGCTCTGTGGACAGGCACTGAGGAGTCACTGCTCGGTTTTGTCGAGGCGCAGGGTATCGATGTGGACTCGGGATGCCGGGCTGGCAGTTGTGGCGGTTGCCAAACCCGCATTGAATCGGGTGAGGTGGATTACGCTCAGGAGCCTGTTGTGGATGTGGAGGAGGGGCACTGTCTGCTCTGCATCAGCCGTCCGAAGAGCGATCTGAACCTGGCGCTATAGAGATATCTCATGCAACGTTCGATTATTAACAAGCAGGTGCTGCCTTTCGTTGGCCTCTTGGCCGGATTGCTGCTGGGCGCGTTGTTGGTCGACTGGGTATTGCATCAGCTCGATCTGGTCTGGATCGGTCGTTGGTTGGGGATACCCGGCAGCCTGCTGATTCTGAGTTCATTTCTCTATTCCCTGCGCAAGCGGAAAAAAATTACCTTCGGTAAACCCAAGCAACTGTTGGCGCTGCACGAAACCCTGACCTGGATCGGTGCGCTGATGATTCTGGTACATGCGGGTATTCATGTCTTCGCTATATTGCCTTGGCTTGCACTGATCGCCATGTTGGTGAATGTAGCCAGCGGATTGACCGGTAAGTATCTGCTTGACCGCTCTCGGCGTGACTTGGCCGAGAAGCAGACCTACTACCGTTCGCAGGGGATGAGCGACGAAGCGATTGAACGTCAGCTCTTCTGGGACGCTACCACGGTCGATGTCATGAAGCAGTGGCGGGTGGTGCATCTACCGATCACCCTGGCCTTCGGTGTACTGGCACTGGCGCATATCCTGAGTATCTTTTTCTTCTGGCAATGGCAATGAAGTACCGGAAATTTTTACTGGTCGTTTCTCTGAATCTACTGGTGCTGTTGGCGCTGGCAGTGGCACTGCCGCATCTCATGATCAGTCCCGGTAAGCCGATACCGGCTCATGCGGAGTTGACCACTGACTGCTTCGCCTGCCACACCCTGTTCATCGGTAGCAGACCGGAGAAATGCAAGGCGTGTCACAAGGTGGCTGAGATCGGTCTCACGACTACCAAGGGTGTGCCAATCAGTGGCGAGAAGAAGAGCGTTGCATTCCACCAGCATCTTATCGAGGATGATTGCGTGGCCTGTCATAGCGAGCATAACGGCGTGATGGCCTTTCGACCGATCAGTTCCTTCTCACATGAGCTTGTCGAAGTTTCCGTAAGTGAGCAGTGCGAGAGTTGTCATGCCAACCCTGATGACTCTCTGCATCGCAAGATCAACGGTAGTTGCAACACATGCCACACCGTCGATGGCTGGACGCCTGCGACTTTCGACCACGACGAGTTTTTCCGTTTTGATCGTCACCACGAGTCTGATTGTGAGACCTGCCATATCGGTAATGACTACAGCGACTACACTTGCTATGGCTGCCATGAGCATTCACGTTCAAATATCCGTGAAGAGCATTTAGAGGAAGGGATCTATAAATACGAAAACTGCGTTGAATGCCATCGCAGCGGCGATGAGGATGAGGCGAAGTGGCGTTGGCGTTCTCGTCGTGAAGGCTCAGACCGGCTATGGGGTGGTGAAGGTTATCGGGGCGAGCGCGAAGAGGGCTACAGGCGCAGGCATGACGATGATTGAGAAACCGGCGCGATCCCCAGCTACCGTATAGACAGATTGAAAACAAGCCGCGGCGAATGACGCTTATTTAATAGTTATTGGTGGGGCAGGGCCCCACCCTACAGCCTGAAATTGGATTGTACGGTGGGGCCCTCATCGGCCTGCTAGTTCAAATCCATGATGTTAGGGGCGTCACACCCTGAAGGCGACAGTCCTGGTTGCCGGGTTAGTAAAAATACCTGTATCTCCTTCTCAAGCCAGTGCTGGACTCAGCTAGCGCTCACGCCGGTCTATCTCTTTCTTCATCACCAAAATATTCAGTCTGAATTCATTGCGTTGGCATAGAGTGTCTTTAAGCCGGTATGGATGGTCAGATCCGTCAATGTAATTGGCTGATGACTTTTTTACCGGGTGATTTGTGGCGTTGTTTTCTTAAAATGATTCGCTCAAAGCTTGAATTACCAAGCGTTGATCGAAGGAGGTATGTGATGAGTTTTGACAGCGATAGATTACGCAATGTGACTCTGGCGCTCACGCTGGTGATTATTGGTTTTCTTGCCATTTCCTCCTTGGGCGCAGTTATCGATGTGCCGCAATTGGCCTATTTCTGGTACCTCGCGTTGTTGGGGATACTGGGTATGATGGTGTTGACGGTCCTGATCGCGGTAAATCGGTTCACCGCGTTTCTCACCAAAGGTTATCGGGAAATGATGCTCCACTGGGGTGATGGTGTGGCTGGGCACTGAGCTGTTGTACACTAGATTGAAGGGAGGGAATCCTTAACCTTCATCTATGTGTCCGGATGTCAGTCAAAGACGCTCTGGCCGTAGTGTTGACTGCATCCGGAGCCCCTATGAACTGGCAACCCTATTTCGTTTATGCGCTGATACTGACGGCGATAGTGCTGTTCTTCAGTGGTCGGGTACGACTTGATCTCACCGCAGTTTTTGTAATTCTGGCACTGGCCCTCTCGGGCGTGGTCTCGCCCACAGAGGCGATCGCCGGTTTTGGCGATCCGCTGGTAATGATGATCGCAGGACTCTTCGTGATTGGTGAGGGACTCCACCGCACGGGCGTTGCGTCCTGGGTGGGGCAGCGCATTGCTGCCATGGGGCGAGGCAGTGAGTGGCACTTGATTTTGTTGCTTATGCCGACTGTCGCCATCCTCTCTGCCTTCATGAGTTCAACCGGCGTGGTCGCGATCTTTATTCCGGTCGTACTCAGTATGGCGCGAGAGGCGGGATTGTCACCCCGGCGGTTATTGCTGCCGCTGGCATTCGCCTCGCTGATCGGGGGCATGCTGACGCTAATCGGAACACCGCCTAACATCGCCGTCAGCCGGGCACTGGTCGATGCCGGGCTGGAGGGCTTCGGTTTCTTCGATTTTGCCCCGATTGGCGGCGTCATTCTTGTCGTTGGCACGCTATACATGTTGACCCTTGGACGTCGCTTGCTGCCTGCCGGAGTTGATGAACAGGCTGGTGCATCCCGCCGTTCCCTGCGCGACATGGCAAAATCCTATGATATTGAAGAGGGCTTGCACCGTTTGCAGATACGCGACAAATCGCCCCTGTGTAACATGACAGTGGGGGAGATCGGGCTGCGTCGCAACTTCGGTATCACGGTGGTGGCGGTGGAGCGCCATGGGGGCTTGTTGACAGCGCTCAGACCGGTGCTGATCGAGACCCGGCTACATGCGGGTGATGTGCTCTTTGTCGCAGCCCCGCAACAGACGATTGAACAGCACCAATATGGCCCTCGATTTCGACCAGACGAGATTGCAGGCGGGCGATATGTTGTTACTGGCCGGGCCATGGGATGCGCTGGAGGGCTTCGATGGCCCGCGTCGAGATATGGTGCTGTTGGAACTGCCGCAGGAGATTGTCGAGCGCACTTGGCATGGCAATGAGGCGCCTTGGGCAGTGCTGGTGACGCTGGGGATGCTGATCCTGATGACCTTCCAGCTTACCTCCAATCTGGTCGCTGTAATGCTGGCCGCCTTTGCCATGGTGGTGAGTCGTTGTGTCAAAATGGAGGAGGCCTACCGCTCCATGAACTGGCAGAGTCTGGTCCTGATTGCCGGCATGCTGCCGCTGGCGAGGGCGTTGGATGTCACCGGTGGATCAGGCATGATCGTGACCTCACTGGCCGACATCTTTCACGAT
>JARRNY010000064.1:0-23970 GCA_037384445.1 Candidatus Thiodiazotropha sp.
CAACGTGAAGCGCCGGCCGAGGAAGGCGTCGGAGCGTTCATGGGGCTGCGCCAGCACCACGGCCTGCAGGTAGAAGCCGAGGTTGATGGACTCCTCGCCATCTACCTCGATGACGTCATAGGGGCGGCCCTCGATATCGAGGCGGGCGCGGGCCTGGTGGGCGGGTATCTCCTTATTCATTTGTCGATGTCCTTATCGATGGGCTTGCAAGTCAATGGCGCCTGACTTGGCCGATTCTGAATACTCTGCCGGTTTCGGTGCAGCAAGCCGCACCCTACGCTTCGATTGAAAGCCGCTTTTTTGTTGCTGGTATCGGGTAGTTTGGTGGAGCAGGGCCCCACCCTACACTTCGCATCCATGTTCAGTTGTTGCCGATGTTCTGGCCTTTCAGGTTGATAGTCTGAAAGGTCATATTGAGGGTCTTGCCTGAGAGGTTGAGGTTGCCGCCGGTGTCGATCTCGAAACGGCAGCCGGCCTGGCCCAGGTGGATGTTGCCGCCGCCCTCGCCCAGCAGGGTAATCGCCTTAGCTACCCTGAGTTCGAAGCGGCCGCTCTCCACCTGCATCTTCATGTCGCCCTGTTTGACCTCCCAGGAAGCATCCTGCTGGGTGGTCTGTACGCTGTTGCGTCCGGCGCTGATCTCCACGTTCTGCGCCTCGGCCTGGGCGCGGATGTTTTGTTTGGCCTTGAACTCGATATCTGTCGCAGCGTCGAGCTGGATCTCCTGGTTTTTGGTCATCAGACGCTGGTTGTTCTCCACCGTCACTTCGTGATTGTTACCCGACTCCAGCGTATGGCTGTCGCCGCTGCGCTGCAGGATGGTCTTACCCGCCTCGATCTTCATGTCGCCCTGTTCGCTGGCCAGGCGAATCTGATGTGACTCTTTGCGGGCATCGAGGCTCAGAACATTCTGCCGATTGCGGGTGAACAGCTCGATGCGCTCTTCACCGGCGCGATCTTCGAACAGCAGCTCGTTGCTACCCCAGGTGCGCAGAATATGCTGGCTGGCATTGTCCGCATTGACCGGGCTTGGCGTCTGCGGATTGGGCAGAGCGCCGAGAATGAATGGGCGGTCCGGGTCGCCGTTGAGGTGGCCCAGAGCCACTTCTGTCCCTGCATGGGGCGGAAAGTGAAGACCGTAACCATCGCCGCTGTAGGGCTGCATCATGCGCACCCGGTGGCTGGCCTCGGCGGCCCCTTTGTCGCTCAGGTCGTAGCAGAGGCGCACCTTGTAGCGGCCCTGTTCGTCGATATGGGGGTAGTCGCCGCCGCTGCTCTCGACACGGGCGCTGAGCGGACCGCGCATGCGTGGCATCTGGTCCGGCAGCGGATGGCGATAGAGCACCCCGTTGCGCACCAGCACAAGCCGGTTGCTGTAGTGGTGGCCCACACCATCCCGGGTGCCGGCATCACCACTGCTCTGGTCTCCCCGGTGACTCACCGACACCACCATGTAGTCACCGTTGAGCGCCGGGTCGGGATGGTCGGCGAGGGTGAAAGCCTGCCCCGGCGCCAGGGCGCAACAGTCGGTCTCGGCTTGACAGGTGCAGCGCTGCCAGTCGAGGGCCTCCACACGCACCTGAGCCAACCATCCCCCCTGCTCCGGGGTCTGCTGGTGTTCGCCGTAGTGATAGTCGACACCCTGACCTGGGGTGTCGGCTCGACTCCCCTGCTGAACATTCAACCCCGTCGAGGGGGTTCGGTAGTTGTGGTCGTTGAGTTGAACATCACGGGTCAGAAGGGTGTTTGTCAACTGCACCTGATAGAGGGTGTCGTCGCTTCGGCTCTGGCCCGACTGTTGCCGGAAATGGAGCACATCCGGATCGGCCAGCCGGGGCAACTCCTGGACATGATCGCGAATGATCAGCTTCCAGGATTCGGCGGTCTGTTCGAAGTAAAAAAAGAGCCCCCAGTAGGCCAGCTGACGACTGAGAAAATCGTAGTCGCTCTCTTGAAACTGGGCCACGAACTCCCGCTGGGGGTAGTCGTGTCGCGTCTCGAAGCTGATGTTCTGGCGGGAAACACCCGCCCCTTCCAGCACCTCCTGGGCAATCTCCACCACCGTGCGGCGGAGGAAAACCCGGCTCTGGCGATTGAGCTTCAGCCCGAAAAGCGGCGAGGAGAGCTGGAGCCGATACTCGAACTCGTCCAGATTGCGGCCTCTCGCCTCCACCTGGGTTACCTGGCCATGTATCTCCTGGACCCCACGATGACCGCCAAAAAGGCTAAGGCGACCCTTTTGGTTGAGCAGAATGGCACCCTGCAGCGGCCGGTCGGACGACAGTGTCAGGTCCAGTGTATAGTCGGTCGAGAGGGCGTGCCGGTTCTCGACCACGCTCTCGAAAGCGATAACTTTAAAGGTCTCTTCGCTACCCGACAGGGTGAAGAAATAACGGGTTCGGTTGGCGGCTCCCTCGCGGAACAAGGGGATGCTGAGTTCGCTCATGAAATACCTTCCTTGGTTTCAGGCCACAACTGTTGATTCAATCCTGATTCAACAAAATTGAAAACAGACTGTCATTTCAGCATGGAAATGGGGCAGCCTGTTTTTGATCCAGAGCTATGTTTAATGGATAGCTTAGCGAAATGCAAATCGATCAGGCGCGATATGTGAGCCAGGCGTATCAGTCCGCCAAACCATAGAACTGCCTGGCATTGTCACACAACACCCTGCGTACACCCTTCTCACAGAAGGCATCGCCGATACGCTGCAGATCCCGCTCACTGTAGGGACGGGGGGCGCGTGTCGAGGGCAGGTCGGTACCGAACATCAGACTCGCCGGATTGGCTGCATAGAGCTCCCTCAGCAGCGGGATGGGATCAACCTCCAGGCGACCGAAACCGCTGGCTTTGACGCGCACCCCTTGCGCCACCAGATCGAGCAGGTGCGGCGAGGCGATGCGCGAGAGGGCCAGGTGATCGATGGCGACTTTCGGTAACTGACTGATCTCCGGGTAGAGCCGATCCACCAGCGGCGCATCGGCGTAGATCTCCACATGCCAGCCAAAGAGCTCATGAATCCGCTGCGCGAACGGCACCATCTCCTTCGCTGCATCCATACCGCCGCGATAGAGATTGAATCGCACGCCCCTGACACCCGCCGCATTGAGCAGCTTTAGCGTGGCATTACCCGCTGTCGCCGGCAGTTGAGTTACCCCCACATAACCAGGGCCCAACTGTTTCAAAGCCGCCAGCAGGTAGTCCTGATCGAAACCCTGAAACGAACCCGAGACCACCACCCCTCCAGTCAGAGTTTGTCCGCTCATCCGCTGCAGATAGTCATCACAGGTAAAGGGTTCCGGCAAAAATCCCTGGTTTGCCTGCAACGGAAATTGCGGGTCGATGATATGGAAGTGGGCATCGAACAGCGGAGTGTCATTCAAAATCATGGGCAGTCTCCTGGGCAAAGTGTGGTCATCCCTGCACTATTTTTATCAGTCACAAACCCTCCTGGCTTTTTCTATTACTCATAGAGATGTCCCTGATGCAGTATCCAGCCATCAGGGTGTTTTCCGTGTGGATCGTGATGGGTCCAGTGGATCACCCCGCCTTGCTCGTTCCACTCATACACTCCATAGAGTTCGACCAGATCATCCACTGCGAGCGGCTGCACCCGCGGCGCCAAATCAATATTATGCGCCACCAGCAGAGTCAACCCTGAATCGAGGCGCATGATGAAGCGTTGGTGCCGACTGCCATCGCGATCGTCAGGCAGCAGCTTCGTCACCCAACCAGCCACCTGCACCTGCTGATTACTCAGCCGATCGGCATAGGCTTGCTCGACCAGACTGTTGCCTGTGGCACTCTCCCCTGGAGAGGGGATCGACTGCGCCGGTGAACTTGCGGTTGGCAGGGGGGGCTGTTTTGTCTCCAGGTTGATCAGGCCGAAGTAACCGCCGACCAGGAGCAGCAGTACAAGTAGAACATTGATTATCAATGAAGATGGTTTCATCGCTGTATCGATTGACCCTTGTCGTCTGCTATCTCAGATCCACTACCGTTTACGCCAATTGACGCTGTAGAGGTCATGCCGGCGATCACTGAGATTTTTTACCGTGCCGTTGTTACGCGCCATCACCAGAGTCTCCAGACGCAGATCGGCGATGGCCACTGTCTCAACATTCGGCGTGGTGTCGGCGGCAATGCCGTCGCGCGCAAAGGAGAAATCGCAGGGTGTAAAGATGCCGCTCTGGGCATACTGAATATCCATATTGTGGACATTCGGCAGATTGCCCACGTTACCCGACATCACCACATAGACCTGATTCTCCACCGCCCGGGCCTGGCAGCAGTAGCGCACCCGCAGGTAGCTCTGCCGCTCGTCGGTGCAAAAAGGGACGAAGAGAATCTGTATGCCTTGATCGGTGAGATGTCTGGCCAGTTCCGGAAACTCCGAGTCGTAGCAGATCAATACGCCAATGGGGCCGCAATCGGTCTGGATCGCGTGCAGGTCACTGCCCCCTTCGATGTTCCACCAATAGACCTCGTTGGGCGTGGGGTGGATCTTCGGCTGCTCATGGATGGTACCGTCGCGCAGGAAGATGTAGGCGATGTTCTCGACCCGTCCATTGGCAACCCGGGTCGGATGGGAGCCGCCAATGATGTTGATGTTATAGCGCAGGGCCATCTCCCGCATCGCCTCCTTGAAACGCGGGGTGTATTTGGTCAGGGCCTCGATTGACTCCGATGGCGAGAGCTCCTGATCCTCGATGGAGAGCAGCTGCAGGGTAAACATCTCGGGAAAGACCACGAAGTCCCCCTTGTAGTCAGCCACCACATCGACGAAGTAGGCAACAAAGCTGATGAACTCGTCAAAGGAGTGAACCCGCCGCTGCATGTATTGCACGGTGCCGACCCGCACCGCATCAGGCATGCGGGCACCGTAACCCTTTTCGTCCGTGTGACCGTCCGTCACGTCAACCTTGGGATTACGCCACACCAGGTGTACCGCGTAACCGAGGGACGCCCGGTCCTCCGGCAGGTAGTTGGGTAGCACACCGATAATCTCGAAACCGTTGTGGAGCTGGAATGAGAGCACCGGATCGCGCTTCTGTTTGCTCTCCACCTGCTGCAGATAGTTCTCGATAGAACCGACCTTTTTCATCCGTTTGGCCAGGCTCGGCAGGCGTCCACCGAAAACGATCCCTTTCAACCCCAGCGAGATGCAGAGTTTTTTACGCTCGTTATAGAGCCGGTTGCCCAGGCGATAGCCTCGATAGTCCGGATCGACGCAGACCTCCATGCCGTAGAGCCAATCCCCTTTCGGATCGTGGCGCGAGGCGTAACCGTTGCCGGTAATCTCGACCCAGCTGTGCTGACGCAGTGCGGCCTTCTCGCTGATACGGAAGGTGGCGCAGTAACCAACCACCTTATCATCCACCAGGACCACGAACTGTCCCTGGGGAAAATGATTGATCTGACCGCGCACTGCACCGTGGGGATAGCCCTGCATACCGCTACCCTGATAGACCCGATTGGTCAGATCACAGATACCCGCCACATCATGGGGCGTGGCGTTACGGATGGTGAGTCTGCTCTTGGGGTCTTGCAGCTGATTGTCGGCATTCATAGCGGGTCACTCGAGATATTATTGGTCTTCTTTGTACTCTTCAGGTCGTCCTTCGACCCCAAGCTATGTTGGATTCTATAAAGTATAGGGCAGAGCCACGGCCGATGCCTTGCCGGGAAGAAAAAACAACACAAGCCGTGCTATTGGATTAGTGATACTAACCAATGAATCCTGACTCTTCGGTCTTGGTTAATTGACCCGTTGGCCTGTCACATAGCGGCCATTATCGAAAGTCCTGAAAAACTCGGTCAGCAAAGGATGCACGATCGGCTCGATGCTGGGATCGTGGGCCAGGTTTCGCTCTGCCACATAGGTCTCATCGTTGCTGTTGTGGACCAGCACCCGATACCAGGGTTGATCCTTGGGCGGACGGGATCGGGCGACCTGCTCGTACCACTCGTCGGATTGCATACAGACCGGGTCCACATCGACAATGACACCCCGATAATCGAACAGTCTATGCTGTATCAGGTCACCGACGGAGAATTTGGCTTGCGATGTTTTCGTTTCGTGCAAAGTCACGATTTTCTCTCTCTAGCTCAGCTTATGAACACTCTACCACAGGCATGGTTGAGGCCAAGCCCAGTCTCTTTGCTGATTATCCGCAGCAGCTGAATCGAGAGAAAAAACCTACTGATCAGTGGGTAAAGCGTCTGCGCGCCAACACTATCAAGCGTGTTGCAAGCCTACGAAGAGGCTTTGGAATTCAGCGCCCTACCTCGGCCAGCAAGCGCCGCGCCAAGGCCTCCATTCGCTCCAGGCTGACATCGGCCTTGTCGAGAAACGCCGCATCGAAACGGGAAGGATCAGCCCAGCGGGCGCCGGTAATCTGACAACGCTTGGCCAGTTTATCGAGACCCAGATCCTGCAGAGCAAATCCCAGCTCCGTCCACAATACCGTCAGATGGCGTTCGATCTTGTGATCGGGCTGCTGGGTCGCCTTCAGCTGGCGCAGGTAGACGGCGGTCTCGCGGGCGGCAGTGACCACCCGGCGCAGAGCCTTCACCGACTCTTCGATACGTCCCTGACGCGCCCGTCGAAGGTTGCCGAGCCAGGTCTGGCCGTGACGAAATAGGTTATAGAGAGTCGTGCTGGTGATCGGTTCCATGCTGATCGAATGGCTAGTGAGGGTGTTGTGGCAGCTACCTGATTTGGGTGCATCATCATATCAATCTGCCACCCGGATAGGGAGCATTCAGGGCTTGAGACACCGCGACAGCGCTTCTCCCGGCAGGCTTTGCATGGCCTATCCCATTGATTTTATTCTGATTGTCCGGGTTAACTTGTTGCGGTATCGGGTACTGGCTTCGCCTGGCGACAAACAGACCCACTCCCTTTGTGCACTCTCTACCAACTGCTATCATGCCCCCTCTTCAGAGCGTATAGCGAGTGGAACCATGGTATTGGCCGATTTCTATCAACAAAACAACGACAAGATCCATTTCAGCCGCCAGCAGGCGAGCCGATTTGCCAAAGAGATCGCCAATGATTTCAACCCGCTGCACGACACTGACGGCAAGATGTTCTGTGTTCCCGGCGACCTGCTCTTCTCGGTAGCCCTGGAGCGTCTGGGCCTGAGCCAATGCATGTGCTTTACCTTCTCCGGCATGGTCAGCGATCAAGCGGTGATCTTTCCTGATACCGACGCCGAGAAGGTTGATATCACAGACGCTGAGGGTAAATGCTACCTCACCATTGAGCGCAGCGGCGACACAACCCATGCCGCCAGTCTGATCGAACACCTCGCTCGCGACTATGTCGCTTTCTCCGGCAAGACCTTCCCCCACATCCTGGTACCCCTGATGTCAGATCAGGGCGTTATGATCAATCCGGCCCGCCCGCTGGTGATATATCAAAAGATGGAGATCGAACTCGACCGTCTCGACCTGACCAGTCCGGCGCTGGAAGCGGCCGGATCCACTTTCGAGGTCGCGGGCAAGAAGGGGATGGTGAGACTCGACTTCCACATCAAAGAAAATGGCGAGTCAGTGGGACGCGGCGCCAAATACATGAGCCTGCGCGGTCTGCAGCCTTTCGATAATACAGCCATGGGAGAGCTGATCGAAGAGTACAATGGCTATCGCTCATCCTACCAGGCGGTCTGAGGCGAGAGGATCACCTGAACAGCCCAGCCAACGGGCTCCCTACTGTCAGGGATTGAGCTCGCTCAAACCACTGTGAGCCAGGGTAACCACCCTCGGCTCGATAAGCTTCGCCAGCAGCTGCTGCCTCTCATCCCTGACCTCGGCCCCATCGTGATAGAGCACCGCCACATCAAAGTCGCCCGTGCCGGCCGCTTCCTGGGCAATGTTATCGGGACTGACCACAACACGACCCAATTTACGTTCCGTCGGCCATTGCACATCGCCATAGGCATGGTAAACCAGCTCAGAGCAGACGATTTTATCGGCACTTTGCGCATCGAAGTTGAAATCATAGGCTTTGCCAACCTGACGCAGGGTCTGCAGGATCACCCGTCGTTGCGCTTCCGGGTCAAGATCCCTATGGCGCAGTACAGCCAGATCATCCACATTCATAAAATGGCTGAGGGTGTTCATCTCCACCCCTGAACGCAACGCCTCAACCACGCCACGCCCATGACTTATTTCCGCATGGTAGGCAACCACCACCGGGTGATCCCACAAGCCCAGCTCCCGCAGCTCGTCCTCAGTGCCGATCCAAACGGCAGCGTGCCCCCAATGACCGGGAATAAAGGAGTCGGTAAGCCGGAACGGTGTCTTCTCCAATAGTACATCGCCCGCCTTCAAGCCTTCACTCACCTGCGCAAGCACCTCAGGACGGTCATCGAGTTTGCCGCGTCGCGATTCGACCAGCCCAACCATATTGCCGAATATCATGCTGGAGAGGTTGACCCCCTCTTTTTCCAGCGAGTGCAGCGTATCCGCTGAAACGGTCTCGATGATATCCATCACATGACCGGCATAGGCCAACGGGCGAAACTGTCGCACCATGGCATAGGAGGGGCTCTGCTCTACCAGTGCTGCAAGATAACGTTCATCGTCACTGTCCGAACTGGCCAGATAGTTGGCGTGCGTTTCATACCAGATTAAACCGCGCCTGACTCGTACGCGATTGCTCACGGAAGCGAAAGAGAGCGCAATACGCCGTAATTCATTTTCAGGCACTTGAAAACCGGCATCGCCTTCGTTGATGTGGTGACGCAGAAAAGCGTCATCACGATAGAGCGCCACTGCTGTCAGATAGTTATCGTAGAGGGTGAGAGCCGCAGCCAGGGACATAGTGATACCGATCGCCTGCACACGCGCCTGCTGAGGATCTTTCGGAATCGGATCGTCGAGCCAGCATTCATGGGCTGTCGCCACTTCCCACAGTCGCTTGCGCTTGTTGACCAGCTCTGCAGCTCCGGAACTGATCACCCGAATCTCCGAACCGAGCAGGGGTTGATCCAAGCGTTGTTTCTCTTTCAGGTGCGCCAGATAGGTGATCGATTCGGCGCGCAGGCTGAGCGCCTCTTCGGTCAATACCTGATAAACCGTAATCTTGCGCTCCATGGCATCAGAAGAGTAGCGGGACTCTGGCGGTCCATCGCAAACGGATTCAGCAAAGAGATCGTCCGCCGCCTGGACAGCCATACTGAAAACCGATGACACCATCCCCAGCAGCAACAGCCGCAAAAGGCCGGTCACACGCTGTTGAAAACTACATTTGAGAGCATCCATATCATTCATACATGTGTACCTTCACACAGAAGTACATTGACCTATCCTCACTATCGTCTGCACGATTAATCCTGTGCCAGCAGAGATACTAACCAGGCCTGATAGACTCAGGGCTTGGTTAGTAACCGTCACTCAATCATTGCCAAGTCGAATGACACTGCCTTCTCCAAGCAGCACTGTCAACTCCTCGGCGGATAGCGGCTTGCTGAACAGATAACCCTGTCCATATTCACAACCTTGAGCGGTTAGGTGTTTCAGCTGATCCTCAGTCTCCACGCCTTCGGCGACAACTTTTAATCCTAAACCGTGCGCCATCGCAATCGCCGCGTTGACCAACTCGCGGTCAGCCGGATCGTCGATGATATCGTTAACAAATTCACGGTCTATTTTCAGCACATCGAAGGGATAGCTGCGCAAATAGCTGAGCGATGAATAACCGGTACCGAAATCGTCCATCGCGATATTCACCCCCAGATCATTCAACGCAGCGAGCGCATCGTCGATATAGGCATGCCCGTTCATCAACACCCCTTCGGTAATCTCAAGCTCCAGCGCCGATGCCGAAATTTCACAGCTTCGGGAAGTCTTCTCGATATAGCCCACCAGATTCGGGTCACGGAACTGGCGTGGTGAGAGATTAACCGCCATGGTAAATGAGTCGTTAAATTTACCTCGGCAGTCAGCTGCCATTTCCAACGCTTCACCGAGGACGAATTTTCCGATAGGCACGATCAACCCGCTCTGCTCGGCGATAGGGATGAAATCCATCGGAGGGACTTCACCCAAAACCGGATTGTGCCACCGCAGCAGTGCCTCAGCGCCAATGATTTCACCGCTACTCAGCTCAACCTTCGGCTGATAGCAGAGTCGAAACTCCCCGCGGTTCAAGGCACCATGCATCTGCTCTTCAAGGAGAAGGCGCTTGGAAACCCCTTGATTCATCTCATCCGTGAAGTAGGAATAGGCATTCCGTCCCTGCTCTTTGGAGTGGTACATCGCAGAGTCGGCATTGCGCAACAACTCTGAGATATTGTCGCCGTCGTCCGGGTAGATAGCGATACCGATACTCGCAGTAAGAATCAGATCCCGGCCGTCTATCCGGAAGGCTTTCGTGAAATTATTGAGTAATGTTTCCGCAACCGGCTGAGCATTATCATGGCCGAGGGTGTCATTGATTTTCTTGAAATCATCCAGGTCCAGAAACAGGACAGCGACTCTCTCACTATTTCGATATGACTCATTGATCAGCTGTGACAGCCTATCCAGCGCCAGAAAGCGGTTGGGCAGCTCAGTCAGGGAATCGTAGTGAGCCTGGCGTAGAATATGCTCATCCTGCATTCGGCGTTCGGTAATATCCTGATGGGTACCGCAAATTCTGACCGGCTCATTGGTTTGCGGATCATGGCTGACTACCGCACCGGCACCCTGAATCCAGACCCAATGACCGTCCCGATGCCGCATGCGGAATTCCACCACATATCCCTTATTCTTCCTGATATGGTCATCGATAAGCTTGGTCACCTTCGACTTGTCATCAGGATGAATACGGCTCTGCCAATCGCTGGCGTCATTCTCGATATCACCCCGCTCCAAACCGATAATTTCCATCCATCTATCGTTGACCCACTGTTCACCTGTTTGGTAGTTCCAGTCCCAAAACCCCAAATTGGCGCCCTCAAGCACCAGACGTAATTGGGTTTCGGCATCCCGGCGCTGGAGTACCTCTGCGCGTAGTTCAGCGGTACGCTCAATGACCTCATCCTCCATGTGCAAGGTACGGCCCGTCAGCATCAGAAGAACCGTACCCAACAAGGCCGTGATCAGCATGCCTCCCGTCAGAACGACCCACACTGTCCAAGTTGTATTTGCCGTAACAAAACCGGGCGTGGCCGCATACACCAGTTGCCATTGACGTCCAGCCATATCGAACGTGCGAACTTCGGTTAAGTCTGAGGGCAGGATAGTGCTGTCACCATCCTGGCTGGTGTAGAGCACCTTTGATACGCCTTCATCACTAACGTCAAGCAGGCTAAGCATAATCACATCTTGTCTGATACCGGGCATGACGGCCTCGATAAGACTCTGCATGCGAAACACGATCGCAATCAGACCAAGAATCGATTCTCTGCGCTGCTCAAGATCGGCAGGTGGGGATGGAGTCCGGTAGACGGGATTGTAGAGAACTATGCCTATCTGGTCCTCTGTCTCCTGCACCAGTCGTAAAGGCCCCGTAGCAACAACCTTACCGCTATCCCGGGCACGATAGATCGCTTGCGCGCCAACCGGACTACTGGCGACGTCGTAACCATAAGCGGCTTGGTTGTGATCAGGCGGCTGAATGTATTGAATCGCATAATATTCAGGACTGACATCCACATCGCTCAACACACCATCGCGATCTAAGCGACGTATCACTCCGCCATTCGGCAGGGTGCGTTCAAACTCCGCTCGTTGCTCATCTCTTATTCTCGGTATCCACTCCAGCGCCTGTATGCCCGCATGTTTGTCGAGGGCCGTTTGCGTCACGATGCGGAATTCATCCGCTGTGACATCCCTGCTGGCATCGAAATAGCTTTTTAAGGCATCCGACAATTCAAGATGCACCTCAAATTCACGCATCAAAGTGTTGTGGTGAGTCCTTACCAGCTCGTGGAATTTGAGAAGTCTCTGCTCGTTTTCCTTGATATTCGCGTAGGAGTAGAAGGCGATCGCAGTCAACAGCAAGACCAGCATGGGAAATGCGACCGTGGTCTTTCGGCCTTGCCATAGGGGATCTTTGTGACTGAAGAATATCAGTACCAGCGGCGCAAATATGACAACACCAATCGTGTCTCCCACCCACCAGGTCAGCCAGCTTACCGACAGATTCGCCGTAGTGACGATGTCGAGCGACCACAGCACGCTTATACCGATACTGGCTGAGAGCATACTGGCGACTGGTCCGCCGAGGAGTTGAAAATAGAGAATGTCACTATCACGAACCAATCGGGGAGAGGGCCCAATGACGCGCCTGATCAACTCCGCTGCGACCAGCGCCTGTAGACAGGCACCGATTCCCACCCCAAAGGAGATAATCAGCGTGGTAGTGATCGTCTGATCGCTGGCGGTCAGCGCAAAGAGCTGAAACTCAAAAGCCGCCACACCGAGAAAAATCCCGATCAGAGCCCGCGGACCATAGAGCATCGTCACCGCAAGGGCGATACCCGCACCTGGCCAGACCGGTGACGCATTACTCGGCGGGGTCGTGAGGTGCTGACTCAGCTTGGCCGCGATGTAGATGGCAATTGCAATGCCCAGTATCCGAATGACCCAGCCAAGCGCAGAGGTCTCTCCCCGTGGTGGTCTCCATGGCTGGGCATCGCTGGAAGGAGGAAGGGAGCTATTCACAGGTCTTTATGCCAACTTTTGTGCAAAAACACGCCACCGCGTTAACCTGAATGTTTCACCCGGGAACGCGATGAGCTTTGCCGCCTGTAGTGCAACATGGATGAGCATTCAGACACCGTAGTGAGCATCACCCATGGCAGACGGCGACACGATCAAGACTAAAATATCGTTTAGACAATGGCAATGTGGGAGCCCCTCCGAAACGAGACTGTTCAAACCAAGGCTATTTATAGTGGCTTTTGTCCAAGCCGTACTTCTTCATTTTGTCGTAGAGGGTCTTACGCGGGATACCCAACGCTTCCATGGTCAACTTCAGGTTGCCCTTCTGCAATTCGAGCTGTTGTTTGATCAGGCTCTTTTCGAAGCAGTCGACCTGCTGCGGCAGGGTAATGGCGGTTTCTGCGGTGGCGCCGCGCATGAGCTGTTCCAGGTCATAACCCACGTTCTCCCCCAACAGCACATAGCGTTCAGCGATATTGCGCAGCTCTCGCACATTCCCGGGCCAGGAATAGGTGAGGAGAATACGGATCTGATCGGCGTTGGGCAGCGGCGCCTCTCGCTCATAGCGGGCGCCGGCGACCAACAGGAAATGGTGGAACAGCAGTGGGATGTCTTCCCGCCGTTCACGCAGGGGTGGGATTTCAATGGTCACCACATTGAGTCGGTAGTAGAGGTCTTCGCGAAACTCCCCCTGCTCTCCCGCCTCTTTCAGATCCGTCTTGGTCGCCGCTACCACACGCAGATTAAGCGGCACCAGGGTGTTGGAACCGAGCCTTTCCACTGCCCGCTCCTGCAGCACCCGCAACAGATGAATCTGCACCAACATCGGCATGCTTTCGATCTCATCGAGAAACAGGGTGCCGTTGTTGGCATGCTCGAAGCGGCCGATCCGCCGCCCCTTGGCGCCGGTAAAGGCGCCAGGTTCGTGGCCGAAGAGTTCGCTCTCGATCAGGTTCTCCGGGACCGCGCCACAATTAACGGCAACGAAGTTGTGTTGTGCTCTGCGGCTATGTTCGTGCAGGGAGCGGGCCACCAGCTCTTTACCGGTACCGGTCTCGCCATGGATCAATACATCGGCATCGGTATCGGCAAGCTGGGCAATGGTGGAGCGCAGTCGCTGCATGGCGGGAGTGCGCCCGATGATGCGCGGGCCAGGGGCACTCTGCGCCTCCAACTCCTGGCGCAGCGTCCGGTTTTCCAGTGTCAGTTGCCGCTTGTCGAGGGCGCGTCGCACCGTCTCTACCAACTGGTCGGCGGCAAATGGCTTTTCGATGAAGTCGTAGGCGCCCTCGCGGATCGCCTGCACCGCCATGGCAATATCGCCGTGACCGGTAATCAGGATAACCGGCAGATCGTGATCGATGGCGTGGGCCTGCTGTAGAAACTCCATGCCGGACATGCCCGGCATCTTCATATCGCTGACCACGATTCCCGGCCAGTCGTGGCTGATCAGGGGCAGGGCCGCATCGGCGCGTTCGCAGACCTGCACCTGGAAGCCGGCCAGTTCGAGGGTCTGGCTGTTGGCTATGCGGATGTGCTTCTCGTCGTCGATGAAGATGACCGGTGATTTGTCCTGCATGAGTCAAGTTCCGCGATGGTAGCGTTTGCAGCTATGAGTTTGTTGCCGTATCGACTCCTGCCATGGAGATGCGCCTGAATGATAAAGGCTCACTAACCGCATCCTCCTTCTAGGCGTCTTCCGACCCGGCATTGACGACCAGCGGCAGTTCCAGCGTAAAAAGCGCCCCGCCCTGCTGGCTGTTTCTCGCCGTCAGTGTACCACCCATACTCTCAACGATATGCTGCGAGATGGAGAGCCCCAGGCCCAGGCCGGTCTCCTTGGTGGTGAAGAAAGGGTCAAAAATGCGTTTCAGATGCGCCTCGGAGATACCGGGGCCGTTGTCGCGAATGGTCAGACGCAGACGGTCGAGGCCGGTCTCGATACCGATATCGACCCAGCACTCGCTCTGCCGCTCCATGGCGTTCATGGCATTGGCGATCAGATTGACCAACACCTGCTCCAGGCGCACCGGATCAGCCATCACCTCCACATCCTGTTCAGTGGAGGGCAGTCTGACCTCAGTCCCGGTGCGCCGCAGCTGTGGCAGCAGAATGCGCTTGCTCGACTCGATCACATTATGTAACGAGACGGCAGAGCGCTGACCATCGGTCTTGCGGGCGAAGAGCTTCAGCTGTGAACTGATCTGGGTCATGCTGTCGATCAGCTCACCGATCTGCTCCAGATTCCAGGCCACATTGTCGACGCGCCCCTGTTGCAGAAACTGCTTGGCGTTGTCGGTATAGGAGCGAATCGCCGCCAGCGGCTGATTGATCTCGTGGCTGATACTGGCCGACATCTGCCCCAACATCGCCAGCTTGGCCGCCTGGATCAGCTCGTCGCGCGTCTGGCGCAGGGCAGTCTCCATACGCCGACGCTCAGCCATCTCATGGCGCAGATCATCGGTGCGCTCCTCCACCCGCTGCTCCAGCCGGTCGCGCGCCTCGCGCAGGGATTGGTTGGCCTGTGCCTCATAGCGTGCCCGTTCACGCCGTCGGCGATAGCGCTGCTGCAGCACCAGCCCCATCAGCACCAGTGCGGCGAAGGCAAAGCTGGCGATCATCAGCGACCAGCCGATACGTTGCCGGACCTGCCGTAACGGTGTCAGCAGATGGACTCGCCATCCCGCCTCCGGCATGGAGACCTGCTGCGCCAGATAGTGCTCATCGCCACTGAGGTGATCCAACCCCGGCATGGGGCCCAGTGTAATGAGACTGGCGTTGGGGCCCAACTCTTCCCGATGCTGGATATTCAACGGTTCGACCTGGGTATCGGAGTAGCGCCGGCTGGCGTCGATACGTGCTTTATCATCCGACGAGAGCGCGCGCAGACTGCGGAAACGCCAATCGGGCCGGGTGGTGATGAAGATCACCCCCTCCGGGTCGGTCACCACAACCTCTTCCTGACGTCCACGCCACTGTTGCTCCAGGGTCGTCAGATCAACCTTGATCACCACCGCGCCGAGTATCTCTTCCTGGTAGCGAACCGGATAGGCAAAGTAGTAACCCCGCTTACCCGACGTGGTGCCCAGGGCGTAGTAGCGCCCCAGGTGGCCCTGCATGGCCTGCTGGAAATAGGGACGGTAGCTGAAGTTACGGCCGATGAAGGGCTTTTCCGACTGCCAGTTGCTGGCGGCGATGGTCAACCCGTCACGGTCCATCAGATAGGTATCAGCCGCATTGGCAATGGTGTTGATGGTCTCCAGGTAGCGATTCAGCGCATCGATGCGATCGCGGTCACCTGGCCGCTTTAAGAGCTCCACCAGACGTGCATTGGTGGAGAGCAGCTCAGGCAGGAACTCATACTTCTCCAACTGCCCCCTGAGATGGGTGACGTAGATGTTGAGTTGGCGCTGTCCCGTAAGCTGGAGCTCGTCCACAGCCCGCTCGCGCACCAGCTGAGCGACCTGCCACAAGAGGATGGCGTAGATCCCTGCCAACAACAGGGTCAGGATCCATTTCTTTGACAGATTGGGTTCCCGGCTAGCCAAGGTCAGAGAAGAGCGGTCTGCACATCATGGAGCAAGCCTAGTGTGGTAGAAGATTATCGAGGAATGAGGGTGGCAGCCGGTACCAGCCACACCCCGGCACACGATTCCACTGCTGCCGCTGCTCCCTTCCGGGCCTGACGGGGTTCACAGTTTCACGTTGCGGGGGGACCGATACCTGCCGCCATAGAAGCCGGGGATTATACCGATAATCCAGCGCCGAAACAGGGGGCAGTGAAGAAAGGCACTGACTGAAGTGACTATTGGCAGGTCAGGGCCCCACTCTAGCGCTTGATTCAGGGTGTTGGGCGGGGTCCTGCCCCACCGATTCCCTCCCCCATTCGACCGCAGACAGCGCCCGGGAAAGCTTGTCCAATACAGAGAGCAAGGTACACTGGCAGGCTCCCGGCGGAAATCGCCGGTGTTGGCCGCACGCCAAGCTCCATCGATCGCCTCGATCGAATCCGGGCTTGCAGCGTAAACGGCAACACGACATCGATCGGATTTTCCATGAATGCAAAGGACTCAGTTGTAATGCGACGACTCTTCTCCCAGATCGGCAACCTGCTCTCCCTCTTTGTCGGACGCCTCAGCTGGAGCGCGCCCCCCTGGTTGCAGGCGATTGGACGGCTCATCGGCCGCCACCCCCGATTCTCAGCCATGACGATCCTCCTCGTCGTTATCGCCAGCGCCGGCTACTACACCTATCAACAGCTGCCGAAACCCTTGCAATACCTGGCCACAGCCAGTGCCCCCGGCCTCACCCCGGTGGTAGAGGATGAACTGCAACCACCAAGCGTGCGCATCGAATTCGACTATGACCCGACATCCGAGGTCGAGGCCGCCGCAAATCGGGGTGCGCCTTCGATAGCGAACCTTGATCTGATGGACAAACCGCTGAGCCAGGGCATCCGCATGACACCGGAACTCGCCGGCAGCTGGCGTTGGCAAGACGATCGCACCCTGCTGTTCCAACCGGAGAGTGACTGGCCTGCCGATCAGACCTACAGCGTGCAACTCTCCGCAGAGCTGTTCCGGGATGGGGTGAGGCTGGCGGATCATGAGGTCCAATTCACCACCCCTGCCTTCAGCGCCAATCTCGAAACCATCCAGTTCTATCAGGATCCGGTCGATCGCAAGATCCGCCGTGTGGTCGCCACCCTGGGCTTCAGCCATGCGGTGGATCCGGCCAGTCTGGAGAGCCAATTGAGCCTGGGTATGCGGCCCTCCGGCGCGGGCATCGAGGTCAAACCGGTCAACTATGACTTTACCCTCAGCTACGACAAACAGCATCGCAAGGCCTACCTCCAATCGCAGCCGATCGAATTGCCGGAGAAGAGCAACACCATGAAGCTGCTGCTGGGCAAAGGGGTCAAAAGCGCCCTCAGCCAGGCCAGCACAACCGCCCCGGTCACGGGCGAGGCACGCATCCCGGACATCTACAGTTTCTTCCGCGTCACCGCCGCTGACAGCAGCATCGTCAGAAACCAGCAGGATCTGCCGCAACAGATCGTCAGCCTTGAGTTCAGTGATGACGTCTCAGCACAGTCACTCTTCGACAGCCTGGAGATCTATCTGCTGCCAAAGCGTAAAAGGGGCTGGAGTGGACCGCGTGAGGTCAACGATAGCGTTCTGCGCCAGGCGAAGAGACTCGAATGGAGCGCGATCCCCAACCAGCGTGATGCGGAAAAACGCTACAACTTCCACATCGACGCACCGGAGGATCGCCATCTCTATTTGCGGGTAAAAGGCGGCCTGGAATCGATCAGCAATTTCAAGATGGCCAAAGCTTACGATGCCATCATGCTCGCTCCGAGTTATCCCCAGGAGCTGCAGATCACCAACCAAGGCTCGCTGCTGGCCATGAGCGGCTCGCACAAGCTCGGTCTGCTCAGCCGAAATCTGAAAGATATCAAGGTCCGGGTTGGCCAGGTGCTGCCCAACCAGATCAATCACCTGATCAGCCAGACCTACGGCGACATCAGCAATCCCAACTTCGACTATTACGATTTCGACGAGACCAATCTGAGCATCTTCGGCGAAAAGATCCTGCATCTCGCCAGGAAGCGTCCGTGGGAAGCCAATTACGCCGCGGTCGATCTCAATGACTTCGAAACCCGGCAATCCATGTTCGGCCTCTTTTTTGTCACGGTCGAGGCCTGGGATACGGAAAACAACAGCAAAATCTACGGCCCTGAGGACAAACGGCTGATCCTGGTCAGCGATCTTGGCCTGATCGTCAAGGACAACGCCGATGCATCCCACGACCTGTTCGTCCAGTCGATTCACAGTGGTGAGCCGATCGCGGGTGCGGTGATCGAACTGCTGGGCAAGAACGGTCTGCCGGTAATGCGTGCCGAGACCGGCGCCGACGGCCACGCCCTGTTGCCCTCCAGCAACGGACTGGAGAACGAGAAACAACCGACGGTTTATGTGGTGCACAGCGGCAATGATTTCTCATTCCTGCCCTTCAACCGCAACGGCCGCCAACTCAATTTTTCCCGCTTCGACGTCGGCGGCATCTACCAGCATGGCGGCGAAGCCAATGCGCTCAACGCCTTGCTCTTTTCCGATCGCGGCATCTACCGGCCGGGCGACACAGTGAATCTGGCCGCCATCGTGCGCCATCAGAATCTGAACGTGCCACCGGGCATTCCGCTGGAAATCGAGATCATCAATCCCCGTGGCTCAGTCGCGCTGAACAAACGCCTCTCCCTCCCCGCCTTGGGATTTTTCGATCTCGACTACACCACCAATGCAACGGATGAGACCGGCTACTACGAGGCAGCGGTCTATCTGATACGGGACAACCGCTATCGCGGCAGTCAGATCGGCTCAGTCACCTTTCAGGTCGAGGAGTTCCAACCCGATCGCCTGAAGATCAAGAGCCGTATCCTGGGCGCAAAAGAGAAGGCCTGGATCTCAGCCAAAGACCTCAAGGCCGAGGTGGCGCTGAAGAATCTTTTCGGCACCCCGGCCCAGGACCGCAAGGTCACCGCCAACCTGCGTCTTACGCCGACCGGTTTCCGCTTCGCCGAATACAAAGACTACCGCTTTGACGATCCGCTCAGCGACAGCAAGGCAACACCGCAAAGCGTCGATCAAGCATTAGAGAGCAGACAGACTGATGCCAGCGGTGTCGCCACCTTCGATCTGCCACTGGCCGACTATGCGGGCGGCACCTACCGCCTGACCCTCGATGTCGAAGGCTACGAGGAGGGCGGCGGCCGTAGTGTCAGCGCCAGCAGCAGTGCTCTGCTGTCACCGCTCGCTTCGCTGGTCGGCTATAAGGCAGACGGTGATCTCGGCTATCTGCATAGCGAGACTGAACGCAAGCTCAGCTTCATCGCCATCGACAACCAGTTAAAAACCATCCCGCTGCAGAACCTGCGTCTGCGCCTGATCGAGCAGCAGAATGTCTCCACGCTGGTACGACAGGAGAACGGCACCTACCAATACCAGACCGTGGTAAAGGAAAAACTTGTCGATGAAACCGACTATGCCATCGCCGAAGGTGGCAGCGACATGCTGCTCTCCACCGAGCAAGCGGGCAACTTCGTGCTGGAGCTGCTTGACGAAAAGAATTTGCGACTGGCGCGCGTCAGCTATGCCGTGGTCGGTGCGGGTAATCTGGCCGGTGACCTGGAGAAGAACGCCGAACTCGACCTCAAGCTGAGCAAGACCGACTACCAACCCGGTGAGCTCATCGAGATGAACATCACCGCGCCCTACACCGGCACCGGTCTCATCACCATCGAGTCGGACCAGGTCCATGCCTGGAAGTGGTTCCGCAGCGACACCACCAGCAGCCTGCAGACGATTCGCCTGCCCGATGTTCTGGAAGGCAACGCCTATGTCAACGTGGCCTTCGTGCGCGCCGCCGACTCGCCGGAGATCTACGTCAGCCCGCTGAGCTATGCGGTGGCGCCCTTCACCATCGACCGCAGCAACCGCCAGCTGGATATCGAACTGGCGGTGCCGAAGATCGCCCGTCCCGGTAAGTCGCTGACGATCGACTACACCACCTCGCGTGCCTCGCGCATCGCCCTCTTCGCTGTCGACGAGGGTATCCTGCAGGTGGCGAAATATCGTACGCCAAGACCGCTGGATCACTTCCTCAGCAAGCGTGCACTGGAGGTCACCACCCAGCAGATGGTCGATCTGATCCTGCCGGAGTTCGCACTGATCCAGCAGCGCTCCGCCAGCGGCGGCGGCATGAGCAAGGAGATGGCTGCGGCCCTGGGCAGCAACCTCAATCCCTTCGCACGTAAGGTGGATAAGCCGGTCGCCTTCTGGTCCGGCATCGTCGATGCGGGTCCCGACCAGCGCAGCATCAGCTTCGATATCCCCGAGACCTTCAGCGGTCAGCTGCGGGTGATGGCGGTGGCGGTTTCCGAATCGGCCATGGGCTGGGCGCAGCAACAGACGCTGGTGCGTGGCCCCTTCGTCATCTCGCCCAATCTGCTGACGGTTGCCGCCCCCGGCGATGAGTTCGACGTCACGGTCGGCCTGGCCAATCTGGTGGAGGGTTCCGGTGAGGCCGCCGAGATCACCCTCACGGCCGAGGCTTCGGAGCAACTGGAGATCCTTGGTGACCAGACGGCGGTTCTACAGATTGCCGAAGGCAGCGAAGGCAAAGCCAAGTTCCGCTTGAAGGCCCTGCCGCGACCCGGCTCTGCCTCGATCAGCTTCAGCGCGCGCCTGGGTCAGGAGGAGAGCCGTCTCAGCGCCAGCCTCAGCGTGCGTCCGGCCAGCCCCTACATGGCCAGTTTCGAGAGTGGCTTTGCAAGCAGCAAGCAGGCCGAAATCGCCCTGCCCCGCTCACTCTATCCCGAACTTGCCCAACTGCAGGCCTCCGCCTCAGCCAGTCCGCTGGTGCTGGTGGATGGACTCAGCAACTATCTGGAGAACTTCCCCCACGGCTGCACCGAACAGGTGGTCAGCCAGGTCTTCCCGCTGATCGGCCTGATGGGCCACCCCGGCTATGCAGACCAGGCAGAGCAGACCCATAAAAAGATCACAGCGTTGATTGCCAAGCTGCGCCCCCGCCAGCTACCGGACGGCGGCTTCACTCTCTGGCCCGGCGGTCGCAATGTGGCGCTTTTCCCCTCGGTCTATGTCATGCACTTCCTCACCGAAGCCAGAGCGCTTGGCTATGGGGTGCCGGATGATATCTACAGCAGTGGCCTCGCCTACCTGCGCTACGTCGCCGCCGAGAACGCTACCGATCTGGAATCGGCAAGGGTGCGCGCCATGGCGATCTACCTGTTGACGCGTAACGGCGAAGTCACCACCAACGATCTGGTGCATCTGCAAGAGTGGCTGCAAAAACAGCACAAGGACAGTTGGCGCAGTGATCTGGTCTCGGTCTATATGGCTGCCACCTATCAACTGCTGAAGAAGAGTGACGAAGCAAAATCGATGGTCAACGGTTACCGGCTCGGCGGGAAAAAGCCGGATCAGCACAGCGACTTCCAAGCCCCGCTCACTATCGACGCCCAATATCTCTATTTGCTGGCCAACCACTTCCCGGAGAAGCTCAAAGGGCTGCAGGGCAAGGGTATCCGTGAACTGGTCGAACCGGTCTTCGGCGGCCACTACAACACCATCGGTTCCGCCTACACCATGTTGGCGCTGGGTGCCTACAGCAAGGCGGTGTCGGATGATCTGAGCAACGAACAGATCAGCATCAGCGAACTGCTGGAGGGCGGTGCGAAACAGGCCCTTACCACGCAGCGACTGCCGTTCGTCAGCGCCAGCCCCTCCGTCGAGGCAAAGGCGGTATCGATCAGCGGTAACGATGCGTTTTTCTATCAGATCTCCCAAGCCGGTTTCGATCTCGGTCAGCCCGAGAAGGCGATCACTCAGGGACTGGAGGTACAGCGTGACTACCTCGACAGCGAAGGCAAGGCGGTGAAAACGCTGAGCCAAGGCAAAGAGGTGACCGTACGCCTGCGCATCCGCAGCCTCGATCGTGCGTATGTCAGCAATGTGGCGGTGATCGATCTGCTGCCCGGCGGCTTCGAAGTATTGCGCGATTCGGTACCGCGGGAATCCCATGGCTGGTCCGCCGACTATGTGGACATCCGAGAAGACCGGGTGGTCTTCTACGGCGGCTTCGGCAGCAGCGTGACCGAGCTGCGCTACCAGGCCAAGCTGACCGCCAGCGGCAAGTTCGTGGTACCGCCGGCCTACGCCGAATCGATGTACAACCGCAGTCTGCATGGCCGTTCCGCGGGCGATGAGTTCCTGGTCAGCGAGTCGCAGTAGTCGATGGTCAGGCTTTGCGCTTGCAGCCATTGCGCTGGCGCTGGGCTGTCTGCTGCTATGGCTGTTGCTACCCAGGCCCGACCTCGACAGCGGAACGGGTGAGTCCACCGCCTGGTTCGATCGCCATGGCAGGCTGTTGCGGCTGGAACTGGCGCCGGACGAGCGTTACCGGCTGAAGGTACCGCTGAGTCAGGTTGCATCGGTTATGCAGCAGGCGACCCTGCTGTATGAAGATCAGGATTTCTATCACCATAGCGGGGTCGATCTGCCGGCCCTGGCCCGCGCCGCCTGGCAGACCTGGGTCATCGGCGATCGGCGCATCGGCGCCTCCACCCTCACCATGCAGGTGGCGCGACTGCGCTACCACCACCCCCATACTCTGCTGGGTAAGCTGCAACAGATATTCCGCGCCATTCAGATCGAGCGCCACTACAGCAAACAGGAGATCCTCAGCGCCTACTTCAACCTCGCCCCCTACGGCCGCAACATCGAAGGGATCGAAGCGGCAAGCCTGATCTATTTCGACAAGCCTGCGGCCGAACTCACTCTGCCTGAAGCGATGGCTCTGAGCGTGGTGCCTCAGAACCCGGTACGACGCAATCCCACCCGTCCGGCAGGCTTTCAGCAGTTGGCTCAGGCACGGCAGCGCCTCTTCCAACGCTGGCTGGAGAGCCACCCCGAAGACAGCCAGCGACAAGTCCAGATCGAACTGCCCCTGGCCGTGCGTCCGCCCGAAGCCCTGCCCTTTCATGCACCGCATTTCATTCAGGGGCTGCCGGCTGGTACGGGGAGTATCGAGACCACGCTCGATCTGTCACTCCAGCAACAGCTGGAAAAAAGAGTCGCCCGCTATGTGGCGCAACGAAGCAGCGAAGGCATTCACAACGCAACAGCGCTGTTGCTCAATACCCGCAACATGGAGGTGGAGGCGCTGGTCGGCTCGGCCGATTTCTTCAACCGACGCATCGCCGGACAAGTCGACGGCACCCGCGCAAAACGCTCCCCCGGTTCGGCACTGAAACCCTTTGTCTATGCCCTCGCCATGGACCAGGGGCTGATCCACCCCATGACTCTGCTCAAGGATGCACCCAAACGATATGGCGCCTACACCCCGGAGAACTTTGATCAGAAGTTCCTCGGCCCGGTGCTGGCGAAGGACGCCTTGATCAAGAGCCGTAATGTTCCCGCAGTGCGTCTCACCGCTTCCCTGCATGATCCCAGCCTCTACGATTTCTGGCCAATGGCGGCAAGCTAAGAGCGCTGCGCATGTTGCGCACGGATGAAGCGCCGGACAAGGGCGTAGGCATGCTCTCACCGGAAGCTGCCTGGATCACCCTCGCCATGTTGCGCGAGAACCCTCCACCTCGCCATCAGCAGCTACCAGGCGCCCTGGTTGAAACCCCGGAGATCGCCTGGAAGACCGGCACCTCCTTCGCCTTCCGCGACGCCTGGGCGGTCGGCGTCAGCGGGCAGTATGTGTTGGCGGTATGGGTGGGCA
>JARRNY010000065.1:0-13332 GCA_037384445.1 Candidatus Thiodiazotropha sp.
GAGGCGATCCGGCCATCCCTGCAAGAGACCGATAGCCTGGCGATACTGGACGAGCAGCGATTCGCACTGCTCTGTCAACGTGATGATGAAGTGGCGCTGGAGAGTCTCGCCAATCAACTCTATGAAACCCTGTCGAGCCAACAGACGGACGAGGGCAAAGAACTCATCGGTATCGGGATGGTGTTGCTCAATGGGGAGCAGCGCGACGCCGATGAACAACTCAATCGGGGTGAGAAGAGCGCCGAGCTGGCACGACGTCAAAAACTTCAGGGCTATGCCCTCTACGGCGAGACGCCCCGTGAAGAGCCTGGGCAATCTGAGAGCAGCCATGCCGGAGGATGCAGCGCCCTGTCAAACATCCTCCGAGAGGGCTCACTCGGTCTTCAGACACAGCGCTACACTAGCCAGCGGGAGAAGTCTGTCGTTACCATAGAACTACTTCCGGAGCTCTCCCAAGCAGCACCAGGCGAGGATCCCTATCGGATAGCAGCCAACTGCAGCGCAAGCCTGGAGTTTGATCGTCTCGTCTGTAGCCAGGCAGTGCGGGCACTCGGCACCCAGGTGGCTCAGGGACGTAGCGGACGTCTGCTGTTCAGCCAGTCGACCTCTGTGGTGACGGAACCGGACTACCCCGACTTCATCAAAACGGAGTTGCGCCGCGTTCAGATCGTCGGCACCGGTCTGATGATGGAGTTCGACCTGCCGGCCCTGGCAGCCGATCTGAAACAGGCCAGGAGCCTTATCGGCGAGTTGGAAGGAATGGGCATCACCGTCGCTCTCGGCAACTTCGCCTGCAACGAGACCGCCTACAAGGTGCTCTCCTATCTGCAGGCCGATGCGATCCGGCCCCACCGTTCACTGCTGGGTCTCAATGAAGAGAGGATCCAAACCATCGCACGTCAGGTACACTCACTGCACGCCGAGATCATCCTCCCGCATGTCTCCAGTCGCGACCAGATCGCACCAGCCTGGATGGAATTCGCTGACTACATCCAGGCCGATTTTTCAGACTGAATGGCGCTTACTTAAGCGCCAAGACACCCCTTCTATTGGCTTAAGCAATGGATTTTGGTGGGGCAGGGCCCCACCCTACCGTTCAATTCAGGGTGTAGGGTGGGGCCCTGCCCCACCAAAATGGCTTAAGTCAGTACCATTCGGGCCTGAGCTCTTTTGCAGCAGGCGTTCATACCGGCCACAAGAGATTGAATAAGAGAGGGGGTTGCTGAACCCGCCACCCCGGCAGAGCAGGTTGACGGGTTCACTACCGGCAGGCCTGAGCCTGCGGTTTTTGTTATCTGATCGCTTAGGCGGCTCCGCTCAGCGGGTGCGCTCGCAGACACCTTCGGGGAAGAAGAAGGCGATCTCGGCCTTGGCGGTATCGGGGCCGTCCGAGCCATGCACTGCATTCTCATCCACGGTCTTGGCGAAATCAGCGCGGATGGTGCCCGCTGCGGCTTCCTGAGGATTGGTGGCGCCCATGATCTCGCGATTGCGTGCAATGGCGTTCTCCCCTTCCAGCACCTGTACCATGACCGGGCCGGAGGTCATGAAATCGACCAGATCATTGTAGAAGGGACGCTCCTTGTGCACGGCGTAGAACTCGCCGGCCTGCTCACGGCTCAGGTGGAGCATCTTGGAGGCCACGATCTTCAGACCCGCCGCCTCGAAACGGCTGTAGATCTGACCGATCACGTTGTTTGCCACGGCATCGGGTTTGACGATAGAGAAGGTGCGTTCAATGGCCATTGAATAACTCCGGAGTTTGAATGTGAGAAAGATGCATGATCGGTGCGAAACTCGGCGACCGCCGGTGCTGCAGCGCAACAACGCTGCGCAAGGTACTGTTCCCTGCGGTCACTGTCAAGCCGACTGGGTTCGAGACCCCCGATCAACCCAACGCCAGGCGACGAGAACGGCCAGCAAGGCATAGCCGGCGGCCACTCCATAGGTGGCGGCCGGACCGATGCCATCCCAGAGATAACCGCTCAAAAGACTGCCGAAGGCTCCACCGGCACCGAAACTGACACTGCTGTAGAGGGCCTGCCCCCGCCCCTGGTGACGCCCGACGAAGTAGTGGTGGATGAGATGAATCGCCGCGGCGTGGAAGGTACCGAAAGTCGCCGCGTGCATCAGCTGGGCCAGCAGCACCAGGGGAAGGTTCTCCGGCGCCAGGCCGACCAGGGTCCAGCGCATCACGGCAATGACCAGGCTGACGATCAGCACCCGCCGCGCGCCCCAGCGCTGCAGCAACCGGTGCATGATGAGAAAGATCCCGACCTCGGCGAGCACCCCCAGCGCCCAGAGCTCACCGATTGCGCTGCTGGAGTAACCGGCCTCTTCCATATAGATGGAGTAGAAGGCGTAGTAGGTACTGTGGCTCGCCTGCATGAGGAAGGTCACCACCAGCAGTGCAAGCACCTCCGGGCGCCTGAGAACCTGCATGATCGAACCCTGAGCCACCGCCGGATGGACAGCCCCCTTCTCCGGCACGATCAGGCTGAACAGAAAGATGCCGATATAGAGCAGCAACACCGCCTGCGGCACCACTTCGACCCCCTGCGTCTCCAGCAGCATGCCCAGCAAGCCGACAGTCAGGATGAAGCCGATGGAACCCCACAGTCGGATGCGGCTGTAGTGCTGGATACGATCCTTCAGATGACTCATGGTCACCGCCTCGAACTGGGGCAGCGAGGCGTTCCAGAAAAAGCTGAAGAGCATCATCACCAGGGCCAGCCACCAGAACCCTTCGGCATAGAAGACGCCGACGAAACAGAGCGTCGACAAAAGCGAGGCGAGCCGCACGATCGGCATGCGATGCCCCGTGTGATCGGCAATCCAGCCCAGGATATTTGGCGCGATCAGCTTGCTGACCATGATCACCGCCATCAGCTCACCGATCTCAGCCGGGCCGAAACCGCGCGCCTTCAGATAGGGTCCCCAGAACGGCAGCATGGCGCCGAGTGAGGCGAAGTAGAAAAGATAGAAGCCGGAGAGGCGCCAGTAGGGCATGCCGTGTCAGCGCCGCGGGGTTGACTGGGGGTATAACGTAAGAAAACGCAGTGGGTGTCGTGGCATTTGCTTGATTTCGAGATTCATACGCTGATCGATCAGGCGTGTGTAGCGAACAGTACGCCATCCTCAAACTGGGTCAATGATAGCCTCGCCACGCTCTGGCGGAGTGGGGCTCTGCCCCACCAAACCGGCTGAAGCTCAGCTCCCCAGGTCGGGCAGCCCGGACTGGACATCCATATTCTGACCCCGCTGGCGCAGCACATGGTCGATCACCACGATCGCCATCATCGCCTCGGCGATGGGGGTAGCACGGATGCCGACACAGGGGTCGTGTCGTCCCTGGGTCACCACCTCGACCGGCTCGCCCTGGCGGTTCACCGTCTGCCCCGGCAGGCGCAGGCTGGAGGTCGGCTTGAGGGCGATGCTGGCGACCAGGTCCTGACCGCTGGAGATACCGCCCAGTACGCCGCCGGCATGGTTGCTGAGAAAACCCTGGGGGGTCATCTCGTCGCGATGTTCCGTCCCCTTCTGCTCCACACAGAGAAAGCCGTCGCCGATCTCGACACCCTTGACCGCGTTGATGCTCATCAGGGCGTGGGCCAGGTCGGCATCGAGCCGATCGAAGATGGGTTCACCGATGCCGGCCATCATGCCGCTGGCCACCACATTGATGCGGGCGCCGACGGAGTTGCCCTCCTTGCGCAGGGCATCCATGTAGGCCTCCATCTCCGCCACCTTGGCGGCGTCGGGACAGAAGAAGGGGTTGCGCTCCACCTGATCCCAATCGAAGGTCTCGGCGCGGATCGGCCCGAGCTGCGCCAGATAGCCGCGGATCTCGATGCCATAGCGCTCGCGCAGATATTTCTTCGCGATACCGCCCGCAGCCACGCGCATGGCGGTCTCGCGGGCGGAGGAGCGGCCGCCGCCACGGTAGTCGCGAAAGCCATACTTCTGGTTATAGGTGTAGTCGGCATGGCCCGGACGGAAGCGGTCCATGATATCCGAGTAGTCCTTGGAGCGCTGGTCGGTGTTGCGGATCAGCAGGCCGATCGGCGTGCCGGTGGTCTTGCCCTCGAACACGCCGGAGAGAATCTCCACCTCGTCATCCTCGCGTCGTTGCGTGGTGTGGCGCGAGGTGCCCGGCTTGCGCCGGTCAAGATCGACCTGCAGGTCGGACGCGGAGAGCTCGAGTCCGGGCGGGCAGCCGTCGACAATGCAACCGATGGCGGGTCCGTGGGACTCGCCGAAGGAGGTCACCGTAAAGAGTTTGCCTATGCTGTTACCCGACATGAAAGATCACTTCTCCAACCAGCTGTTGACCCTCGCCAGATCCTCCTCGGAAAGATTGCCGGCGGCAGACTTCAGAGAAAATCCATTGATGATGTAGGCATAACGGGAGTTGAGATAGTCGCGTTGTGAAGAGAAGAGATTGCGTTGCACATTCAGCACGTCAACGATGGTCCGGGTGCCCACCTCATAGCCGGCCTGGGTCGATTCCAGGGCGCTCTGAGCAGAGATGGTTGCCGCCTTCAGCGCCTCCACCTGGCTGATCGAGGAGAGCACGCCGCGGAAGGCGTCGCGCACCTGACGATTCACCGCACGCCGGGTCTGATCAAGCCCCTGCTGAGCCGCCCGATAGTTGGCCAGGGACTGGCGGGTCTGCGAGCTGACTGCGCCACCGGTGTAGAGCGGCACCTGCAGTTCCAGCCCGATCGAGGCCACATCGGCTTCGGTAGCGGTATCCGAATCACTGCGGCTCAGGTTATAACCGCCGACCAGATCGAGGGTCGGATAGTGACCGGAGCGGCTCACCTCCACCTCCTGGTTGAGCACCTCAAGGTTGGCGTTGGCGGCAAGTATGCTGTAGTTCTCCTGCTGGGCAGTGTCCGACCAGGACTGCAGATCATTGGGTACCGGCGGTGTCAGTTTCAGGCCGTCCCCCAAAATCGCCAGATTACTCTTGGGCTGGGGACCGATGATCTCAAACAAAGCCTCCCAGGCATTATCGAGTGCGTTGGTGGCGGCAATCTCGGCAGCACGAGCGGCATCAAAGGCGGCCTGCGCCTCATGCACGTCGGTGATAGCGATCAGCCCCACATCAAAACGCTGTTTGGCCTGTTCCAGCTGACGACCGGTCGCTTCCCGCTCCGACTGCGCTACCCGCAGATCGTCCTGCGCCGACAGAATATTGAAGTAGGCAGAGGTGCTGCGCACCATCAGGTCGATCTCTGCGGAAGCATACTCTGCCTCCGCCTGAGCGATGGAGCTGTCAGCCTGGTCCATCTGCACGAAGCGATCACGGCGGTAGATGGGCTGGGTCAGATTGAGACCGAGACCCGATTCGTTGTAGCTCTCGGTATCATCCACCGAGACGCCGGAGGCGGTTTTGAGATCACGCCGCACCGAGTCGTAGGTCGCCCCTAAACCAATATTTGGCAGCAGCTGGGATCGCGCAAGGCTTTTCGACTCGCGCGCGGCATTGAGTTGCTCTTTGGCCACCTGCAGCTGGGGATCGTTGTCCAGTGCCAGCTTATAGATCGTCATCAGATCCTCTGCCTGAGCAGCATTCAACACGAGCAGCAGAGGGAGAATCAAAAAACGCTTGATCAGTTTCATTTCCATTCCATCGTCAGAAAAATAGAGGGATACGCTAGGATTCAGGCCGAAACTCTATCACATCTGGGCATGGCAGCCGGAATGCGATTTGTAAATCCTTGCCTTTATTCAGACTTCTTGACCGCAGCCATGGCCGGCACCAGGAGCTGGGGATCGATGCGCGCTTTGCGCAGATTCATGCGCCAGTCGAGATGAGCGCCAGTGACACGGCCGGTGGCGCCAATCTCAGCAATCAGGTCACCCTGCTTGACCCGGTCCCCCACCTTGACATGCAACTTACTCAGATGAAGGAAGGAGGAGGAGAGCTGGTGGCCGTGATCGAGGATCAGGGTACCGCCTGAATAGAACATGTCCGGATAGGCCAGAGTCACCACCCCGTCCGCCGGGGCATACACCGGCGTACCCTTGGGGGCAGCGATATCGACACCGAAATGGGGACGCTTGGGTTTACCGTTAAGCACCCGCTGACTGCCGTAGACCCCGCTGATGACACCCTTGGCTGGCCAGATAAAACCCTTGGCAAAATCGGTGCGTGCATCATCCAGGCGCCGCGCCTTTTTCACCATCGCCGTCTCCCGCTTGATACGCTCCCAATCCCGTTTCGGTGGCGTCACCTTTGAGGGAGGCAGGCCGTCGATGCGCTGGATCCGATAGTCTCGTTTGCCGATAACCACCTTCTGCTGTTCCAGCGTTTTGCCCTCTTTTTGCACCGTCAGGCTGTGCTCCAGCGTATCATCACGACCGAAACCCAGCAGGAAGAGCCCTTTGGGAGAAACCCGGATAGGCTGGCCATCGAACAGAACCCGATTGCCGGGGGTGGTCTCGCCGATCACCATCCCGCCCTGCATGAAATCCCCTTTCAGCTTCAGTGTCTCCGCCTGCACAGGGCTCAGCGCAAGCATCAACAGGCTGATTACGAGCAGATGCCAGAAAGCTGGTTTGATGCGTCTGAAAAACATGATAGGTACAACACCTCAACAGTCCGATTCGACACCCGGCAAGCTATCACAGGCACAGGCGCGATCCAACCAGATACCTATCCTTGTTAAGAGCTGCCTGCATGCCGTTACAACAACTCCGCACAGTCCTTGGGCTGTGGGAGGCGAGTATCGGATAGTCCGACACACCAGACGGCCACCAACCATTGACAGACACGAAATCTGATTGTAGAGTTCGCGATCTCCAAACCGGTCCCAGACCGGAGACCCCTTGGCCGAGGTGGTGAAATTGGTAGACACGCTAGCTTCAGGTGCTAGTGGGGGCAACCCCGTGGAGGTTCAAGTCCTCTCCTCGGCACCATCTCTCCCCAACCGTTTGTCTCATAAAGAGTTTTATACCAAACCTGTCGATCTTCCCGGGCTTGGGTGGAAAATTTTGTGCGTTGACGAGTCGGCAATGCGGTGTCGACAACACCATTCGGATACCTCGAACCTGCCGAGTCCTTACCCCCTTGCAATTGAGGTTCATGCTTTCCTTCCGGCGAGGCTCAAGTGTCAGCTGGAAAAATCGCAGCGTATCAAGCACGATTTACCGACAAGGCGACAGTGAAAACAGGCTGATAGCAGAGCACCATCCCCGACTCAGCCATCTTCAGCAACCCAGCAATACGTATGACGGGAAATAAAACCGTGCTCTAATGCGATATGTGCTATATCAGTGTTATCGCGGTGGTAGATGTCTGATACAGCCGCAAAGGGACACCCATCAGCTTAACGAAATTCCTCCGCTAGGCATCAAGACAGCAGAGCCGAATGACCAAAATGGCACGAAGAACCATGCCAAAAAGCAATCTTGAACAGCAAGATACCCTTAAAGCGATCTTCGCTGAAGAGCAAACACGGTTACTCTACCAGCAAGCCCCGATATCCAATGCCACCGTCTTCTCCATTGCAATACTCTTTTACTTCTTACTAAAACCTCACATTGACTCGGCGATTATCGAGATATGGGTTGCAGCCCTGTTTGCTACAGCTTCCTTCCGCCTCACTCTTTGGCTGATAAGAAAGCGCAACCCGAAAAGAATGACAAATGCGCAATGGCTGCGGATCTATCTGATCGGTTGCCTGCTGGTTGGTATCGCCTGGAGCCTTATCGTTCCCTATATCTATATCGCCAATAATCTTACAGTCGCTATTGGGTTGTGCATGCTGCTGTTTGGCGTGGTTGCCTCTTCTGTCGTTATCTTGTCGGTCTACCTGCCGGCTTTTGTGCTCTATGTCTACCCGCAGCTGTTGACACTTTCGGCCACCCTGTTCATCTATGCAGACCGAGAACACAATGCGCTGGCGATTGCGACACTGGTCTACCTGGTCATGACCACCATGTTCACCCGGAATGTTAATCGCAACTTAATGGAAAACATCAGACTTCAAGTACAAAACAATCAGCTGATCGAAGATCTCGGCGAAGAAGTCAAAGAGCGCGAAAACGTCATCGAAAAGCGCACACTGGAATTAGAGGAGAAAAACAGAGAACTGAGCAAAGAGATCGGAGAGAGAAAGCTTGCCGAATCAGCATTACGCAACAGCGAGCAACGTTTCGAACTGGCAATGCGTGGAGCCAATGACGGCCTTTACGACTGGAACCTCCAGAACAATGAAATCTTTTACTCACCACGCTGGAAGAGCATGCTGGGCTACGAGGATCATGAACTGCCCAACGACATCTCCACTTGGGAAGAGCTGACCGAAGAAAAAGATCGCAAACGTTCGTTGGAGATGCTGAACGACTACATCAATGGACGGCGCGATAATTTTCACATCGAATTCAAAATGCGCCATAAGGAGGGGCATTGGATGGATCTTCTATCGCGCGCCTTTCTTCTCCGCGATGCAGAGGGAAATGCGGTCCGCATAGTCGGAACACATGTCGACATCTCCGAAAAGAAGCGTCAGGAAGCCCACATTATCAAGCAAGCCCACTTTGACGGCCTGACCGGTCTGCCGAATCGTTTCCTTGCGATGGACCGATTGGCCCAGTTGCTCAAAGAGACAGCGAGAACTACCGGCAAAGTAGCCATCCTGTTTCTTGATCTGGATGGTTTCAAGCGAGTCAACGACACCCTGGGACACGATACCGGAGACCGTCTGCTGGTACAGGCTGCCAAGCGTCTGCAATCAGCTGTGCGTGATGGCGACAGTGTCTGCCGCCTGGGGGGTGATGAATTCGTCGTGCTGTTGCGTAACCTGACAGAACTGGCCGATGCCAAAACGGTAGCAAATAACCTGATTTCCCAGTTTCGACATCCGTTCAGCGTGGATGATCGGGAACTGGTGGTAACCACCAGCATCGGTATTGCAGTCTATCCAAGCGATGGGATAACACCCACTGAACTCCTGAGAAATGCCGATACTGCCATGTACCACTCAAAGGAACAGGGCAGAAATACCTTCAATTTCTTTACCCGCGAGATGAATCTGGACGTCTCGCGCAGCCTGGAAGTTGAGGAGCAGTTGCATGGCGCCCAGATGCGGCAAGAGCTTTCCGTGTTTTATCAACCTGTCATCGACTTGCAGAGCAATCAAATAGTTGGCGCTGAAGCCCTATTGCGCTGGAACAGCCCCCCGCTGGGCATAATATCGCCCGAGGAGTTCATTCCGATTGCAGAGCAGACCGGGATGATTCTGGGCATAGGTCGATATGTGATGCAACAGGCGATCAACAATGCCAAGCATTGGTGGAAAATGGTCGACCATGAGTTTCAAATTGCGATCAATCTATCCCCAAGACAGTTACGCGATGAAACATTGGTCGATTATGTCGTCGATCTCCTGCAATGCAATGGACTGACAGCGGAGGCCCTGGTCCTGGAGGTCACTGAGGGCGTACTGATGAGCGGCCAGAAGGATATCGAACAGGCTCTGGCGCGACTGAATAAAGCGGGAATCAAGCTTGCGATGGACGATTTCGGCACAGGATATTCGTCACTGAGCTATTTGCGCAAATACCCATTTGACATACTGAAAGTGGACCGGAGTTTCGTCTCTGATATCACAGTCGACCCCGCCGACCGCGAGCTTGTCAATGCAGCTGTACTGATGGCGCATGGATTAGGTCTCGACGTCGTGGCGGAAGGGGTTGAAACCGAAGATCAACTTCGCCAATTGCACGCTATGCAGTGCGAGTACGCCCAAGGATACCTATTCAGTCAACCGATCACCGCTGAGGCATTCACCCATTTGTTGCGTGATAGTTTACTCTCCTAGCCGATTTCTCCTCTGCCAAGTCAGCTGATCCTCTCGTCGATATCCCGGCCGGCTCATGACAACTTCCTGACTTCTATCCAGGTTGAATTCAGTGCAAGTCATGCGAGACTAAGGGGATGAATTTTCTCAACAGCTATACCACGCTGCCGGATGACTTTTACGTCCCTGTACAGATCGAGCCCGCTCCCCAACCGGAGTTGATCGCCTGGAACGAATCGCTGGCCACACGGCTCGGCCTGAATGATCTGGGCAGCGACAAAGCCCGCCTGGCGCGCATCTTCAGCGGCAGTGAAGCTTTGCCGGGCGGTCAAACCATCGCCCTGGCCTACGCCGGTCATCAGTTCGGCAACTTTGTCCCCCAACTCGGCGACGGACGAGCGGCTCTGCTTGGGGAGGTTGTGAGTCCCGCGGATGGTGGACGCTATGATATTCAACTCAAGGGGTCGGGCCAGACCCCCTACTCCCGACGGGGCGATGGAAAATCCTCACTCGGGCCGGTGATTCGTGAGTACCTGCTCAGCGAGGCCATGTACCGACTCGGGGTCCCCACCACACGCGCACTGGCAGCGGTAACCACCGGTGAAACGGTGATGCGCCATTCAATCGAACCCGGCGGCGTACTCACGCGCGTGGCCGCCAGCCACATCAGGGTCGGCACCTTTCAATATTTCGCCGTACGAAATCGCCTTGATGCACTAACTGAGCTGACCCACTACGCCATCGCCCGCCACTTCCCGGATGCCGCCACCGCCGAGCAACCCGTATTGGCTTTTTTCTCTGACGTCGTCGCCTCCCAAGCCCGACTGATCGCCCACTGGATGGCCCTCGGCTTCATACACGGTGTAATGAATACAGACAACTGCGCGATCTCTGGCGAGACCCTCGATTACGGTCCTTGTGCCTTTATGGACGAGTTCCATATCGACAAGGTCTTCAGCTCAATCGACGAGTACGGTCGCTACGCTTACGGCCAACAGGCCGGTATGGCGCAATGGAACCTGGCGCGGCTGGCTGAATGCCTGTTGATGATTGAGGGAAAACAGGACGACTATGAAGCGGTACTGAAACAGTTCCAAAGCCAATTTGAAGAGCACTTTTTCTCACTCATGAGCAAAAAGCTCGGCCTTACCAGCAAGCAGGAGAATAACGCCAAGTTGATTACCGCCTGGCTGCAGCACCTGCAGGATCACCATCTCGATTACAGCCTCAGCTTCCGCAAGCTGGGCGAGCGATTGACCAGCAACACGCCTGCCGTGTTTGGAGATTTCGAAAGCCAATGGCTGCAACTGATCGACAGCCAGCCAGGAGGCCGGCAACAGGCTGCTGAGATGATGGCATCGGTGAATCCCGTTGTGATACCCCGCAACCACCAGGTGGAACGGGCGATTCAAGCCGCGTTTCAGGGCGACTTCAGTATCTTCAATGAATTGCAGCAGGTATTGGCCGAGCCCTTTACCGAACAACCCGGCCTCGCACACTACTCAGCACCGCCGCTGGAAGATGAGCGAGTGAAAGTGACCTACTGCGGGACCTGAGATCGAGTCATTGGCCTGGCCGTCTGTGGCAGAAGCTGGCATAGTGTTCGAAAAATCAGCGGTAAAGAAACATGTCAGAAAACAACATTCTCCCCTTCCCCAACAGATTTAGCGACGGCTTCGACAAGGAGCAGTGGCAATCCCTGCAGGGGGAGTTCTATCTTGATTGCTTCCATGCACACCACGGCGCGGCTGCCGAAACTCCTGAACAACTTCGCGAATGGCTGCAGGAAAACCATTTTTTTGCCGACTTGGATAATCCCTTTTTCCGAGGCTGGCTGCTGCGACGTCTCGCTGAAGACAGTGAATAGACCAAGGACATCGACTGATGTCCGATTGTCTTCGATTAGAACCATCTCAAACATGCTGAGTTTAGATTTACCACTGGATTAGCAGCCAGTCTGCCAACCTTTTGGAATCTGTTGCAACATCCCTATCAGAAAACCATCAAAGCCAACAGTTTGTTTTGCAGTGCGAGTCAAACGGCAACTGCAGGGCAAATCAACCTTCAACGAGCTTCTTCCATACGCTGAAGACAGCGTTGGTCAATCACAGACTTTACCAGACCAGGCAGCGATCAAAGCAGTATGTTTTTGGTTAGATCGAGGCGCCTTATATCCGCCAGAGCCAGCACTCAACAACCGGTCATCAAATGCCTTTGAATTATGACAAAGCGTCCCGGAACACTGCGAAAGAATTTGCCTGAAAAAAGTCTGGCATTACCACTCCTTTGAAATAGATTAACAGGATATTTATCGTTGTACGCCCTGACGAGTGAGTGTATAAACGCACACTGCCTTTACCCTGATGACACAGTCAATTCTGTAGAGTTATCGCCGATCGATAAGATCAAATCATCAACCGGGCGATATACCAGGCCATCTATTGACAGGGGTGCGTTGCATCTTGTTCAAGCGGTAAAAGGAGCGGTTAACGCGGCGTTTTCGCTTATTTTTTCCTCAAGTCGGAAAAAGCAAAACGCTGACGTTCATCAATTGTATCGAGCATATGGAGATAACCTGACTATTCTCACCCCCCAGCAGTATCAGCATACGAATTGCACGCAATGCTCTATTTTCGCTATGTACTACTCTGCTTTTTGCTGTTGAGAGATACGGCGTGTGCTTGCGCGTCCTGAGGGCAATGAAAATATCAGAGTTTTTTCGAGAGTCAGTTTTTGACAAGGAGTATATACATGGATATTTCATATCTTACATCGGCAAGATCACGTCTCAATAAGCATTCCGTCTATCATTCCCTGCAGAGCATAGAACAGCTTAAATGCTTCATGTCACATCATGTATTTCCCGTTTGGGATTTCATGTCGCTTGCCAAATTTCTGCAGTCAACCGTGGCTCAGACCAACGTTCCGTGGATACCATTTGGTGATCCCTCAGTTCGGCGCTTCATCAACGAAATTATTCTTGAAGAGGAATCAGATATTGGTCTACCAGATAGTGAAGGAAGGAATACCTATGCAAGCCATTTCGAACTCTACTGCCAAGCCATGGAAGAGGTAGGCGCTAATGCGGAAAAGCCGAGAGAGTTCATCAAAATGGTGAAAGAGCATGGTATTAACAGCGCACTACATTTGAGCGATATACCCAAACCTGCGAAAAATTTCATGCAGAAATCCTTTGAATTTATCGCAAGCGGTAAACCCCATGTTGTTGCAGCAGCATTTGCTTTGGGGCGTGAGCATGTAATTCCAGGAATGTTTCGCGAGATTCTTGCAAAAATGCATATCGGCAAAGATCGTGCACCCACTTTCCACTACTATCTTGAGCGCCATATTCATCTGGATGAAACATCCCATGCACCGCTTTCGTTAAAAATGCTGGAGTCACTGTGTGGCGGAAGCGCGGAATACTTACATGAGGCTCAGGAAGCCGCTTGTCAGGCAGTAGAGGCTCGTATCCAGTTTTGGACAGGTGTGCATGAGGCAGTCCAAACCTGTTGACAAT
>JARRNY010000066.1:0-20358 GCA_037384445.1 Candidatus Thiodiazotropha sp.
GTGTTGCCACGGGGAGTCGGGCCGGTGGAGACTGTGCACAGTCTGTTTCTGCAGGCGAGCGATATCAACCTTTATGCCACAGCGGTCGGTGTCAGCACCCTGGTCGCCGGCATCCTTATCAAGCGTTATTTTCCCCGCTTTCCCTACATGATCGGCGCCCTGCTTTTCGGCAGCCTGGTCTCCGTGTTATCGAATGCTCCGGCTCACGGTATCGCCACCGTCGGCGCACTACCGAGCCAGTTGCCGCCACTCTCCATGCCAAGTTTCGATCTCAACATCTTCCGCGAACTGGCCCCCACGGCGTTGGCCGTGACCCTGTTCGCCCTGACTGAAGCGGTCTCCATCGCCCGCTCCATCGCCATCCGGGCGGGTCAGCATATCGACGGCAATCAGGAGTTCATCGGCCAGGGTCTCTCCAACATCGTCGGCGGATTCTTCTCCGGCTATGTGGCCACCGGTTCTTTCAACCGTAGTGGTGGTCTGAACTACGAAGCGGGTGCCAAGACGCCATTAGCCGCCATCATGGCGGGCGGTTTGCTGATGATCATCGTCCTGTTGGTGGCTCCGCTGGCGGCCTATCTGCCCAATGCAGCCATGGCGGGCGTGCTGCTGCTGGTCGCTTATGGACTGATCGATGGACACCATATCCGCAAGATCCTGAAAGCGAGCCGCACCGAGGCGACGGTGATGACCGTAACCTTTCTCGCTGCCCTCTTCCTCGATCTGGAGTTCGCCATCCTGCTTGGCGTTGGCCTCTCTCTGATGGCCTATCTCAACCGTACATCCCGTCCCCAGTTGCGGGAAAGAGTGCCCGACCCCTCCCTGCCCAAGCGTCGATTCAATGATGCGGCTCATCTGCCACAGTGTCCTCAGTTTCGTATGGTGCGTGTCGATGGATCACTCTTCTTCGGCGCCGTCAGCCATGTTGCTGAACGCCTGCGCAACCTGGAGAAGAAAGACCGCACTCCACGTAATCTGGCACTCATCGGCAGCAGCATGAACTTTATCGATGTGGCCGGTGCAGAGATGCTGGTACAGGAGGCACAGCGGCTTAAACGCGACGGCCGTCAACTCTATCTCTTCCGCATCAAACCCGGCGTCTACAAGTTTCTTAAACGTGGCGGTTATCTGGCGGAGATCGGTGAGGAGAATGTCTTTGAGTCCAAAGGAACTGGCTTGAAAATCGTGGTAAAACAGATGGATCAGGCACGCTGTGCAACCTGCACCGCAAGAGTGTTTGCCGAATGTCCGGGATGTGAGGAGACCGCTGGAGCAACAGCACCACAACCCGCGTGAGTTTGCTTCCCCTTTGGATTCATGATTTTTCTGCAGGGAAGCGGAATGACGGTGTCTTCGTTAGAGTAAGGCCCCAGCCTACCTATTTGATCAGTGCGTAGGGTGGGGCCCAGCCCCACCATTCTTCGCCCCAGCATGTAGTGCCAACAGCTGACAAGACCGTTCACACGCCTGCTGCTTTACGGTCATCGACCTCGCAGGCGACTCCAAAAGGCTTTTAACGCCCCTTTGTTGCTAGGATGTCGTTTGATATCCCGGTTTGAAGGCCGTTCCACTTCGGCGAATCTGTCGGGAAGATAGTGACAACATTTCCCCCACTCCCGTTCGATGATGCCAATCACCTGATTGACGCTGAGCATCCCGAAGAGATGGTATGCCCGCTCTCTCCCCTCTATCACGTTAACGACTTTTTGTTTAAGCCAAACCTCGTCAAAACCTGCCCATTCACCAATGACGATTCGCAGGTTGTCGCAGAGTGCCGGGAAGACCTCAAACCAGAGAATCGTGACCACATCTTCAGGTGCGATCTCGGTATCAAGAACCTTTAATGCAATGTACTGATAGTCTCTCTCTGCCAGTTCAGTATCCAGAAAGAGGTCTGATAGTGCGTTCCACAGCGGCCACTTTCTATCTGTATCCAGGGTTGAGAGCATGATTCGGTTGAAAGATGAGAGGAGTTGAACCCATCCGGATCGCTGGAATTCAGCGAATTAGTGGCTGGAGTTGGATTGTTGTCGGCCGGCAAGTTCCGTTTGCTGTAGCCCTGCGGAAATTGCCAGGCCGACTTGCGATGGATGGTTCTTCAGAACATCCAACCTGTTGGATTGGGATGAGCCTCTTTCAAATCCAACGATTTCATACCCTTAACACAGCGGATGATGAGCCATACCATCCAAAACAGGAAGACAAGATAGCCGACGAGTACAAACATCAGAATAGCGCCAATCAGCATATAAAGCCCACCGATCCAGAAAGTCCTGATTTGGAATTGATAGTGACTTTGCAACCATTCTGGGGCATCGCTCCGATTGATGTAGGCCATCACAACGCCAACGATTCCTGTGATACCGAGCAGTATGCCGACTAGATAGAGGATATAGACCAGCCTTGCTGATCCCTCAGTTGTTGGCTTTTCCTGTGCAACGGCTTCATTCATATACTTTCTCCTTTTATGTGTACGGTATGAAAAAACGACTGGTACTATCGAATATAGAGGTCACATGCGATCTCAGAACTTCATGCTTTGAGTACAGATTCACGCTCCCCTCCTCTAGACGGGCATTCTAATTCTCTATAACTTATTTTTATAGTGGTTATTTCGGTTTCGCCTCATACTAATAAAAGAAAAACCAAAAAAGCCATGTATCAAAGGCAGTGCCCTTGGGGTACGCCTTGATCTGAGCCAGGCTTGTAGCCCTGAGTGTATTAATACCTATGGCCTGGTTCGCAAAAGAAGAGAAGTAGCATGAAAAAAGGCTCGCGATCGCTCGCAAGCCTTTTGAAGTGGTGGGTCGTGCAGGGTTCGAACCTGCGACCACCTGATTAAAAGTCAGATGCTCTACCAACTGAGCTAACGACCCGGAAATTTGGAACGCGCAATACTACCTTAGTTTACTGCCTGAGTGAACCCCAGGCGACAGCTTTTTCGGACTTTCGGAGCCCTTATTCCATCAGATCGACATGCACGCCGCTGGCTTCCATCTCATCCGCCCTTGTCTGGACATAACGCTGGAAACTGGGTTGCTCCAGATAGCTTCCCGAGAGCACATAATCCATCGCTGCATGGGTGTGAAATCCCCGCAGATAGGCCTCGGTACGGAACACCTCCCTCCCCTTGGCATCGAAGAAAATCATACTGGGAGCATAGTTGACTTTAAGGGCAGAGGCCCATTCGGTGGACGTCATAGCCTCGCCGGTCGGCGTGACAACCGGATCTGAGGACCAGACATCGATCAGGGCCACATCGAACTGATCCAGACTCCGACGGATCCCATCGCGCTTCAAGATATTCTGATGCAGATCATCGCAAGGCGGACACTGCTTCATCTCCATCAGCACCAGTAGCGGCTTGTCTGAGGCGCCGGTTCGTTGCAGATTGAGTGGAGGTTGAAGATAACCTGCCTCCCGATGCAGTTTACCGCTGGCGGGCACAGGCTGATGCTTGGCCAGGAAGTCACGAAAACTCTGCTTGCGCTCCTGCCGTGTCGACACATAGTCGAGGGCAGCACTGAATTTATGGGGTGGATAGTAGCCATTGACCCGCAGCACTGTCCGCCCCGACTCATCGAGAAACAGCAGCGTTGGCGTGTACATCACCTTGAGTTTTGCCGCCAACTGTTTCTCGCTGCTCACCTCGCCATCCAGGCCGGTGACTTCATTGTCGCCCCAGATATTGATCGCAATGACCTGGAAACCGGAGACTGTCTTGTCCACGATCTCTTTGATGGCGAAATTCTCGTTAAGCAGTTTGGCACAGTAGGGACAACCGTCCTGATGAAAAAAGAGCATGACCCGCTTGCCCTCGGCAGAGGCTTCCCGCACATCCTCCTGCAGATCGAGAAATGATTGCTTGAACCAGCTTGGTTTATCATGAAATCCCGGGTTAATCAGGCCACTGCCCAGCTTTTCCTCGCTGTCTGCTGACCACAAGGGTGAGCAGATCATGAATAGTACGAACAAACTGCTCATTCGCCTCATGGAAGCCTCCAGTAATCTGGTTATGGTCAGACAAAGACAATTCTCTGAGATAGAGCCCCGCATTGTCCGAATGGTTCACAGCTGAAAACTCAAACCGATGACGAAGTTTTGTCGGAATGGGAATATAGCTCCTGATCAGTACGCGCCCAAATACCGTCATATTTTCGTCACCGCCCCACATAAATGTATTTTTCTCATTGTTTTTATTATGTTTTTTAATTTTGGCATGCATTTCGCTATTTTCTCAGCAAGCAATCCGAGAAGTGAGTCGATCGATATGAGTACTGTCCAAAGCATACAGCAAGAAGGTAACACCAAAATCCCTGGGGTACTTTCTGATCCTCATGCCAGCGTTCTCAAAGACAACGGCACACTGGGACTCATTATGGAGCTCAGCGGCAAGCTCCAGACCACCCTAGACCTGGAGGGCCTGATCGAGCTGTTCGCCCAGGTGATCAAGACCCAGTTCAACTACGATACCCTCACTTACCGTGCACCCGATGCGGAGTTGAACCTGAAATATGGTCGCCGGGCAGGCAGAAACAAACTCAATTACGACCTCAAGGTACTGGAATCGGGCCTGGGTGACATCCAACTGACCCGTGGCCGCAAGTTCCAGCAGTTGGAGATCGAACAGATCGAAAACCTGCTGGCCGCCCTGCTCTATCCCCTGCGCAACGCCCTGCTCTACCGGGCGGCGATTCACTCCGCTTTCATCGACTCGCTGACTGGGGTTAAGAACCGCACGGCATTCGACAGCAACTTCAGCCGGGATATCGAATACAGCCGCCGCAAGCAGAGCGATCTCTCGCTGATCGTGCTCGACATCGATCTGTTCAAGCGCATCAATGATAGCTACGGCCATATCGTCGGTGACGATGTACTGCGTCAGGTCGCACAAAACGTTGAACAGACCATCCGTTCCAGTGACGCACTCTACCGCTATGGTGGCGAGGAGTTCGCTATTGTGCTCAACGGCACCGACGAAGCAGGCGCCCGGCTATTGGCGGAACGCATCCGGCAGAGCGTGGAAAACCTGGTGATTGGATCCTTGAAGGATGTCCACATCACCCTTAGCCTCGGCGTTGCCGTGATGCAGGCAGATGAGAGTTCCAAGCAGCTGTTCAAACGTGCCGATGCGGCTCTCTATCAGGCCAAACAGGGTGGACGCAATCGGGTTGTGACGGCGGCATAAGCCGTCACTCTGCGACCAGAAGCGACTCGCTCATCGCTGCAGCCCGTGACAGGTCCAAGCTAAGAATTACTGGTTAGCCGTTTGGCTTTGACCTCTTCCACTGACACATCCGTTGCAAAAAACACTCTCCACATAGCGGCTTTGGTCGGCAGACCTGTTTGGCGTGATGGTCGATCAGGGCGTGATATTCGTTGAACATCTCCACATCCGGCGGCAAGGTCTGTTCGAAAGTAGCGCGCAGCGTTTCGTAGCCAAGCTCTCCATCCAGAAGTCCCAGCCGTGAGAATAGGCGGCGGGTATAGGCATCGATCACAAAGACCGGCCGCCCATAGACATAAAGCAGGATGTCATCGGCAGTCTCCGGACCGATGCCATGCACCGAGAGTAGCTGCTCCCGCAGTGAATCCGTGGCCAGCTGCTCCAGATCATCCTGGCTCAACAACCAGCGGCACAGCGACTGCAGACGTTTGGCCTTGATGTTGAAATAACCGGAGGGACGCAGGTGGAGCGCCAGTTGCTCTGGCGCAAGATCAGCCATGGCGGCAGGATCGAGCAGGTCAGCCTGACGCAGATTCCCGATGGCTCGTTCGACGTTGATCCAGGCCGTGTTCTGGGTGAGTACCGCCCCCACCATCACCTCGAAGGGGCTGTCGGCAGGCCACCAGTGCTGTGGCCCATAGTGGTCGAACAGGCGTCGAAAGAGCTCCTCCAACGCCTTTCGCGTCGGCTTCAACGGCGACGGCCACCGCCGGGACGACTTTTTGCCCAGGGATCTGCTGTCTTATTCGAGTCCTGTTTTGCTCGGGAAGGAGCCGAGGGCTTGCGTGCAGAACTTGCACTCGCCTCATCGGGTTTTCGCTTTTTGGCGGCTTTGCCGCGCCTCTCCTTTGGCAACTCCACCAGATCCCGAGGCGGCCGACCTTTCGCGCCGGCCGCGGGTCGCGGCTTACTTCCCGGCCGCCATTTTCCCTCTGACCTGGCAGCCGCCGGCTTTCCGCCCTGTGGTTTTTTTACGCGCGCCCTGGGTTCTCTTCGGGGTTTATCCGATTTCAACCCCAGCGTCTTCAACAGCTCGTCGATCTCGCTATCGTTGAGATAGCGCCAGCGCCCAATTTTGAGGGCCGATTCGAGCATCACGCTGCCGTAACGGACCCGCTTGAGGCGGTTGACCTTAGCCCCGACCGCCTCCCACATGCGCCGTACCTCGCGCTGACGTCCCTCCATGATCACCACATGGAACCAGCGATTGATGCCTTCGCCACCCGACTCGACGATATCCTCGAAGCGGGCCGGTCCATCCTCCAGCTCGACTCCGTTGACCAGCTGTTGCAGCTGCTCCTGAGTCACCTCACCCATGACGCGCACCGCATACTCACGCTCTACCTGCTGGCGCGGATGCATCAGCTGGTTGGCCAGTTCGCCGTCGGTGGTGAGCAGCAGCAGGCCGCTGGAGTTGATGTCGAGCCGTCCGATAGGCACCCAACGGCCGTGTTTGAGTTTCGGCAGATGGTCGAACACGGTGCGCCGGCCTTCCGGGTCTTTCCGCGTCACCAGTTCGCCTTCCGGCTTGTTATAGACCAGCACCTCCCGCTCCGGCGGCTCCAGGCGATTGATCGAGACCTTGCGGCCGTCGACCTTGATGCTATCGGTCGGCACCACGCGCTGGCCCAGCTGTGCCAGGGTACCGTTAACCTCGACTTTGCCGGCGCTGATCCAGCCCTCGATTTCGCGTCGCGAACCCATGCCGGCATTGGCCAGGACCTTCTGCAGGCGCTCGCCGGTGGGGGTATTACTCTTGCTCATGAGAGGACTTCTTCAATTCAGTCTCCAGTTCGACCGCATTGTCGGATGACTCGACAGCGGCTGGGATCTCCTCCTCCCTGAGGTCATTGGTTTGTTCAGTTTCTACGATCTCTTCGCCTGCCTGCAGGGGCTCGTCGCTGGCCTCGACCTCGCCAACTTCCGCTTCGTCAGTCAACGATGCCGAATCCTCAGCAATGACCTCGTCGTCGGTCTCAGCATCTCCAGCGCCAGCCTCCTCGGAGGCCGGTTGATCAGACTTATCGGGATCGCTCAGCTCCAGCTCCCGGTTGATCGAGTCGAGATCGCGGATCTCGGCCAGGGTTGGCAGTTCATTAAGACTCTTCAGATTAAAGTAGTCGAGGAACTCCTTGGTGGTGGCATAGAGGGCCGGCTTGCCGGGCACGTCGCGATGGCCGACCACCCGCACCCACTCTCGCTCAGTGAGGGTCTTGATGATATTGCTGCTGACACTGACACCACGGATATCCTCGATCTCGCCACGGGTGATGGGCTGGCGATAGGCGATCAGGGCCAGGGTCTCCAGCAGGGCGCGGGAGTATTTCGGCGGACGTTCCGCCCATAGACGCGAGACCCAGGAGGAGAGTCCGGCTCGCACCTGGATGCGAAAACCGCTGCCGACCTCGACCACCTCGATGCCGCGTCCCTGGTAGTCTTCCATCAAGCTGGTCAGGACCTCTCGCAGCTCCTTCTTTTCCGGCTGCTCGCGCTCCTCAAAAAGGGCCAGCAGCTGGTCCAGGCTCAGAGGCCGTCCCGCTGCCAGCAGCGCAGCCTCGACAATCTGTTTCAGTTTCTCTTCGGATGCCATATTCGGATTCTGTTTTCCGTACTCTGTCGGTTTTCTCGATGCGAAAAGAGAGTCATCGGTGGGGCAAAGCCCACCCTACCACATCGTTCATAGTGTAGGGTGGGGCCCTGCCCCACCAGCATTTCTGAACGACCTCATACGCTACATTTCAGGCGCCAATCGCCTTCACATGGATAGGCGCAAAGGCGTCCGCCTGCACCAACTCCAGCAGCGAACCCTTGATCAGTTCCAGCACCGCCAGGAATGTAACCACCACGCCGAGGCGGCCCTCGGTGACATCGAACAGGTCGGTGAAGCGAGTGTAGCTCTCACTGTTTATCCGCTGCAGGACCAGAGACATCTTCTCGCGCACGGAGAGCGCCTCCTTCTCAACCCGGTGGCTGGTAAACATATCGGCCCGGTGAAAGACGTCCTTCAGGGCCAGCAGGATCTCCCGCATATCCACGTCGGGATCACGGGTCTCCACGTGACGCTCCACCAGCTCGGCGTGGCACTGAAAGTTATCGCGGGTCATGTGCTCCAGACTGTCGATATCCTCTGCCGCCTGCTTGTAGCGCTCATACTCCTGCAGGCGCCGGATCAACTCGGCCCGCGGATCCTCGCCCTCCTCTTCCTCGCTCACCGCGCGCGGCAGCAGCATGCGGGATTTGATCTCCGCCAGCATCGCCGCCATCACCAGATACTCCGCCGCCAGCTCCAGACGCATCTCGTTCATCATCTCGATGTACTGCACGTACTGATCGGTGATCTCGGCAATGGGGATGTTCAGGATATCCAGGTTCTGCCGGCGGATCAGGTAGAGCAGCAGATCCAGCGGCCCCTCGAAAGCATCGAGAAAGACCTCCAGCGCATCCGGCGGGATATAGAGATCCGTCGGCGGTGTCGCATAGGGTTCGCCCATGACGATGGCGAAGGGCATCTCCTCCTGTTCGGGATGGTGATGGGGGTGCTGTTCTGTGATCGGTTCCATAGGGATCTAGGGCCTGTAAACACGCATCCAACTGGCTCTTCCGGGACTACCCGGAAAAATCGAGCGACATGACCTGCCGGACTTCCTGCATGGTCTCCTGTGCGACGATACGGGCCTTTTCAGAGCCCTCGCGAATCATACGTTTGACCAGCTCCGGCTGGGCCTCGAACTCGGCTGCCCGCGCCTGCATCGGTTTCAGCTCAGCCAGTACCGCGTCGATCACCGGTCCCTTGCAATCGAGACAGCCAATACCAGCGCTGCGGCAACCCTCCTGCACCCAGACCTTGGTCTCGTCGCTGGAGTAGACCTGATGCAGCTGCCATACCGGACACTTCTCCGGTTCACCCGGGTCGTTGCGGCGCACCCGACTGGGATCGGTGGGCATGCGTTTGATCATGTTCTCCACATTGGCCGGATCCTCGCGCAGGGCGATGGTATTACCGTAGGACTTGGACATCTTCTGTCCGTCCAGGCCCGGCATCTTGGACGCCTTGGTCAACAGCGGCTGGGGTTCGGTAAGGATCAGCCGGCCACTGCCCTCCAGGTAGCCGAGCAGCCGCTCACGCTCATCCCCGGAGATGTTCTGTTGCGACGCCAGCAGGTTGCGGCCGGTGAGTAGGGCCTCGTCGTCCCCCTGCTCCTGGTAGGCCCGGCGCAGCTGGTCGAACTGCTTGGCCGCCTTCTTGCCCATCTTCTTGCGCGCCGTCTCCGCTTTCTCCTCGAAACCGGGCTCGCGTCCATAAATATGGTTGAAGCGGCGGGCGATCTCCCGGGTCAGCTCCACATGGGCCACCTGGTCCTCACCTACCGGCACCTGTGCGGCGCGATAGATCAGGATGTCGGCCGACTGCAGCAGCGGATAGCCAAGGAAGCCGTAGGTGGCCAGATCCTTCTCCTTCAGCTTCTCCTGCTGATCCTTATAGCTGGGCACCCTCTCCAGCCAGCCCAGGGGCGTAATCATGGAGAGCAGCAGATGCAGTTCCGCGTGCTCCGGCACCATCGACTGAATAAACAGGGTGGCTGATTCGCAATCCACGCCGGCCGCCAGCCAGTCGATCACCATATCCCAGACACTGTTAGGGATCAGACTGGGATCCTCATAGTGGGTGGTCAGGGCATGCCAATCGGCGACAAAGAAAAAGCACTCATGCTGATGCTGCAGCTCGACCCAATTCTTCAGCACACCGTGATAGTGGCCGAGGTGGAGCCGGCCAGTCGGCCGCATGCCGGAGAGTACACGGGACGGCGGGGCGGATAGATCCAAAACTAACTCCTTGAGGGACTGAGAATCACGGGTAACAACTGGGTAACGATATCGCTCGCGGGCAATATCTTGATGGTCAAAGCTATCACAGGCCCTAGGATTATGCTCAACGTGCCGGTCGCCAACAGCAGGATCACCACAATCAGGCCAAACGACTCTGTCCGCGAATAGATCTGGGCCTGCTTCGCCGGCAGCAGTGAGTAGAGAATCCGTCCGCCATCCAGGGGCAGGATCGGCAGCAGGTTGAGTGCCATGAGTACAGAGTTGATCAGCACGCCGGCGACGCCCATGAAGATCAAGGGCAATAAGAAATTGAAACTATTGACGGCCAAGGCACCGAGATAGGCAACGATGGCCCAGATCAGAGCCATCAGAAGATTGGCCGCAGGGCCTGCCAGGGCAACGAAGCCCATATCGCGCTTCGGGTTGTTCAGATTTCGCCAGTCCACCGGCACCGGTTTGGCCCAGCCAAACATGAAACCGGTCATCAGATAGAGCCCCAGGGGCACCGCTATCGTGCCGATCGGGTCGATATGCTTCAACGGATTGAGCGTCAGTCGCCCCAGCATTTCGGCGGTTTTGTCGCCCAGATGTTTGGCCACCCAGCCATGGGCCGCCTCGTGCACGGTGATGGCGAAGATCAATGGCAGCACGAAAATGGCCAGTTTTTGAATCAGTGTTAATCCTTCCATCGGGGGATTATACCCCGAAGAGGGTTGCGTCGCCCTTGCCGGTACGCACCACTTCGGGTACGTCTTCGGTCATTACGACCACCGTGGTGGGTTCGAAGCCGCAGTAACCGCCATCGATGATCAAATCCACATGGTGATCGAGCAGATCCCGCATCTCGTAGGGATCGGTCAGGGGCATCTCATCGCCTGGCATAATCATGGTTGTGCTCATGATCGGCTCCCCCAACTCCTCCAGTAGCGCGCTGACGATGGCGTTGTCAGGTACGCGAATACCGATGGTGCGTCGCTTGGGATGCATCAGGCGTCGGGGCACCAGCTTGGTCGCATTCTGGATAAAGGTATAGGGACCCGGCGTCAGTGTCTTCAGCAACCGATAGGCCTGGTTGTCGACCTTGGCATAGTTGGAGATTTCGGTCAGATCCCGGCAGACCAGCGTGAAGTTGTGGTCCTCATCGATTTTTCTGATACGCCGGATACGCTCCATCGCACCCTTGTCCCCGATATGGCAGCCGAGGGCATAACTGGAGTCGGTGGGATAGATCACCACACCGCCGTCACGGATGATTGCCACCGCCTGCTTGATCAGACGAAGCTGGGGATTGTCGGGATGTATCTGAAAAAACTGCGCCATGGACTCTATTGCTCATACGGCCCTGCAGGCCTGACTCTGTTGCCCCGCTATCTGCCAATCCATCCAGACCGGCTTGCACCCGGTTGGCAGCATCGGCAGCCGTCCGAGTGCGACCCAGGGATTCTCCGGGGTGTGAAAATCTGAACCCGATGAAGCCAGAAGAGCGAAATCACCGGCATGTTTGGCCATCGCCACGCAGTCATCCCGGCTGTGGCTGCCTGAGACCACCTCGACCGCCTCACCACCCAACTCGCGGAATTCACCAAGCAGTCTGCGCAGCTTGGTACGGGTCATCTTGTAGCGCGCAGGGTGTGCCACCACAGCCTGTCCCCCGGCGTCATGTATCCAGCCGATGGCCGTCTCGAGTTTAGCCCAGTCGCCTGCCACATAGCCCGGTTTGCCCTTCACCAGGTAATGTTTGAACACCTTGCGTTCATCCTCAACGATACCCCGCTCCACCAACATGCGGGCAAAATGGGTACGACTCACCAGGATGCCGTTTGAGAGAGCCAGGGCATCCTCATAGGCGCGTTCTACCCCGCACTTGTGCAGACGGCGACCTATCTCCTCGGCCCGCCAGTCGCGAAACTCCCGCAGGGACTGCAAGCCTGCCTGCAGGTTTGCATTCTCAGGATCCACATTGAGACCCACGATATGCACGGTCTGAGAGCTCCAGGTAACGGAGATCTCCACCCCAGCCAACAGCGTGATATTCAACGCTTCTGCGGCACGGGCGGCCTCGGCGACACCGGCCGTGGTATCGTGATCGGTCAGCGCCAACACCCCTACCCCAGCCGTGTCGGCCAGGCGCACCAGAGCCGCCGGCGCCAGGGTGCCGTCGGATGCAGTGGAGTGGCTATGCAGGTCGTAGGGATTGAACATGGGGGCGGATTGTACCCATTGGAGAGTCTGACGGATAGGGATAAAACCAATACCCAGGGCGGCCAGGGCTGGATAGAGGGATTTACCATTTACAGCGAGCGAAACAGGCACGCACCTGCTTATCCCAGACCCTGCCCATCGCCGGCAGTTGGGAGGTCAGGTGATGGCGCTTCTACCTGTCCCAGCATATTGCCAGCAACGGAAGACGCCCTGGATGGCGCCTGCTACAATCGCCGGCATGCTTTTCCCCGGCCTAGACCTTCATTACATCAGGCAGCAATTCGACGCCTCGGCCCCTGCCGTGATCGAAGCCAGCCACCGTTCGGGCAGTGCGGCAGCCGATGCCGACCACTCCCCCAGCATGCAGCAACAGGCAATGCAGCGCTTGATCGAACTGTTACAGATCATCGAGAGCCAGGACAACCAAGCGCACACTCTCGATGACCAGGGGATCGACCTCAACGAGCTGGGTGACTACGCGATTCAGATGTTGAGCGACCTGGCCGCTGCCGCAGCCAGCCTGCAACTGGATAAGGAGTCGCAACAGCTGGAAGATCTGACACTACCGATGGGGCTCTGGATCTCCCGTCACGGCGGAGAACTGAGAACCCTGGCACCGATCGTCAATGCCCTGGCCCGCCTCGCCAATACCCTGCGCGAGCCCGATACCCTCAGCCAGCTCTATCAGCTGACCGGCGAAGTGCGGCGTGCCGTGGACGAAACCACCCGCCAGGATCTGGAAAAAACGAACCCGGGGCGCCCCTGGCGACTGCTGTTGATGAATCAGGCAATCATTGCCACCCGCAGCCACCAGACCGAGCTGATCGACGAAGCCTACCAACAATTGGTCGAAGCCCTGCCCGAAGAAGCCCCCCGTTTTTTCGAGGAGGGGATGCAGCAGATGGAACTATTGGGCTATCCTCCGGTCGTCAGACAGGTGGTGGAAAAATATTACAATCTGTGGAGTCTTCCCAGGACACTCCACTAAATCAAACAAGCGAACACTCAATACTCTATGAAACTGCTGGCCGACCTCTTTCCTGTCATCCTCTTCTTCGGCGCCTACCAGCTCTACGATATATACGCTGCCACTGCAGTGGCCATCGTCGCCTCCATTGTCCAGGTCTGCTACCACTGGCTAACGAAAAAACGGGTCGAGAAGACGCACCTTGCTACCCTGGCCATTCTGCTCATTTTTGGTGGTCTGACCCTGATACTGCATGACCGCACCTTCATCATGTGGAAGCCTTCCGTGATCAACTGGCTCTTTGGCATAGTGCTGCTGGGCAGCCAGTTCATCGGCAAACAGCCAATTTTGCAGCGACTGATCAACGACTTCTTTGTCGCCCAATCCCAACTGTTGGAACTTTCAGGACAGCAGCAGATCGATTTCGGTAATTGCAGCGGCCTGTTCAGCGGCAATCAACTTGAGATGTGCAATACTGCACACTCTCTTGAACAGGGCTGGGTCAACTTCAAGCTGTTTGGCATGATGGGTCTCACTCTGGTTTTCGGCCTGCTGCAGGCTTTCTACCTGGCACGCCATCTGCCTGCCAGCGAAGCCACCCAAGAGGAAAACTGACGTGTACTACGCCATCATTGCTGAGGATCGGGAAGAGAGTCTTGAAGCACGCCTCAAGGCGCGCCCCGAGCATGTGGAACGACTGCGCCAACTGCAGCATGAAGGACGCCTGCTGATAGCTGGCCCCCATCCGGCAATCGATGCGCAAGACCCAGGCCCGGCCGGCTTCAGCGGCAGTCTGATCGTGGCCGAATTTACCGATCTCGATAGCGCCAAGCAGTGGGCCGATGACGACCCCTATATCAAGGCTGGCGTCTATGACAGAGTCACGGTCAAACCCTTTTTAAAAGTACTTCCAGCCTGACAGGCACAGGGAAGTTTGAGAAAACTCCAAATATCTAAAGGTAGATTAAGATGATGAAGAAAAAAATGCTGTTGCTCTCCTTCTGCAGCGCCATGGTGATTGCAGGCTGCAACCAGGCGGCTGACACAACGCCCACCGTACCCGGCCCGAATGCAGAGAGTCAGTCGGCGACGGCAGATGAGCAGCCGGAAATGGATGAGAACACCCTACTCACTGTCAACGGCGAACCGGTCAGCAAGGCGATGTACGCACTCTATTTCCAGGATCGCATGCGCAACGTACCCGACGCCAAGAACTCTCCCGAGATGCAGATGAATGTGCTCAATGAGTTGGCCAATGTCATCATCGCTGCCCAGGATGCGGAAAAGAAGAACATCGACCAGCGACCAGAAGTCGCCGCCACCCTGGCGCTGCTGCGGGCAAAGCTGCTGACCCAGACGGTAATTCAGGAGTATGCGGCAAACCACAAGCCCACCGAGGAAGAGATCAAAACCTACTACGAAGCGGAATATGCCAGCCAATCTGGCCAGGAGTACAAAGCCCGTCACATCCTGGTCAAAGAAGAGGCAGAAGCCAAAGCCCTGATCAAAGAGCTGGATGGGGGTGCTGACTTCGCCGAACTGGCCAAGGCCAAGTCCACCGGCCCAACCGGGAAGAACGGCGGCGACCTGGGTTGGTTTGATTCCAATCAGATGGTCAAACCCTTCGCCGATGCTGTCGCTGCCTTGGAGAAAGGCGCCTATAGCAAAGAGCCGGTGCAGACCCAGTTTGGCTGGCATGTGATCCTGCTGGAAGATACCCGCGAAACCGAAGCACCTACTCTGGATGCGGTGCGTGGCGAGATCATCACCAAGTTGCAGCAGCAGGCCCTTGCGGCCTATATGCAGGGTCTGCGCACTGACAGCAGCATTGTCTTCAACCAAAAGTTGGCTGAGCAAAAGCCAGCGGCTGCCGCTCCCGCTGCAACAGAAGGCGAAGCGAGCCCGGATGCCGCTCCTGCTGCAGCAGAAGGCGAAGCAAGCCCGGATGCCGCACCCGCCGAAGGCGAAGCGAAACCCGCAACGGAATAATCAAAGTTTGATCTGAAACGAAACGGCGGGCTACATGCCCGCCGTTTTTTTGCGCCTCGTAAAAAGACGCTACTCTTCGTCGGGTTGTTTGGCCTTGCCAATACTGTCTATCGATACCACCTTGGTTTTGGGCGGCTCGTCTACATAGTAGGGACGCTCTTCGACGGTTCGGCCCGCGGCATCAGCCAGCTCTTTCTCACGGGCGGCGATCAGGCCGAGGCACTGCCTGATATCCTGGATGGTCTGATCCGAAAGCGGATGTCTGAGGCTCTTATGCTCAGGTGTCACCTCGCGTACGATGGTGGTGAGCACCTTGCGCATCACCATCATGATTTCACGTTCTTTATTCATCGATTCATTCATTGTCTACTGCCTGAAATTCGCTGCCGGGAAGTCGAATGGTGTCCGCAAGATGCCGACACAGCCGCTTTTCTTAGAGCTTAGCGGAAGAGCAACCCCATTTACCAGCAGGTTAGGGAAGGACCCACATACGGTATGACTTTGCCAAGCGACCGGGTGAAATAGTCGGGCTAGGCTTGGTACTGCAGCAACAACTCGTTCAAGCCGGCCTCATCAAGAATCGTCACACCGAGGCCTTCGGCTTTGGTCAATTTTGAACCCGCCTTTTCGCCGGCTATCAGATAGTCGGTCTTTTTCGACACGCTACCGCTCACCTTGGCGCCCAAGGACTCCAGATCGGCTTTGATCTCATCTCGGGGTCGGCTCAGGGTTCCGGTGATGACACAGGTCTTCCCTTTCAGTGGCTGTTGCTCCTCACTGACCCGCTCCATATCGGGCCACTGGATACCCGCTTCGATCAGCTCCCGAATAACATCGCTGTTGTGATCCTGGCGGAAGAAAGCCACGATGTGGGCCGCCACGATGGGACCGACATCCGGGGTCTCCTGCAACTGCTCCTCATCCGCCTCACGGATCGCATCCAGGGTGCCGAAATGGCTGGCCAATGCCCGGGCGGTGGCCTCCCCGACTTCGCGGATGCCCAGGGCGAAAAGAAAACGCGGCAACGTGGTCTGCTTGCTCTTCTGCAAAGCATCGAGCAGGTTCTGCGCCGACTTCTCCGCCATGCGTTCGAGACCGCTGAGCTGTTGCAATGTGAGGTGAAAAAGCTCGGCGGGACTATCCACCAGTTGCGACTCAACCAGTTGTTCCACCAGTTTGTCGCCCAGCCCCTCGATGTCCATTGCCTTGCGTGAGGCGAAGTGTTTGAGGGACTCTTTGCGTTGCGCCGGACAGAACAGTCCGCCGGAGCAGCGGGCCACCGCCTCGCCTTCCGGCCGATCAATCTCGGAACCGCAGACCGGGCAGTGGCTCGGTAACGTTACTGCATCACTGCGATCAGAGCGGTTGGGATCGACTACCGAGACGACTTCGGGAATCACATCACCGGCTCGCCTCACGACAACTGTGTCGCCAGGACGGACATCCTTGCGCTCAACCTCATCCATGTTGTGCAGGGTGGCGTTACTCACCGTGACGCCACCGACGAAGACAGGCTGCAAGCGCGCCACCGGCGTTACCGCACCGGTACGGCCCACCTGGAATTCGATGGCCTCGACCCGGGTCATCTCCTCCTGAGCAGGGAACTTGTAGGCGATGGCCCAGCGTGGAGCACGCGAGACATAACCCAGCTGCTCCTGTTGCGCCAGGTCGTCCACCTTGAAGACCACACCATCGATGTCATAGCCCAGTTCGTCCCGTCCCTGCATTATGCCTCGATAGTAGTCCAGACAACCCTCCACACCCGCCACCCGTTTGGCGATGGGCGAGACAGGCAACCCCCATGCCTCCAGTCTGGCAAGACAGGCCTGTTGAGTGGCGGCGAGTTGTCCGCTGGAGATCTCACCGAAACCATAGGCGAAGAAGCGCAGCGGACGCCGGGCGGAGATACGCGGATCAAGCTGACGCAGGGAACCGGCCGCCGCATTGCGTGGATTGACGAAGGTCTTCTCACCCGCTTCACGGGCGCGGGCATTGAGCCTTTCAAAACCCTCACGCGGCATGAAGACCTCACCACGAACCTCCAGCACATCCGGCCAGTCAGTGCCATCGAGGGTCAGGGGTATGGCTTTGATGGTGCGCACGTTACTGGTGACATCTTCACCACGGGTCCCGTCGCCCCGCGTCGCCGCCTGAATCAATCGCCCCTGTTCATAGCGCAGGTTGACCGCCAGACCGTCGAGTTTTGGCTCGGCCAGATAGTGGATGATCGCGTCGGGAGCAAACTTCAGACGGTCGCGAATGCGTCGCTCGAAGTCGGCCATCTCCTGCTCGCTGAAGGCGTTATCGAGGGAGAGCATGGCTACCCGGTGGAGCACCTCATCGAACCCTGTCAGGGGGGCGTCGCCCACCCGCTGGGTCGGGGAATCCGGGGTGATGAGATCGGGATGCTGCGCTTCCAGGGACTGCAACTCGCGCATCAGGCGGTCGTATTCAGCATCCGGGACCTGCGGCGAATCGTAGACATAATAGAGGCGATTGTGGTGATTGATCTCTCGACGCAGGGACTCGATACGGGTCACCACTGACTCACTTTTGCTCAACCCTTCCTCCGCGCCAATTGAATCTGCCGCTTGTGTTCCATGATGCGTTCACGCAGATGCTCGATGGTCTGTTTGCTCAGCACACTGTGGGTCTCATCCTGCAGATCGCCCACCAGCATCGCTGCCAGCCGCTCCGCGGTGTAGAGCATATCGGAGAAGATCATCAGACTGTCACCCGGTCCCGGCAGTTGGGCGAACAGGGTCAGGCCGGGGGTGGAGAAATCGCTCAGATCCTTGTGTGGAAATACGCCGGGCTCGACCATGCTGGCCAGATTGTAGAGCACCTTGCGACTGCCATCGCTGGCCAGGCGCTGATAGATGGACAGGTCGGAGAGCACCATGCCGGTCTCCTGCATCGCCTTCGCGATCGCAACCCCGTCAAAGGGCTCTTTCCTGGCCCGCACATTGATCTGGATGATCAGGTCGGGCACATCGACCGGCGACTCCTCCTGAGCGGAGAAACCGAACAGGTCTTGCTGCTCCATGGCCGGATCGCGGGCCGGTTTGGCTACCTCGTCTTCGTCAGATGCGCCACGGGCAGTGACCGGCTGGTCGATACCGGGAATGGGATCGTCATCAATCCGGAAGCTCTCGAAGGTGTCCGTCGATCGTTCTTCATCCAACAGCTCGGTGACCTCGTCATCATCGACTTCAGGCTCATATAGGCGCTCTTCGCCGAGCTCCCTCTCTTCGGGTTCGAACGTGGGCTCGGAGTCGTCATCGACGACCTCATTGTCCCCTGGCGGGGTGTGATCCACACGGGGGTCTATGCGGCGTTTGGCCTGGCTCGACTCCCGCTGGCGGCGACGGGTCTCATAGAGATAGATGCCGCCCAGGAAGATGAGGCCGGCGACAAACAGTACGATGCGTAGCGTCGTCGCGTCCAAGTGCTAAACAGCGGCCAGCTGTGCCGCTTCCTCCACGTCGACAGTAACCAGACGGGAGACGCCTGGCTCATGCATAGTGACACCGGAAAGTTGGTTGGCGATCTCCATGGTGATTTTGTTGTGGGTGATGAAGATGAACTGTACCTGTTCCGACATCGTCTTGACCATCTCGCAGAAGCGGCCCACATTGGCGTCGTCGAGCGGTGCGTCCACCTCGTCGAGCATACAGAAAGGCGCTGGATTGAGCTGAAAGATGGAGAAGACCATCGCCACGGCTGTCAGTGCTTTTTCGCCACCGGAGAGCAGATGGATGCTGGAGTTGCGTTTACCCGGTGGACGCGCCATAACCGTGACACCCGTGTCGAGCAGATCATCACCGGTCAGCTCCAGGTAGGCATGGCCACCACCGAAGAGGCGTGGAAAAAGCTCCTTGATGCCGGCATTGACCTTGTCGAAAGTCTCTTTGAAACGGGTTCGGGTTTCGCGGTCGATCTTACGGATGGCATTCTCCAGGGTCTCCAGCGAACTGGTAATGTCGGCATGCTGTTCATCCAGGTATTTAAGACGCTCTGACTGCTCCTGAAACTCATCGATGGCAGCCAGGTTGATAGGACCGAGGCGATGAATACGCTGCGCCAGGGTCTCGACCCGCTGGTGCCACTCGGCTTCACCCGCCTCTTCCGGCATCTCAGCGAAAATCGCATCCACGTCCAGCCCCTCTTCTTCGAGCTGCTCCTTCAGCGTCTGACGACGGACATTGACCTCCTGACTCTGCAGACGGGCCTGATTCAGTTGATCGCGACGCTCCTGAACCTGCTGCTCGGACTGGTGACGCTGCTGCTCCAGCTCGCGCAGTTGATTATCGAGTGCCTCCAGGCTGCGGCGGACCTCAATCAGCTCTTTTTCGACCGTAGCCCGTTCGTTCAGCTTGCCGCTCAGGTTCTCCTGCTGCTCCTGCAGCGGGACCTCGCTGTTGGCCAGGGTGTGTTTCAGCTCCTCTCGGCGCTGGGCCATCTGTCCCAGCTGACCGCGTGCGCGCTCCAGATTCTGCATCAGGGATTGCTGAGCGGTGCGCATCGACTCCACCTGCAGAGCCACCTGATGGGAAGAGGCTCGTTGCCGGTTCAGCCGCTCACGCACCTGATTGACCTCTTCGCGCAGCTCATCACGGCGACGTACCAGCTGCTCACGTCGGTCACCCAGAGTCTCGATCGACTCGAGGGCGGCGTGCAGGCGCTCCCGGGTCTCTGCCATCAGTTCCTGATCGGACTGAATCTGCTCTTTGATCTCAGACTGCTCATGCTGTAACTGCTCGCGCCGTTGACGCAGATGGTCAGCCCGGGTGCGTTTGCCGCTGAGCGTGGCGCGAATCTCCGACAGGGTGCGATTGATCTGATTGTACTGGCTCTGCCACTGTTCCCGCGTTTGCTCTGCCTGGCGCAGCGATTCACGACCCTGCTCCAGCGCTTCGGCCAGTTCGTCCACCTTCAGTGCCTGGGATTCCAGGCTTGTCTTGAGTTCGCGAAGCTCCTCCTCGCGCGCCAACACACCAGCCTGCTCGTCGCTCTCGCGGGCAATGCGCAGCCAGTCGCGACCAAGCCAGATACCATCCGCTGTGATTATCGATTCACCGGGCTGCAGGCTGCCCCGCAGGTTCATGGCAGCGGGAAGACTCTCCGCCAATTTGACCCCGGAGAG
>JARRNY010000067.1:0-14495 GCA_037384445.1 Candidatus Thiodiazotropha sp.
GGCAACTGCGTCATGCCATGCAGCATGAAAGTGGTAGCCCCGTGGAAGTGCTCACCGATGTGTCCCAGGGTGTCATGCTCCGGCAATACGAACAGCACGTCCTTGAACCAGTCGCCGAACAACATCGGCCCGATGGTCAGATAACCGAGGATCACTGAGGGAATCGCCAGCAGCACCAAGGGGATGGTCACCACCTTGGGTGATTCATGGATATGCTCTTTGGCATGCTCGTCACGCGGTCCCTCGCCATGGAAGACCAGGAAGAACATGCGGAAGCTGTAGAGTGCGGTAACGAAAACACCCGCCACCACCATGACATAGGCGTAAGTGGAACCCACGATCTCCGAGTGACCCACCGCCTCGATGATGGCGTCCTTGGAGAAGAAGCCGGCAAAACCGGGAAAACCGATCAGCGCCAGGGAACCGACCAGGGAGGTCCAGTAGGTGATCGGCATATACTTGCGCACGCCACCCATGTTGCGGATGTCCTGATCATGGTGCATGCCGATGATGACCGAACCGGCCGCCAGGAACAGCAGCGCTTTGAAGAAGGCATGGGTCATCAGATGGAAGATACCGGCTGCATAAGCAGAGGCACCCAGGGCGACCATCATGTAGCCCAACTGGGAGAGGGTCGAATAGGCCACCACCCGTTTGATATCGTTTTGTACGATGCCGATGAGGCCGGTGAAAAAGGCCGTGGTGGCACCAATCACCAGTACAAAACTCAACGCCGTCTCGGAGAGTTCGTAGAGAGGCGACATGCGCGCCACCATGAAGATACCGGCGGTGACCATGGTAGCGGCGTGAATCAATGCCGAGATGGGGGTCGGGCCCTCCATCGAGTCGGGCAGCCAGACATGCAGCGGTACTTGCGCCGACTTACCCATGGCGCCGATGAAGAGCAGGATGCCGATCACCGACATCAGCGACCAGCTGGTATCACCGAGAATCTGGATCTGTGTATCCGCCAGACCGGGAGCCTTTGCAAAGACCTCGGCATAGTCGAGGCTGTTGGTGTACATGGCGATGGCGGCGATGCCGAGGATGAAACCGAAGTCACCCACCCGATTGACCAGGAAGGCCTTCAGATTGGCGAAGATCGCTGTCGGGCGCACCGACCAGAAACCGATCAGCAGGTAGGAGACCAGACCCACCGCCTCCCAGCCGAAGAACAGCTGCATGAAGTTGTTGGACATCACCAGCATCAACATGGAGAAGGTGAAGAGCGAGATATAGCTGAAGAAACGCTGGTAGGAGTTGCGCCCCGCCAGACTGGTCTTTGGCCAGTTGTGCTCGTCATCAGCCATATAGCCGATGGTGTAGATATGCACACAGAAGGAGACGAAGGTCACCACACTGATCATCACCGCGGTCAGCTGATCGACCAGGAAACCGACCTCCATGTGCAGGCCGTCGCTGACCATCCAGGTGTAGACGGTATCATTGAAGACCGCTTGGCCATCGAACATGAAGCGCTTCAGCACATAGAGCGAGAGCAGAGCCGAGATGCCGACACCGCTACTGGCGACCCAATGCGCGCCCTTGCGCCCAATAGTGCCGCCGAGAAATCCAGCGATGATGGCCCCGATCAAGGGCACCAATACAATTGTCAGATAGATATTTTCCATATCTCTCGCTACTTGTTATTCAGTCTGGGTTTAACCTTCGGCCCGGCAGTGCATCAGCTCCACACACATCAGAAGAACGATGACGTTCTTGCGGTTGATGAAGATGCCCGCCACGCTAATGGCAAACAGAATGGCGCCGAGGATGAGGTAGTCGGAGAGTGCAATCATGTCGTCATCCTTTCTCAGCATCCATGGAGACCAAACGTACCCGATCTGCACGCTTGACCAGCACCTGGGTGGCCGGATCGAGGTATTTGGTATCGGGCCGCTTGCGCATGGTCAGTCCGATGGCGGCGATGATCGCCACCAGCAGGATCACGGCAGCGATCTCGAAGGGGTACATATAGACGGTGTAGAGCATGCCACCCAGCTCTTCGGTATTGCTGTAATCGGCGGCATGACGCACTGGTGCGGCATATTTTTCCAGCCCGAAGTTGGCGGGTCCCACCACCAGAATCAGCTCCGCCGCCATGGCAATGGCCATCACCAATCCTAATGGCAGCATCTTAATGAAACCGGCGCGCAACACGGCGAGATCGATATCGAGCATCATCAACACAAAGAGAAACAACACCATGACCGCGCCCACGTAGACCAGCACCAGCACGATGGCCAGGAACTCCGCCTCGGCAAGCATCCAGATACCACTACTGGCGAAGAAGGCCAGAATCAGAAACAACGCCGAGTGAACCGGATTGCGACGGGTGACGACCATCGTCGCCGCCAGAATCACAACAGCGGAAAGCACGTAGAAAATCAGCTTCTCAAGTGTCATTTATGTTCCCGTTCTCTCTAAGTCGGCGATACCGCTTCAGCGGTATTTTGCCTGCGCCTCAATATCCGAGGCGATTTGAGTTTCGTACTTTTCACCCATCTTCAGCAGATCCTGCTTGCTCATGACAGAGCCTTCCCGACCTTCAAAGTGGTACTCATAGACCCGCGTCTCGACAATGGCATCCACTGGGCAAGCCTCCTGGCAGTAGCCGCAGAAAATGCATTTGAACAGATCGATGTCGTAGCGGGTGGTACGGCGCGAGCCGTCATCCCGGGGTTCCGCCTCGATAGTGATCGCCAGCGCCGGGCAGGTCGCCTCGCAGAGCTTACAGGCGATACAGCGCTCCTCCCCGTTGGGGTAGCGGCGCAAGGCATGCAGGCCGCGAAAGCGCGGTGACACCGGCGCCTTCTCCTCCGGATACATGACCGTGAACTTCTTTTTGAACAGATAACGGCCGGTCAGCTGGAGGCCGCTAAACAGCTCCAGCAGGAAAAGGCTCTTGAGATAGTTGGTAATTACTTTCATCAGTGACCCCCTCAGTCGAACCACCAAGGCACTTGATAGACCACTGCGAGTCCGACGACAGCAATCCAGACGATCGTGATCGGTATGAAGACCTTCCAGCCCAGGCGCATGATCTGGTCATAGCGGTAGCGGGGAAAGGTGGCGCGCAGCCAGACAATCAGGAACATGAAAAAACCGGTCTTGAGCACCAGCCAGAAGAAGCCGGGCACCCAGTCGAACAGTGCGCCCAGTACCGGCCAGCCCTGGAAGGGAGAGAGCCAACCCCCCATGAACAACACCGCACAAAGCGCGGAGATGAGGATCATGTTGGCGTACTCGGCGAGGAAGAAGACGGCGAAGGTCATGCCGGAGTACTCGACATGGAAACCGGCCACGATCTCTGACTCGCCCTCTGCCACATCGAAGGGCGCTCGGTTGGTCTCAGCCACACCGGAGATCACATAGACCACAAACAGCGGCAACAGGGGCAGCCAGAACCAGGAGAAGAGACCGCCCTCCTGAGCTTTGATGATCTCGCCCAGGTTGAGGCTGCCGGCGGCCACCAGCACACCCACCAGAGCAAAGCCCATGGCGATCTCGTAGGCCACGATCTGCGCCGCTGAACGCATGGCGCCGAGAAAGGCATATTTTGAGTTGGAGGCCCAACCGGCGATGATCACACCGTAGACCCCCATGGAGGTGAGGGCCAGGATATAGAGCAGACCGGCATTGATGTCGGCCAGCACCAGCTTTTCATCGAAGGGAAACACCGCCCAGGCCGCCAGCGCCGGCCCCAGGGTCAGCAACGGAGCAATCAGAAACAGCAACTTGTTGGCGTTGCTCGGAATGACGATCTCTTTGAACATCAGCTTGACCGCATCCGCGATGGGCTGCAGCCAGCCTTTGGGGCCAACCCGGTTAGGCCCAATTCGAACGTGCATGTAGCCGATGATCTTGCGCTCAAAATAGGTATAGTACGCCACCAACAGCATGAGCGGGGCGACGATGGCCACGATCTTGAGCAGGGTCCAGATCATATACTGCAGTTCGAAAGGCAGGCTTGCCCAGAGACTGTTGAATAGTTCCATCGCTTACGCCTTCTCCACCGTCACTTCGCCAAAGGGCTGCCCCAACTCGGCAGTCCCCGCCAGCCCTGTCGAGATCCAGGCACAACCCTCAGGCAGGCTTTCATCCAGCTGCAAAGGCAGATTTGCCTGATAGCCGTTCTGTTTCACCAACGCCTGCTCGCTGCCGCTCAGACCAAGCCGCTGCGCTTCAGCCGGATGCAGGCGAATGGCCGGGGAACCGGCATCCTGGGTCTGCTGCAGGGCTTCTGCCCGGCGTACCAGCGGATCGGTTGCGTAGAGCGGCGTGTCGCCGGCACGCAGAAGAGTTGCCGCTGCCAGTTTATGTTCAGCTTTTCCCGCCAGGCTGAAGCTGTTGGCGGGCAGCTCCGAACTACAGAGCGCCTTGAGTTCATCGCTCACTTGTTCCGCGTCGGTGTAGTCGAAACCTTCCACATCGAGCAGATTGCCCAACACCCGCAGAATCTTCCAAGCGGGACGCGCTTCGCCCTGAGGTTTGACCGCGCCGCGGCTGCTCTGCCAGACCCCTTCCCCATTCACATAGGTACCGGAGGTCTCTGCAAAGAGGCCCATGGGTAGCAGAATATCCGCACAGTCCTCGAGTTGAGGGCTGCGGTAGGCGCTCAGGGCCACCACGATGTCAGCGCTCTGGAGTGCGCTGATGGAGAGCGCCCCCTCACAGAAGTCGAGTCCGGGTTCGACGCCCATCAGCAGATAGCCCTTGCGGGGCATCTTCAGCAATTTCGAGACATCCAACCCAGCCTGCCCGGTCACCTGAGCACCGGCTTGAAGGGTGGGAACCGCGCCGGCCAACTGAGCGCCCAGGGTATTGGCTGCGGTAGCCACCACAGAGAGGGTAGCGCCGGTAGCCTTGGCCAGTTCGGCGGCCAAAATGGCAAGCAGGGCATAATCGGGATGAGACTGAGCCAGTGCGCCCAGCATCACTGCCCCCGCATCGGCCTTTTTCAAGGCTTCGGCGGTGGCCTTGGCTGTGTCGTCGGCCTCGGCCGATTTGATCAACTCAGCCGCTGCACCCTCGCCTTTGGCGCCGGCTGCCTTGGCGACAGCGGCCAGACTATCGACTAAAGCGGCAGGGCTGACCACGGATTGATTTGCCGCGTAGCTCAACTCGAGCCGCAGCGGATTGAGATAGTGGAGATCGGCCCCGGCCAGCGCCGCTTTGCGCAGGCGATGGGCCAGGATCGGCTGTTCCTTACGCAGGTTGCCGCCGACGATCAGCGCGGCATTCAGCTTGTCCACATCGGCGATCTTCATGCCTAGCCAGCTGATGCCGGATGATCCGTCGTCCAACCGGAAATCGCCCTGACGCAGTCGGCTGTCGATATTGTTGCTGCCGAGTCCACGCATCAGCTTCTGCGCCAGGTAGAGCTCTTCCAGGGTCGAGGCCGGTGACACCAAAGCCCCGATCTGCTCGCCTTCAGCGATCTCTTTCAGGCTGGCGGCAGCCATTTCCAGGGCTATCTCCCAGCTGGCTTCCTGCCATTCGCCACCCTTCTTGACCATCGGGACGGTCAACCGATCAGCGCTGTAGAGACCCTCATAACTGTAACGATCCCGGTCGGAGATCCAGGTCTCATTGATCGACTCGTTGTCACGGGGGTGGACCCGCATCACTTTGTTGCCGCGCAGGTGCAGATTGATGTTGGAGCCCAGGCCGTCGTGGGGCGCGATGCCCTCTACCTGGGTCAGCTCCCAGGCGCGCGCGCTGAAGCGGAAAGGCTTGGAAGTGAGGGCGCCTACCGGACAGAGATCGATGATGTTGCCGGAGAGTTCCGAATCCACGCTCTTCTCAATATAGGTGCCGATCTGCATGTGTTCGCCGCGACCGGTGGCGCCCAGTTCACGGATGCCGGCGATCTCCTGACCGAAGCGCACGCAACGGGTACAGTGGATACAGCGGGTCATGTCGGTGGCGATCAGCGGGCCGATGTTCTTGTCGCCCACGACCCGCTTGCGTTCAGTGTAGCGGGAGACATCGCCGCCGTAGCCCATGGCCACATCCTGCAGCTCACACTCACCGCCCTGATCGCAGATCGGGCAGTCGAGGGGGTGGTTGATGAGCAGGAACTCCATGGTTCCCTTCTGTGCCGCCAGCGCCTTGGGTGAGCGGGTGTAGACCTTCATACCGTCGGCGACGGGAGTGGCGCAGGCCGGCAGCGGCTTGGGCGCCTTCTCCACTTCCACCAGGCACATACGGCAATTGGCGGCGACGGAGAGTTTCTTGTGATAGCAGAAACGGGGAATGCGGATACCCGCCGCATCGGTGACCTCGATCAGCATACTGCCGGCTTTCGCCTGCAGTTCCCTGCCGTCGACTTCAATGGTGACTGTGGAATCTGTCATCGTATGTTCTGTCTCTAACTGACCTCAGCCGATCCCGACCATGCAGCGCTTGTGGTCGATGTGATACTGAAACTCGTCGCGAAAATGGCGCAGCATGCCCTGTACCGGCATCGCCGCTGCATCGCCCAAAGCGCAGATGGTACGGCCGGCGATCTTGCCAGCCACGTCTTCGAGCAGATCCAGGTCTTCCTGACGACCCTGTCCGCTTTCGATGCGGTGCACCACACGGTAGAGCCAGCCGGTGCCTTCGCGACAGGGAGTGCACTGACCGCAGGACTCTTCGTGGTAGAAGTAGGACATGCGCTCCAGCACCTTGACCATGCAGTTGGTGTCGTCGAGCACCACCACCGCACCGGACCCCAGCATGGAGCCGGCACTGGCAATGCTGTCGTAGTCCATATTCAGATCCATCATCTGCTCACCTGGGATGATTGGGGCAGAGGAACCACCGGGGATTACCGCCTTCATTTTGCGGCCATCCTTCATGCCGCCAGCCATCTCCAGCAGCTTTGAGAAGGGGGTACCCATGGGAATCTCGAAGACGCCGGGGTTGTTGATATTACCGGAGATGGAGAAGAGCTTGGGGCCGCCGCTGTTCTTGACGCCGATCTCGGCGAACCAGTCGCCTCCCTTCTCCAGAATCATCGGGATAGAGGCCAACGACTCGGTATTATTGATAACGGTAGGGCAGCCATAGAGACCGAAGTGGGCGGGGAATGGCGGCTTGTAGCGCGGCTGTCCCTTCTTGCCCTCGATCGACTCCAGTAGAGCCGTCTCCTCACCACAGATGTAGGCGCCGGCACCCAGATGGGTATGCAGTTCGAAATCGAAACCGGAGCCAAGCAGGTTCTCACCCAGATAGCCCGCTTCGCGCGCCTCTTCCAGGGCCTGCTCGAAACGCTCGTAGGGTTCCCAGAATTCGCCACGGATATAGTTGTAGCCGCGGGTCGCACCGATGGCATAACCGCACAGGATCATGCCCTCGATCAGCTGATGGGGGTTGTAGCGCAGGATGTCCCGATCCTTGAAGGTGCCGGGTTCGCCTTCGTCAGAGTTGCAGACCACATACTTCTGACCGGGGGCGTTGCGCGAAATGAAACTCCACTTGAGACCGGTGGGAAATCCGGCGCCACCACGGCCGCGCAGACCCGATTTCTTCACCTCTTCGATGATCGCCTCCGGCGGCATCTTCTCGCTGAGTACCTTCTTCAACATGGCATAGCCGCCACGGCTCTGGTACTGCTCCAGCAGCCAGGGGCGTTCCAGGTCGAGGGTGCGCAGGCAGACTTCGTTGGCCATGGGCTACTCCAGACCCTCGAGGATCGCATCGACGATCTCGGGGGTGAGATTTTCGTAATACTGTTTACCGATCTGCATCATGGGCGCACCACCACAAGCGCCCAGACACTCCACTTCCTTGAGGGAGTAACGGCCATCCTCGGTGATTTCACCAAAGCCGATTCCAAGGCGTTTTTCCAGATGCTCGACGATGGTGTCGGCCCTGTTGATCATGCAGGAGACATTGGTGCAGACGCAGATCTTGTGTTTGCCGACCGGCTTTAGCTCGTACATAGAGTAGAAGGTGGCGACCTCATAGACCGCAATCGGCGGCATATCGAGATAGGCGGCCACATCATCCATCAGCTCGGTGGTGAGCCAACCGCCATTGTCGTCCTGCACGATACGCAGGGCGGCCATCACGGCAGACTGCTTCCACTCGGGGGGATACTTGGCGACCCAGCGGTCGATATCCGCCCTCACTTCCGGATTGAAGAGTTCGCTCACGTCTTTCACTGCAGTTGTACTCATTCGCTTATCTGTCTATCTCGCCGAACACCACATCCATGGTGCCGATGACCGCTACCACGTCGGCCAGCATGTGTCCGTTGACCATCTCATCCATGGCGGCGAGATGGGCAAAGCCCGGGGCACGGATCTTCAGTCGGTAAGGTTTGTTGGCACCATCGGAGATGATGTAACAACCGAACTCCCCTTTCGGCGCTTCCACAGCCGCATAGGCTTCGCCCTTGGGCGTGCAGAAACCCTCGGTGAAGAGCTTGAAGTGGTGGATCAAACTCTCCATGTCGTCTTTCATCTCGGTGCGGGAGGGTACAGCGACCTTGTGCTCATCCAGAATCACAGGGCCGGGGTTATTGCGCAGCCACTCAATACACTGCTTGACGATACGGTTCGATTGGCGCATCTCCTCCATGCGCACCAGATAGCGGTCGTAACAGTCGCCGTTGGTGCCCACCGGGATATCGAACTCCACCTTGTCGTAGGCGGCATAGGACTGTTTCTTGCGCAGATCCCAGGCGATACCGGAGCCGCGCAGCATGGGACCGGTGAAGCCTAGCTGCATGGCGCGCTCGGGGGAGACCACACCGATACCGACAGTACGCTGCTTCCAGATACGGTTGTCGGTCAACAGGGTCTCGTACTCGTCTACCAGCTTGGGAAAACGGTTGGAGAAATCCTCGATGAAGTCGAGCAGCGAACCCTGACGGGTCTCGTTGCGCTCCTCCACATCACGTCCGGTGACCCACTGGCTGGCCTGGTACTTGGGCATCTGATCGGGCAGATCGCGGTAGACGCCGCCCGGCCGGTAGTAAGCCGCATGCATACGCGCACCGGAGACGGCTTCGTAACAGTCGAGCAGATCCTCGCGCTCACGGAAGGCGTAGAGGAAAACCGCCATCGCTCCCACATCCAGCGCATGGGTGCCCAGCCACATCAGATGATTGAGGATGCGGGTGAGCTCATCGAACATGGTGCGGATGTACTGCGCGCGCACCGGCGGTTCGATGTTCAGGAGTTTCTCAATAGCCCGTACATAGCCGTGCTCATTGCACATCATCGACACATAGTCGAGACGGTCCATGTAGGGGATGCTTTGGTTATAGGGCTTGCTCTCCGCCAGCTTCTCGGTGGCGCGGTGGAGCAGGCCGATATGCGGGTCAGCGCGCTCGATGACCTCGCCGTCCATCTCCAGCACCAGACGCAGCACGCCATGGGCGGCGGGATGTTGGGGACCAAAGTTCAGGGTGTAGTTGCGGATCTCAGGCATCGCCGGCGTCCTGGGTTTCGTTATCCTCGCCAAGATAACGGTTGTCGTCACGTATCACACGCGGCACCAGGGTGCGCGGATCGATATTGGTCGGCTCGTAGATCACCCGACCCAGGTTGGCGTCGTAGCGCATCTCCACCTGACCGGTGAGCGGGAAGTCCTTGCGGAAAGGGTGGCCGATGAAGCCATAGTCAGTCAGGATGCGTCGCAGATCGGGATGACCACTGAAGAGGATGCCATAGAGGTCAAAGGCCTCGCGCTCGAACCAGTTGGCGCTCTCCCATACCGGGACCATCGAATCGACTATCGGCTCTGCGGTATCGACAAAAACACGCAACCGAAGGCGCGTGTTGTGAGTGATGGATAGCAGGTGGTAGACCGCGGCAAAGCGGTTCTCCTCCATCGCCTCCAACTGCCCCAGGGCGGTGACGCCTCGACCGAAACCGGTATCCGGCGCACTGTCAGTCTGCCATTCCGATTGGCCGTAGGCGGCGTAGTCGACGCCACAGACATCGATCAGCTCTTCAAAACTGAAAGCCTCATCGTCGCGCAAGCGGGTAGCCACCTCGGTCAGATGCGCTTTGGGCACAACCAGAGTCAGCTCGTCACAACTCTGCTCCAGACGGCATCCTATCTCTGAAAATTCCGCCTGCAGCGTCTTTGCCAGTTGCTCAAGCCGTTCCTGCATGCCCATATGCGTTCCGCCACTCATCATTCTGCGCCCTTAACGGGCAATCGTGCTGGTTCGGCGTATCTTGTCCTGCAGTTGCAGTACGCCATAGAGGAGCGCCTCGGCTGTCGGTGGACAGCCCGGCACATAGATATCGACAGGGACGATGCGATCACAACCCCGGACTACTGCGTAAGAGTAGTGGTAGTAACCGCCACCGTTGGCACAGGAGCCCATGGAGATAACCCAGCGCGGCTCGGCCATTTGATCGTAGACCTTGCGTAGGGCTGGCGCCATTTTGTTAACCAGGGTACCTGCCACGATCATCACATCCGACTGCCGCGGACTGGGCCGGAAGATGATGCCGAAGCGGTCCAGATCATAACGGGATGCGGCGGCATGCATCATCTCGACCGCGCAGCATGCGAGACCGAAGGTCATTGGCCACATGGAGCCGGTACGGGCCCAATTGATCAGTTTGTCTGCTGTGGTGGTGAAGAACCCCTCCTCCATGATTCCCTCAATACCCACTTGGCACCTCCGTAAAATCGACTACCAGTAGATTGAGTCTGACTGCGAATCTTTTGGTATGAATCATTCCCACTCCAAGGCCCCTTTCTTCCATTCGTAGATGAACCCGATCACCAGAATGCCGAGAAAAACCATCATGGCGATATAACCCACCATGCCGATCTGATCCAGCACCACGGCCCAGGGAAAGAGGAAGGCGATTTCGAGATCGAAAATAATGAAGAGAATGGCGACCAGATAGTAGCGCACGTCAAACTTCATGCGCGAATTCTCGAAGGCTTCGAAGCCACACTCATAAGGGGACAGCTTCTCGCTGTCAGGTTTGCGGGTACCCAGTAGAAAACCTAATCCGATAACAACACCACCCAATACAAAGGCCAAAGCCAGAAAGATCAGGATGGGCAGATAGTTTTCGAGCATGGGTATGCTTCCCCCCTAAAGTATGTGTCGTTAATCGTTATGGTTTTAAACATCGAACCATCAGGGAAGGCAGGAGTCTATCCTCTGCCACACAACCGTGTCAAGTTAAGGGAAAAGTATAATTTTCCATTAAATCAAATAGTTATAATTATATACGGGCATTAAAAAACGGTATTGCCTCGAATGGAAGCAATACCGTTTTGTGTTGGTGCCGATGGCCGGATTTGAACCGGCACGGCTTACGCCACTACCCCCTCAAGATAGCGTGTCTACCAATTCCACCACATCGGCAAATCTTCAATAACCCACACTACTCCTTCTGTTCAGCCGGCTGATCCGTCTCGGCTGCTGCCGGTGCCGGGTCTGTGGCCTGGTTCGCGGGTTCATCGCCAGGGGCGGCTGGAGCCGCAACACTCTCAGGCGCTGGTACGTCAGTGACAGCCGTCTCAGGCACAACGGGCACAGCCGCTTCCTGGTTCTCCTCCACTGGTGTCGCAGGCACATCCGAAGAGGCCGGCATGGGAGGCAGATCGGTCTGAGGCTGAGCTTGTTCGACTTCAGATGCGGGTTGTTGCAGCGCATCCAACACCACACTGCCATCATCACGCTGGGTGGCAAAATAGGCCATCGCCATACTCGTGAGGAAAAAGAGCGTGGCCAGACCAGCGGTCAAGCGAGTCAGAAATGATGCGGAACCTTTGGAGCCAAACACAGTGCCGGATGCGCCACTACCGAACGCAGCGCCCATATCGGCGCCCTTTCCGTGCTGTATCAGGATCAACCCAATCAGGCCAATAGCCAGAAAGAGGTGAAAAACAACGAGAATTGTCTGCATAAAGCTATTGCCTGTCAGAAATCAGTTGGCCGCGGTGCAGATACCGAGAAAATCTTCTGCCTTGAGGGATGCCCCCCCAATCAGCCCGCCGTCGATGTCGGGTTTTCCGATCAGCTCCTTGGCATTATCGGGCTTCATCGAGCCGCCGTAGAGGATACGCACACCATCGGCCACCTCTGCGCTCTTTTCGGCAACCCGACTGCGGATGAAGGCATGCACCTCCTGCGCCTGCTCGGGGCTAGCCGTCTTACCGGTACCGATAGCCCAGACCGGTTCATAGGCGATGATGCCATCTTTCAGGGCCTCAACGCCTTCCATATCAATGAGAGCATCCAGCTGCCGTGCCACCACCTGCTCGGTGATACCGCTTTCGCGCTCTTCCAGGGTTTCACCCACACAGAGAATCGGCACCAGGCCGGCTGCGCGCGCCACGGCATACTTCTTTGCCACAAGCTCGTCGCTCTCGGCATGGTAGGTACGACGTTCGGAGTGACCGACAATGACATATTGGCAGCCAAAGTCCTGCAACATGGAGACAGCGATCTCGCCGGTGAAAGCACCGGACGCCTCAGTGGAGAGGTCCTGACCGCCCCAGCCGATCCCACTGCCTTGCAGAAGCTTTTCCGTTTCCGCCAGGTAGACATAAGGCGGACAGACGGCTACTTCAGCATTTTGCACATCAGAAATACCACTCTTGATACCCGCCAACAGCGTCCGGACGCTCTCCAGCGAACCGTTCATTTTCCAGTTACCGGCAACCAGTGGTTTTCTCATGCCTCACTCCTCGAACCAAAGAAAGCGCGCTAGCTTAACGGCCAACGCGCCCGAAATCAATCATCTTTGCTCTCATTAGTGCTGCCCATCCCGCTCCCTGGGACGTAAGGAGAATCGTCCTCAGGCTGGCTGCGCCCCTACCTGGTCTTGGACAACGGAAGCGATATGGTCAGTGAAGCGCTCTACCAGATCCATATCATTGCCCTCCACCATGACTCGGATCAGGGGTTCGGTACCCGAGGGGCGTAGCAACACCCTGCCACTACTGCCCATCTCTACCTCTGCCTCTCTCACCGCCTTCTTCACACTGTCGGACTCCATGATGTCCTGCGATGTTTTGCTGCCGAGCTTGATATTGGTCAGTCGTTGGGGATATTTGGTCATACCGCTTGCGAGTTGCTGCAGGCTATGACCTGTCGCATGCATCTCCGCCAGTACCTGCAAAGCCGCAATAATACCGTCTCCGGTGGTACTGCGATCGAGACAGATGATGTGACCGGACTGCTCGCCGCCCAACACCCAGCCCTTCTTGGAGAGCCGCTCCATAATGTGGCGATCGCCGACCTGGGTCCGTTCAAACACCACACCCTGTTCACGCAGGGCATGCTCCAGACCCAGGTTACTCATCAGGGTGCCCACAACCGCACCTTTCAGCTCCCCGACACGCATCCTTGAGCGGGCGATGATATAGAGGATCTCGTCTCCATCCACTTCGTTGCCCTGAGGATCGACCATGATCAACCGATCACCATCGCCATCGAGGGCGATACCGAGGTCAGCATCATGCTCACGCACTGCCGCTTTGAGATATTCCGGATAGGTCGAGCCAACACCGTCGTTGATATTGAACCCGTTTGGCTTATCACCAATGGCAATGACTTCCGCCCCCATTTCATCGAAGACATAGGGGGCGATATTGTAGGTAGCCCCATTGGCGCAATCGACAACGATCTTCATGCCATGGAAGCGGGTCTTTAGCGGGATGGTGCTTTTGCAGAATTCGATATAACGCCCCTCCGCGGCCATCTTCTCGGCACGTCCCAGCCTGGCGGAATCAACGGTTATCAGTGGTTTATCCATCTCCGCTTCGATCGCGCTCTCTACCTCGTCCGGCAGCTTCAAGCCATCGGCGGAAAAAAACTTGATGCCGTTGTCCTGGTAGGGATTGTGGGAGGCGCTGATGACGATGCCCGCCTGCGCATGCAGTGTGCGGGTCAGATAGGCCACGCTGGGGGTCGGCATTGGACCCAGCAGGGTAATATTCACACCGGCGGCAGTGAGTCCCGCTTCCAGCGCTGACTCCAGCAGATAACCCGAGATACGGGTGTCTTTGCCGATCAAAACCCGGCTCTTGTTCTCGGTGCCGAGAACCCGGCCCGCAGCCCAGCCCAGCTTGAGAACGAATTCGGGGGTAATTGCACCCTCACCGAAACGGCCGCGTACACCGTCAGTGCCAAAATATTTTCGACTCAATTGAATTTCCTCGTTTTCTAATCCGCCGACAGAACTGCCGCCACCAGCTTCAGCGCGTCGACTGTCTCCCGAACATCGTGGGCCCTGATGATAGCCGTTCCCTGCATGACCGCAACTACTGCTGCGGCGACACTGCCGTGGATGCGCTGATCGACGGGCACACCACCCAATAGCGTCCCGATCATCGATTTTCTTGAGATACCCACCAGCAAGGGCAGCCCCAATCCGGCCAAACTGTTCAGATTTTTCAGCAGAGAGAGGTTATGGGACAGGGTTTTACCAAAACCGAATCCGGGATCGAGCAGCAGACGCTGCCGCGCAATACCGCCAGCTTCACAGGCGGAAACACGCTCAGCCAGAAAAGAC